>NZ_JAEULU010000064.1 GCF_016792925.1 Gemmobacter sp.
CAGCGCGCCGCAGCCGGGGCAACGGGTGGTGGGGGCCTCCTCCATCGCGGCGGGCGGGAGGGCTTCGCGCAAGGCGCTGTGCAGGTCATGCTCGTTCAGCGCGCGCAGCCGCACTTCGGGCGCGGCGGGAATGTCCTGCTCGTGGCCGCAATGGGCGCAGCGGAGATGGGTCTGCCCCGGCGCAAAGCGCAGGTCAGCCCCGCAGGATGCGCAAGGAAAATGCCGCTCGGTCAAGGAGTTGGTCACGGGATGCGCGTCCTGAATTCGGGTCGATGGATCGGGCGACACGGCCCGCAGGGCACAGCACTACAGCGAAAGGCGGGCCGAAAAAAGCCCGCCTGTCAACAGCTTGAACAGATCACACGCCCGGCGGCGGGGGCGGCGGCACCATGGCGAACAGCCGCGACAACTCGGTCTCGGCGGCGGGCTTCCAGCCCTCCATCCCGGCGGCCCAGACCATCGTGGCCCGGGTCAGCGCGCCCGATTGCACCATGGCCGCCAGATCGCCCTCGCCAAAGGGCCCCTTGGTCGCGCCATTTTCCGCGACATGCCAGGCCTTTGCGGCGGGCGGGGGCGGCGGCGGCGCAGCCGGAGCGGCAGCGGCGGGGGCGGCGCCCCAGGGGCCGGCCATCGTCTGCCCCATGCCCAGCCCCATGCCGGCCGCCATGCCTGCGCCCATCATGGCACCCATGCCATTGCCCGGCTGCGCCATGGCCTCGGCGGCGTTGAACTGCATGTATTTGTTCAGATCGCCTGCGACGCCCATCGAGGTGCGCTTGTCCAGAACCTTCTCGACCTCCTCGGGCAAGCTGATGTTTTCAATGTAGAATTCCGGCAGGGTCAGGCCATATTCGGCAATCTTGGGCGCAATCGCCGTGGCGATCAGCTTGGCCAGATCGCCGGTATTGGCGGCCATATCCAGCACCGGGATGCCCGAGCCCGCCAGCACGCGGCTCATCTCCTGCACGATGGTGTTTCGGATCTGGTTCGAGATCTCGTCCGCGGTAAATTCGCCATCGGTGCCGACGATTTCCTTCAGGAACACCCCCGGATCGGAGACGCGCATCGAATAGGTGCCGAAGGCGCGCAGACGCACGGGGCCGAACTCCGGGTCGCGGCACATGATGGGGTTTTTGGTGCCCCATTTGAAATCGTTGAACCGGGTCGTGTTGACGAAATAGACCTCGGATTTGAAGGGCGAGTTGAAGCCGTGATCCCAGTGTTGCAGGGTGGTCATGATCGGCATGTTGTTGGTTTCCAACATATAAAGGCCGGGGCCGAACACGTCGGCCAGCTGCCCCTCATGCACGAAAACCGCCGCCTGCCCCTCGCGCACGGTCAGCTTGGCGCCGTATTTGATCGCCTGCCCGCGGCGTTCAAAGCGCCAGACCATCGTGTCGCACGTGTCATCGAGCCAAGAGATGACGTCGATGAATTCGCCCTTGAGGAAGTCGAAAACCATGGCAATTGCCTTTCGCTGATCCGGGCCGCCCTGCCCGGCTTTGCGTTGAACATAACGCAGGAAACGCAGCTTTGAAGGGGAAAAGCGTGCAAATCCGGGGGGAAAGACGTGGAAAGCGCGGCAGCCGGGTGCTTGAAATGAACCCTTGTTCAGTTTACCGGGGAAGGATGGCACGCAAGACCGGATCGCATTCGGAAATCACCGGGCCGCGCATTCGCGCGGTGGCGGAGCGGTTGTTTGCGCGCCATGGCTATGCGGCGGTGTCGATGCGGCAGATCGCGGCGGAGGTGGGCGTGCAGGCGGGGGCGCTTTACCTCTATACCCCTGACAAACAAAGCCTTTTGGCCGATATGATGCGCGAGCATCTGGAGGGTTTGCTGGCCGCTTTGGCGGATTTGCCCGCACCTCCAGACCCCGCAGAGGCGCTGGCGCAATTTGCGCGCTTCCATGTGGACTACCATATCTTGCGGCCCGATGCGGTTTTCATCGCCTATATGGAGTTGCGCAATCTGGAGCCTGCGCATTTCGCGCAAGTGGAGGCGCTGCGCCGCCGCTATGAGGATGCGCTGGAGGCGATCTTGCAGCGGGGGCGAGATATGGGGGTCTTTAGCCTGCCAGACACAAAACTTGCCACCTTGGCGCTGATCGCCATGCTGACCGGGGTGACCAACTGGTATCGCGAGGGCGGGCGTCTGGGCCGGGCAGAGGTGCTGGGCATCTATGCCGACATGGCCCTGAAGGCGGTCGGCGCGGGGCCGAAACGGTAATCCGCGATACAGTTTGGCCCGGAAATTGGGGCAAAGTGTAACGGCATAGACGCTTTGGAGCGGGATTGGCCGAGGCCACAGGCGGGCGGATCAGGGAACGCATCGCGTTTCCCCGCCCGCTGTGGAAACGGCGCAGCACGACCGGCACCGCCAAAGAGACAGAGGCCAGCGCCTGACCTGGCGGGCGCAAAGCGCCTGCCATGGGCAGGGCAGGCGCTGGCCGGGGGCTTTGGGCCCCCGGCGGTTTGGGGGCAACCGCACCACATGGCCCCGGCAATGGCCGGGGCCAGGGTGGGTCAATGCGCGGGCTTGATGAAGGTGCCGTTGCGCAGGTCGGCCATGGCCTGCCAGATCTCGGCCTGGGTGTTCATGACGATCGGGCCGTGCCAGGCCACCGGCTCTTCGATGGGCGCGCCGGAGATCAGGAGGAAGCGGATGCCTTCCGGCCCGGCTTGCACCGTCACCTCGTCCCCCGTGCCGAACCGAACCAGCGTGCGGTTGCCCGACAGATCGCGGATGTTCACCTCCTCGCCGCGGACCTCCTTCTCCAGCAACACGCCTTGCGGGCGGCTGGCATCGCGGAAGGTGCCGGAGCCGGCAAAGATATAGGCAAAGGCCCGGCGATAGGTATCGACCTTGAAACGGCGCCGGGTGTTCGGCGGCACCGAAATGTCGAGATACTGCGGATCGGCGGCAATACCGTCGACCGGCCCGCGCTTTCCCCAGAAACTGCCGGTGATGATCTTCACCCGCGTGCCGTCATCCTCGGTCACCACCGGAATATCGGCGGATTTCACATCCTGATAGCGCGGCGCCGTCATCTTCAGGGCCGAGGGCAGATTGGCCCAAAGCTGAAAGCCGTGCATCTGGCCCGCAGCATCGCCGCGCGGCATTTCCTGATGGAGAATGCCAGAGCCCGCGGTCATCCATTGCACATCGCCGCCCGCAAGGCTGCCGCGATTGCCAAGGCTGTCGCCATGCTCGACCGTGCCGGACAGCACATAGGTGATGGTTTCAATGCCGCGATGCGGATGCCACGGGAACCCGGCCTGATAGGCGCGTGGGTCATCGTTGCGGAAATCGTCGAACATCAGGAAAGGGTCAAAGGCCTCCGGCTCGGTAAAGCCGAAAGCGCGGTGCAGATGCACCCCGGCCCCCTCGATGGCGGGGCGGGCGCGGGTTTCGGAAAGGACGGGACGGGCGCTGGTCACGGACATGGGACTCTCCTTTCTGGCGGATGCTGGATAGGTAAGATGCCGGGGGCCTTGCGTCCATGCGCAGATCAAGAGGGCTGAGGTGCAGAAATGCACAAAACGCCGCCGCCCCGGTGAACCGGAGCGGCGGCGCCGAAAGATCCGCAAGGATCAGGTGCAGGCACCCGGATTGCTGAAGGCCACAGCGGCAAAACGCGGCCGCACCGGGATGAACTCGCCAAATTCCATCGGGATCACCTGACCCCGGCTGAACAGCTGGAAATCCATCTCGGTCTCGATCAGCAGCTGGGTGGTGCCATTGGCGGCAATCGGCAGGTTGTCCTTCACCGCTTGCAGCGTGGTGGTGGTATAGGCGGGCAGTTGCGCCGGGTCCATCGAGCAGGACCATTGCACCTCATAGCGGTTGCGCGCGGAGACCCAGACAATGCTGGACATGCGCAGGCGCGGCACCTGGTCGCCCTCATTGGTCAGATAGGCCACCATGTTTTGCAGCCCCTGCGCATCCGCCGCCGTGAGCGCGGCGCCTTGCCAGCGCGACAGCACGTCGGACACGGTGTAAGAGGCTTTCTGGAGCTTGTTCATGGTATGATAGCCATCCCAGAACACCACCATCGAAAAGGCGGCCCAGATCAACAGCGGCAACATGAACACGGATTCGATGACGGCATTGCCGTCCTCGTCGCGCAGGAAGCGGCGCGGCGCCGAGAGCAGGGAGCGGAAAAGATCGGTCCTCATCATGCGCCTCACGGTTCGTTCAGGAAAGCGGTGGTTGCCAGCATGCGATAGCCCCCCGAGCGCACCCCATGGATGTCATGGGTCTCGCGCTGCAACCCTGCGGCAATGCCGGTGCCGGGGAAGATGGCCTCGGCAATGTAGCAGACGCGCATGACCATCAGCACCTGACGGGCCTGCGGGTTGGGATCGACCTGCCCCGGCGGATCAATGGGCAGCGAGCGGTCGCGACAGGTGCCATCGCCCACCGGCATGGTCCAGGTGGTGGTGGCCACCCGGGTGAGATCGACCTTCAACGTCGTGCCGCAATCGGTGAGTGACGGCGCGTTGCGGCAGATCATGTCCTTGATCGTGGCGTGATTGGGGTTGGTCATCTGGTTCAGGCGGATCGCGCGGACGGTGATATCGACCGCGCGCTCCAGAATGGTCTGGCGGACCGTGAACAGGCCGATCTCGAACGAGGCGGCGAACAGCGCGAAGAACAACGGAAACACCAGCGCAAAACCAACCGCGGCGTTGCCGTCCTCGCGCCGCAGCCAGGCCCGGGCATGGCTGCGGAGGTTGGACAGGCGGTGCGTCATTGCGTCAGCCTCAACATGGTGATCTGGTTGGCAATCGACTGGAACACGGTGCCGATTTGCAGACCGGCGGCATCATAGTAATGCGCATCCGAGGAGGCACAGGCGCGCACCTGGGCACGGCCGGTATCCGGGGCCTCGAAACCGATGCCATAGACCACGATCCCGGCCTCCTTGGCGGCAGAGCAGACCTGTTGCAGGCGGGTGTTCTTGTTCGTGTACACCGCTTCGACCATGTTGTTGTATTGGGTCGTGGTATTGATGCCCATCGGGCGGTTGTAGTAGTTGAGGGCCACCCGCTGCACGGACCACAGGTGGAAGACCTCGGGCCAGGTGCGTTGCGTCGTGCCGGCAGGTGGCGTGCTGCGCCATTGGCCATCCGAGATGTGGTAGTAGTCATTCGCGGTATTGGCGCGGTTGAAATAGGCGGCAGAGGTGGTGCCGGCGGCACTCGACCAGATATGCGACAGGCCGGTGCGATAGCCGCTTTTCAGCTTGTATTCGGTGGTGTTCTCGCCGTCGGTCATCACCACCAGCACCTTGATCGTCTCGTAGGGATCAAAATTCAGCGGGCGGCTGGCAAGGCCGCTGACCACAGCGCCGCGCGCGATCAGACCGGCGGTCACCGGGCGCGAATTGGGCGACAGCAGCATGGCGCCCCATTTCACCCCGAGGTCGATGGAGGTGTTGCCCCCCACGCGCATCGCATTCACCTTGGCTTTCAGCGCCGTGGCATTGCCGCTGATCGGCAGGACATAGTTCGAGGCTTGCAGCGTCGGGTTGCCGTTCCACTCGTTATACCACGAGCAGTTGGTCTCGGTGCGGTTGCTGCCGGTGCCGTAGAAGGGGTCGAAATGGCCATTGTGATTGAGGCTCATCGTGCGCGACAGGTCGATCGAGCTGAACACGCTGTCGGGCAGTTCGATGCAGGAGGTATAGTCTTGCCCGGTGATCCGCGGCGCGTTGAATTGCGCCATCAGATCGGGGCCCAGGTTCACCTGCGCGGAATAGGGCACGATGGAGATGGTGGCCTTGCCCGGCTCGGAATTGTTCATGATCGTGTCGATGAAATCGCGGGCGGCCGGGCGCAGGTTGTTGATGCGCGAGCCGTTCATCGAGCCGGAAATGTCGAGAACCAGCGACACTTCGACATTGGAGATCCGTTCTTCGGCGCCGCTGTCGGCATTGGCTATGAAATCCTCGACCCCGAACATCTTCATGAAGAAGGGCCGGGTATCGGCGCTGGCCTCGGCATTCACCGTGCGATAGTTCAGCCCGTCATCCACGGTCACGCCGGTCAGGTAATCGGCCATGCCGGCCTTGTCGAAGTAATCCTCGACCACGGTTTGCGGATCGAGCGTCTGTTTCAGGCTGGAGGCGGACAGCACGCTGTTATCCAGCGTCTGCTGGATCGCCACGCGCTTTTCCTCATGCCGCATGACATCAATGGCGAGCCCGCCAATGAGAACCATCAGGAACAGGACCATCATCGAGAAGGGCAGGATGGAGCCATCCTCCGCCTCGGCAAAGCCATGCAGTCTTGCCCGCGGGGAGGAGGGGGCGGGCGCCCCGTTCTTGTGTTTCATGTCCATCGTGCAGCCCTTTCCCGGACCAGTCGTCACTCGTATTCCGATCGCCCGCCCACCGAGCAGACGGGGGGCAGGAGATATGCAAGGGTCATCAAGCGGGCCAGTTGGGGCGGAAATGTGGCAGTCCGGCGGGGGGTCTCGGGAAAATCCGACAGGCTTGTAAACACTTCTGGCGCGGCGCGGGCATTGTGGAAACAGGCGAAACAGCGAGCGGGTCGGCGTTAACCGCTTTGCCGACGGGCGTTAAGAATTTGGTCACGAATTGCGGCAAAGCTGGGGGAGGACGAATCAAGATTCGGGGCAAACCGTGCCGCCGCCAAGCCCCGGTTTCGTTGACTTTTACCCATCCCGCGCCATAAGGAGGGCTGAGCAGACATATAAGGGTAAATCCCATGACCTCCTTTCTTGCCGGGCTGCTGCGCGGCCTGTTTCCGGCGCTGGCGCTGGCTTTTGCGGTGATCGTTCTGGGTGGCGCGGGCCTTTACGGGCTGGCCACGGGCAATGCGCTGACGGCTGCCGTGCTGGCGGTGGCGGGGCTGATGGCCGTGGTGGTGCTGTTCGGCATGCTGGCCTTGCAGATCGAAAACCACAGCCTGCTGGCGCGCATCGCCCAGGGCCAAGGCCAGGGTGCCGTGCAGGCGGCGGCGGGTTTTGGCTATGCCATGGCCGAACCGGAGCCGGAAAGTCTCTATCCCGCCCCGGCCCGCGCCCAGGGGCGCCGGGTGGAGCCGGTGGTGACGCTGCGCGCCCAGCCCAGCTACGAGCCGATCTGATGCAGGATCTGGCCGCCTTCCGCCACGCCCTGCATCGCGCGCCCGAGATTTCGGGCGAAGAGGCCGCAACGGCGGCGGCCGTGGTCGCCTTCACCGCCGCGACAGCGCCCGACCGGGTGCTGACGGGCCTTGGCGGCCATGGCGTTGCGCTGGTCTATGAGGGCGCGGCGCCGGGGCCTGCGGTGATGCTGCGGGCCGAGCTGGATGCGCTGCCCATTCTGGATGCGGCGGAGGTGGACTGGCGCTCGCAGGTGGCGGGCAAGGGGCATCTGTGCGGCCATGACGGGCATATGGCCATTCTCTGCGGCGTGGCGCAGGGGCTTGGCGCGCGGCGCCCGGCCCGCGGGCGGGTGGTCTTGCTGTTCCAGCCCGCCGAGGAAGATGGCTCGGGTGCGGCGGCAGTGCTGGCCGATCCGCGCTTTGCCGGGATCGCGCCGGACTGGGCCTTTTCGCTGCACAATCTACCCGGCGTGGCCCTGGGCGCGGCGGTGCTGTGCGACGGCGCGGCGAATTGCGCCTCGGTGGGCATGAAGATCGCGCTGAGCGGGCGCACCTCGCATGCGGCGGAACCCGATCTGGCGATCTCGCCCGCGCGGGCCATTGCCGATCTGGTGCCGGGCTTGCAGGCGCTGCGGCAGGGGGAGGCGCTGGCGCCGGGCTTCCGGCTGGTGACGCTGACACATCTGCGCATGGGCGAGCCGGTCTTTGGCATCACGCCGGGCGCAGGCGAGGTTTATGCCACGCTGCGCACGCTGCAAGACAGCGACATGGCGGCGCTGAAGACCGAAGCCGTGGCGCTGGCGGAAAGGCTGGCGGCGCGCGACGGGCTGGGGCTGGAGATCAGCTGGCATGATGATTTCGCCGCCAGCGTGAACGCCCCCGACGCAGCCGCCCATCTGCGCGCGGCCCTGCTGGCCGAGGGGATTACGCTGGTTCCGGCGCGGCCCATGAAGGCCTCGGAGGATTTCGGGCGCTTTGGCGCGGTGGCCCCCTGCGCGATGGTCTGGATCGGCGCGGGCGCAGATCACCCGCCGCTGCATGCGCCGGATTATGATTTTCCCGATGCGCTGATCGGCCCCGGTTTGCGGGTTTTCCAGCGGCTTTTGGCCGATTTGCTGGGCTGACCGGCGGTTTCGTCAGAATCCGGCACGCTTTGCCGTCTCATGTTAGCGCCACCATCCTTGCCGCACCCCGCCCCGCCCGCTAGGAGTTCGGCAATGATTGCTCCAGAGGGATGACCCATGGCTGACGCCGCAGAATTTCAGGATCGCTTGCTTTCGCTGGGCTTGGCCCGTGTGTCGGAGGCCGCCGCCTTGGCCTCGGCGGCGCTGATCGGGCGCGGCGACGAGAAGGCCGCCGATCAGGCCGCCGTCAACGCGATGCGCGACCAGCTGAACCTGCTGGATATTGCCGGTGTGGTGGTGATCGGCGAGGGCGAGCGCGACGAGGCGCCGATGCTGTTCATCGGCGAGGAAGTCGGCAGCGGCAAGGGCCCGGCGGTGGATATCGCGCTGGACCCGCTGGAAGGCACCACGCTGACCGCCAAGGACATGCCGAACGCGCTGACCGTGATCGCCATGGCGCCGCGCGGCACCCTGCTGCATGCCCCTGATGTCTATATGGAAAAGCTGGCGATCGGCCCTGGCTACAAGCCTGGCACCGTCACCATGACCATGACGCCTTCGGAGCGCGTCTCGGCCCTGGCCGCCGCCAAGGGTGTCTCGACCGAAAATATCACGGTTTGCGTGCTGGAACGCCCGCGCCATGAGGAGCTGATCCGCGAGATCCGCTCCACCGGGGCCTCGATCCGGCTGATCACCGATGGCGATGTGGCGGGCGTGATGCATTGCGCCGAGCCGGAGGTGACGGGCATCGACATGTATATGGGCTCGGGCGGGGCACCGGAGGGGGTGCTGGCCGCGGCGGCGCTGAAGTGCATGGGCGGCCAGTTCTTCGGCAAGCTGCTGTTCCGCAACGATGACGAGAAGGCCCGGGCCGTGAAGGCCGGGATTCAGAATTTTGACCGGGTTTACACCCGTGACGATCTGGTGCGCGGCGATGTGATCTTTGCGGCGACGGGCGTGACCGATGGCTCGCTGCTGGCCGGGATCAAGCGCGAGCCGGGCTGGATGACCACCGAGACGCTGCTGATGCGGTCGAAGACCGGCTCGGTGCGGCGGATGACCTACCGCTCGCCGATCAAGTGAAGCTACGGAAGGCTGGGCCGAGGCCATCGCCGAGGTCATGTTGAAACGCTTCCGCGTTTGGGCCGTTGGCCCAAAGCCAACGGCCAGCGCCCGCCCCGCCATTGGCGGGCGCTTCGCCCCCGCCGAGGCAGGCACTGGCCTTTGCAGCAGTTGCGGAGACCGTCTGGCGGCACTGTGGTATGTCCGGGCGGGGGAAAGCGGTGCTTTCCCTGATCCGCCCGCCTGAAAGCGCGCACCTGCACATCTTCTGCACATCCCATGCGCGGGGGCTTCGCGAAACCTCTGACACAGAGGGGAAAATCGCAGGAGACCCCGATGCCCCGCCCCTTCCCCCCGACCGGATTGCCCGAAGCGCTGGCCCGCGATGGCTGGTGGTTTGATGCGCCTTCCCCGCCCGAGCGCGCGCCAGAGCGCAGCCGCGCGTTGCGCCCGGCGGGCATGGCGCTGCTGGCGCTGGTGGCTTTGGGCGATCTGCTGTTCTGGGGCCATGCGCCGGGGCTTTCGGTGGCGGTTTTCGCGCTGGCGCTGTTTGGCGCGGGGGTGGCAGTGCGCCGCCCGGCGCGTTGGAAGGGGCCGCTGGCGCTGATGATCGGGGCGGTTTTGCCGGTGATGGAACTGGTGCAGCCCCTGTCGCTGGCGCTGCTGGGCCTTGGCCTGCTGGCCGCTCTGGCCTGGGCGCATGGCGCGCCCGGCCAATGGGCGCGGACCGCGGCCGGGCTGCTGCTGCATCTGCCGCAAGCCCTGCCCGCCGCCCTGCCCGCGCTTTGGGCGGCGCGGCCGCGCGGGCTGTCGGCGAGGGGCGCGCTGCGGGGCTGGGCCTTGCCGCTGGGTGGTGGCCTCGTGCTGCTGGCGCTGCTGATGCAGGCCAATCCGATCCTGTCGGATTGGCTGCAAGGCTGGCAGCGGCCGGGGCTGGACCTGCCGCGCCTGCTGGCGCGGGCGCTGTTCTGGGCGGGGCTCGCGCTGCTGATCTGGCCGCTGCTGACCCCGGCCCCGCTGGCCCCCCTGCCGCGCTTGCGCCCGCGCGCCCTGCCCGGCCTGAACGCCGAGGCGGTGGCCCGCGCGCTGGTGCTGTTCAACGCGGTGCTGGCCGTGCAGACCGCGATGGATGCGCTGTTCCTGTGGGGCGGCGCCGCCCTGCCGCCGGGGATGAGCGCCGCCGAATATGCCCATCGCGGCGCCTATCCGCTGATGGCGGCGGCGCTGCTGGCCGGGCTGTTCGCGCTGCTCGCCCGCCCCTTTCTGGCCGAGCGGCGCGGGCTTAAGCCCTTGATGATGCTGTGGATCGGGCAGAATGTGGCGCTGACCGCCTCGGCCCTGCTGCGGCTGGAGCATTATGTGGGCCTCTATGGCCTCACATGGCTGCGGCTGGCGGCGGCGATCTGGATGGCGCTGGTGGCGCTCGGCCTGATGCTGGTGGCGGTGCAGATCGCCCGGGGGTTCAGCACCCGCTGGCTGATGATCCGCTGCGCGGGGCTGGGGCTTGGCACGCTGTATCTGTGCAGCTTTCTGAACTTTGCCGCCGTGGTGGCCCGGGTGAACCTGACCCATCCCGCCCCGGATATGGGCTATACCTGCGCCCTCGGCCCGATGGCGGCGGCAGAGCTGGCGGCCCATCCGCGCGGGCAGGTTTGCCTGATCGAGCTGCCGCAGATCGAGGGCTGGCGCGATTGGGGCTTTCGCGCCGCCCGCGTCCTCCGCTACACCAATGGCGTGACGGAGGCGGTGCGATGAAAATTCTGGTGGTGGATGACGATCCGCGCCTGCGCGAGCTGGTGGTGATCGCGCTGGAACGCGCCGGTTTTGCCACGCTGACCGCCGCCGACGGGCAGGCCGCGCTGACCCATGCCACGCGCGAGGCGCCCGACCTGATCGTGCTGGACATCGGCCTGCCGGAAATGGACGGGCTGGAGGTGTGCCGCCGCATCCGCCACGGATCGGAGGTGCCGATCCTGTTCCTGACCGCCCGGGATGACGAGATCGACCGGATTCTGGGCCTGGAAATGGGCGCCGATGATTATGTGACCAAACCGTTCTCGCCGCGCGAGCTGGTGGCGCGGGTGCGCGCGATCCTGAAGCGCAGCCAGGGCGCCATGACAGAAAAGCCTTTGCGTCACAACGGGTTGGAGCTGGACCGTGCAAGGCATATCTGCCGGGTCGGCACGGCGGCGGTGGATCTGACCGCGACCGAGATGGCCATTCTGGCGGCGCTGATGCGCGCCCCCGAGCGGGTGTTCAGCCGCCCGCAGCTGACCGATGCGATCTGGGGCGCGGGCAGCCCGGTCTCGGACCGCACGCTGGACAGCCATTTGCGCAACCTGCGCCGGAAACTGGCCGAGGCCGGCGCGGGCGAGGCAATCCGCACCGTGCATGGCGTGGGGATCGGGTTGGCGGCATGAGGAAATGGCGGCCTCCGCTTTGGCTGGTGCTGGGGGGGGCGCTGGCGGCAACGCTGGCCTTCGCCTTGGCCGGGCTGGTGGCGCTGCGCTATCTGGGGCCGGAGATCGGCTTTCGCGCCGCGGCCATGGCGCTGGCGGCGCTGATCGGCCTGCTGACGCTGGGCCTTGCCTGGCTGCTGGCGCGGCTGCTGCTGCGCCCTATTCAGGCACTGGCCCGCTATGCCGCCGAAACGCGGCAAGGCGCGGCCGAAGTGCCTGCCCATTTTGGCACGCGCGAAATTTACGCGATGGCGCAAGGGGTTATCGGTATGGCGCAGGCGCTGCAAAGCCGCGAGGCAACGATCCGCAGCTTTACAGATCACGTCACGCATGAGTTGAAAACCCCGGTGACGGCGCTGATTGCGGCGGCGGAACTCTTGGAAGATGGCGATCTGGCCCCAGGGGACCGGGCTTTGGTGGCGCAGGTTGGGTCTGCCGCACGGCAGATGCAGGCGCAATTGGCCAGCCTGCGGACGATGGCGGCAGCGCGCGAGCCGGGCCATCACGGCGCCTGTCGGCTGGCGGATCTGGCGCTGCATGGCGCGGGGCTGCGGCTGGAGATCGTGGGCGCGGACCGGCTTTTGCCACTGGCCGAAAGCGGTATGCGCCTATGCCTCAAGCATTTGATGGAGAACGCGATTTCCCATGGCGCGCGGGCGATGCGGCTGGAGGCGGGCCCGGGCACCCTGCTGGTGGTGGATGACGGGCCGGGCATCAGCCCCGGCAACCGCCCGCATGTGTTCGAGCCGTTTTTCACCACCCGGCGCGAAAGCGGCGGCACCGGCATGGGGCTGGCCATCGTGGCAAGCCTGCTGGCCGCGCATGGCGCCACGATTGCGCTGGTGCCACCGCCCGAGAACTGGCCCGGCGCGGCCTTCCTGATCCGCTTTGCTTAACCTTTTTTCAAGGTTTCGTTCGCAGGATGTTCTGAAACCGAGCTTCAGAAGGGGGAACAGGGGTCGAGATCACTCTGGCTGCAACACCATCTGGGTCTGGGTCACCAGCGCCGCCAGCTTGCCCTCGGCGGTAAGAATGCGGGTTTGCCAGACCTGCGTCTTGCGGCCCCGATGCAGCGGCTCGGCCACGGCGGTGGCGGTGCTGCCGGGGGGAATGGGGCGGAAGAAATTGGTCTTGCTTTCCACTGTCACCGTCCCCTCGCCGGGGCGGAGGTTCAGGAAAGTGGCCGTGCCACCCAGATTATCGGCCAGCGCCATGATGGCGCCGCCGTGCAACTGGCCGTTGCGATTGGTCAGGGCCTCGGTGACCGGCAGCGCGGCCTCGACCCGGTCGGGGCTGGCATGGGTGATGCGCAGGCCCAGCAGACGGGCAAAAGGCGGCTGGTCGGCGGCGATCTGGTCGGGGGTCATGGCGGGCCTGACATTGCGAAAGGAGGGCGGATGAAGCGGGGATCAGAAAAAGCAACGCCCACCCTGTCCGGGCGGGCGCGGGGCTTTCATCGGGCAAAGATGGCTCAGCGGCGACGGTCGCGACGGGCGCTCATCGGCTGGAAGGCCACGCCCACATGCGCTTCGCAATAAGGCTTGCCGGGATGCGAGGGCAGACCGCAGAACCAGAAATCATCGGTCGCCGGATCGCCGATCGGCCATTTGCAGGTGCGTTCGGTCAGTTCCATCAACGTCAGGCGACGCGCGCGCTTCTCAACCTCGCGGGCCGAGGCCAGCGTTTCGGGGCTGATCTCGTTGAGCGAGGGCTGCGGCGGCAGGGGTTGACCAGCGGGCACGATGGCCTTGCGCAGGGGCAGCGGCGTGACGTTGGAGCCAGCGGCGGCCGGCGCCGCAGCGGGGGCCGGACGCTCGGCGGCAGGGGCCGGACGCGGCTCGGGCGCGGCTTTCGGCGCGGGCTGGGCCGCAGCGGCGACAGGTTCGGGCGCGGGTTTCGGAGCCTCGACGGGCTTCGGCGCCGGTGCCTCGGCCACGGCCTCATCCTCCGCCGCGCCGCCGCCCACGCGGTTCGACAGGCCAAGGCGATGCACCTTGCCGATCACGGCATTGCGGGTGACCCCACCCAGCTCCTTGGCGATCTGGCTGGCGCTCTGGCCCTCTGCCCACATTTTCTTGAGCGTCTCGACGCGCTCGTCGGTCCAGGACATGCTTCACTCCGGTTCGGAAATCCCGCGGCCCGGCCAATGCCGGAAGGGGCGACAGTGCATTTTACCCGCCCCTGCCGCAGATACAAGCCGGAGATGGGGCTGATTCTCCGCGATCGCAAGGGCAATCAGTCCAGCCGGAACAGCTTGTCGCGCGATGTGGCGCCCCGGATGAGGCTGAGCCGGGTGCGCGCCACGCCCAAAGCCTCGGCCAGCAAGGCCTGCACGGCGCGGTTGGCACGGCCATCCTCCGGTACTGCCGTCACCTGCGCGCGCAACTGGCCATCTTCTTCTGTCAGGGCATTGCGCCCGGCGCGCGGCGTCACGCGCAAGGCAAACTCGGCCCCTGGCAGCGCGCGGGCGGAAAGGTCTGGGCCACGGGGCCGCGCCACGGGATCAGCTGCGCAGGCCGGTTTCTTCCAGCAATCCCATACGCTTGGCCTCGTAGTAATAGCCTTTGGAATACCAGCTGACCGCGCGGTCGGGATTGCCCCGCGCCACCAGATAGGCGCCGCGCAGATATTTCACACCATATTTCAGATTGGTTTCGGCATCGAGCAAATCGCCCGGCGCGCCGCGATGGCCCATGGTGCGCGCCGTGGCGGGCAGAATTTGCATGAGCCCGTAATAGGGTCCATTGCGCGCGCCGGGATTATAGCCGCTTTCGCGCTTCACCACGCGATGCACCAACTTTTCCGGCACGTCATATTCGCGGGCATATTTGGCAATCAGCCGGTTCACCTCGGCCGGTCCGCCGCTCTCGGGCGCCTCGCCGCGCCGCGCCTCGCGCTTGCGCCCGCCACAGGCAGCAAGCGGCAGGGCCAGGGCAGCCAAAACCAGAACACGGCGGGAAATCTGAGACATCGGGGGCTTCCGGGCTATCGGGGGAGTGGTGTTCCCGGGTGATAGCCGCTTGATCGGCCCCAAAACAAGGGTTTGGCGCGGGTTTTGCCGGTGGGTGGCGTGTTTCTGCCGCCTTTTCAGGGCTGCGACGCTTCCCCCCGCCGCTGCGGGCGCCTATCTTCGGGCAAAGCGAGACAGGATGCCCGATGCCCACCCCCTCCCCCCAAGCCCTTGAGTTCCTGCGCGCGCGCCGTTCGGTGCCGCCGAAAACCATGACCGGCCCGGCGCCGACGCCTTCCGACCTGGCGCCGCTGCTGGAGGCGGCGCTGCGCGTGCCTGACCATGGCAAGCTGGAGCCGTGGCGGCTGGTGGTGATCGAGAAGGGCGCGATGGGGCGGCTGGCGGATCTGGCGGAGGCGCGCGCCCAAGCCCTTGGCGATGCAGAGAAACTGGCCAAGGCGCGCGGGCAGTTCGATCAGGGCGTGCTGATTGTGGCGGTGATTTCCAGCCCGAAACCGCACCCCAAGGTGCCGGTGAGCGAGCAACAGGCCTCGGCCGCCTGCGTCTGCCTGAGCCTGGTGAATGCGGCGCTGGCAAGCGGTTGGGCCGCGGCCTGGCTGACCGGCTGGGTCAGCCATGACCCGGAATTCAGCCGCGCGGCCTTTGATCTGGCCGAGGGCGAGACGGTCGCGGGCCTCGTGCATATCGGGCGCGAAACCAGCCCGGTCTCGGATCGTCCGCGCCCCGATGTGGCGGCATTGACCCGCTGGGTGTCGGCATGACGATCTTTGCCGATTTCTCGCGCGCGCTCAGCCAGTTGAGCGATCCGCGCTTTCTGCGCGTGGTCGCGCTGGGGCTGGGCCTGTCGCTGGCCCTGCTGGTCGGCGCCTATGCCGGGCTGTTGCTGCTGATCGACTGGCTGGCCCCCGCGACGGTGGAGATCCCGTTCCTCGGGCCGGTGGGGGGGCTGGAAACGCTGCTGTCGGTCGGGTCGTTCTTCCTGATGATCGGGCTTTCGATCTTTCTGATGGTGCCGGTGGCGGCGCTGTTTTCGGGCCTGTTTCTGGAGGATGTGGTGCAGGCGGTGGAGGAACGCCACTATCCGTCCGAACCCGCTGTGCCGCCGGTGAAACTGGCCGACAGCCTGATCGACGCGCTGAACCTGTTTGGGCTGCTGATCCTTGCCAACAGCTTGGCCTTATTGCTGTATTTCTTTGCCGGACCCTTCAGCCCGCTGGTGTTCTGGGCAGTGAACGGGCTGCTGCTGGGGCGCGAATATTTCACGCTGGTCGCCATGCGGCGGCTGGGGCGGCAGGGCGCCAAGGCGCTGCGCGCGCGCCATGCCGGGCAGATCTGGCTGGCGGGCGCCTTGATGGCGGCGCCGCTGTCGATCCCGCTGGTGAATCTGGTGGTGCCGGTCCTGGGGGTGGCGACCTTCACCCATCTGTTTCACCGGCTGAACCGCGCTCAGTGAGTGGCCTCCGGCGCGCTGGTGGCGCGTTCCGGCCCCAGCGTGCCGCGGAAATCCAGATCGCGCACCGAGACCACGCCGCTGGAGATGAACCAGACGATCCCGGCCCAGACCACCACGGCAATGCCGGTGGTGATCAGGGCCTTTTTCTTCACATTCTCGCTGGACGGGGCCGATTTCGGCGTGCCCGGCACCACCGCGCCCGCATCCTGCTGGCTTTGAAAGCGCATCGGCAGAACCATGTAGAACACCATGAACCAGGTCACGGCGAAAACGATGAGCGCGGCGGTGATCGACATGTCAGACTTGCTCCAGTTCCACGAGGCAGCCGTTGAAATCCTTGGGATGCAGGAACAGCACCGGCTTGCCATGCGCCCCGATCTTCGGCTCGCCCGAGCCCAGCACCCGCGCGCCCGCAGCCTTCAGCCGGTCGCGCGCGGCGAGAATATCTTCCACCTCATAGCAGATGTGATGGATGCCGCCTGCGGGATTCTTCTCCAGAAACCCGGTGATCGGCGAATTTTCTCCCAAAGGATAAAGCAGTTCGACCTTGGTATTCGGCAGGTCGATGAACACGACGGTCACGCCGTGGTCGGGCTCGTCCTGCGGGGCGCGCACCGAGGCGCCCAGCGTGTCACGATATTGCGCGATGGCGGCCTCGAGGTCGGGGACCGCGATGGCGACATGGTTCAGACGTCCGATCATCCTGCTCTCTCCTTCAGGCTGGGCGCCGGGGCCGGCGGGCCAAGGCCGGGCACGGGCGCATCACAAGGCCTGTCGCTTATGCGGCGCCCCCGGCCCTGTTGCAAGCCCGGGGGGCTGTTTACCTGACATTAGGGATTTTCTGATTGGGTGAGGTCAGGACGCCTTGCTGCCACAGGAGGACCGATGCCCCACCCGCCGCCCCTGCATTTGCCGGCCGCCCCGGCGCAGCCCGCTGCCCTGCCGCTGCGGGGGATGACCATTCTGGCGGTGGAGGACAGCCGCTTTGCCTCGGATGCGCTGCGCCTGCTGTGCCAGCGGTCGGGGGCGCGCCTCCGGCGGGCCGAATCGCTGGTGCTGGCGCGCTCGCATCTGCGCTGTTACCGGCCCGATGCCGTGCTGGTGGATATGGGCCTGCCCGATGGCCATGGCACGGCGCTGGTCCGCGATCTGGCGCTGCGGGCGAATCGGCCTGCCGTTCTGGGCATGTCGGGCGATGAGGGCGAGCGGGTGGCGGCGCTGGCCGCCGGGGCGGACAGTTTCCTGCTCAAGCCGGTGGCGAGCCTGCGCAGCTTTCAGGCGCTGATCCTGCGGCTGGTGACCGGCCAGCAAAGCCCGCTGCCCGAGGAGGAGCCGCAGCCCCCGCTGCTGGACCCTCTGGCCCTGCGCGACGATCTGGCCCATGCCGCCGATCTGCTGCTGGGGGTGCGCGACGATCAACATACGCGCTATGTTGCAGGCTTTGTGGCCGGGGTTGCGCGCGTCTCCGAGGATGATGCGCTGCTGCGCGCCGCCCATGCCGCACGCCATAATGGCCGGGCCGAGCTGGACCCGCTGCTGCGGCTGCTGCGGCTGCGGCTGGCCTTGCCGGTCAGTGCCTTGCTGGCGCCTGCGAGCAATCAGCCGGGCAGCGCCGCGCATTCCGCATAGACCATGACCTCCTGATCGCCCTCGCCATGGATCAGCAACGCCGTGTCGCCCTTGGTCCACCAGACAAACATGCCATCGGCGCTGAGATAGCGCGCGCCGGAGGCACTGGTCGCGATCTCGAACCCCATTTGCCGCCCCTCGAAACTGACCACGGCAAAGCTGCGGTCACCGGGGTTCAGATAGGTGGCCTGCACCAACGCGCCGCGCTCGCAGCGATAGGTCTGGCTTTGCATCTCCTCGGCGGCGGCTGGGGCCGCCAACAGGCAAAGCGCAAGCGTGAAACGGGTCAACATCGGAACCTCCTCAATGGGTCTGGCCGGTTTTGGCATGGGCGGCGGGGCTGTGTCAGGGGTCAGACCAGCGGATCATTCCCCGCTCGCGCCAGCTGCGTCAGATCGCTGAGCCGCTCGCGCTGACGCCCCCCGGCGCTGAAGTTCGCGGGGGCAAGCCAGGCGCGGAAGGCCTCGTCCAGCCCCGGCCATTCACTGTCGATGACCGAGAACCAGGCCGTATCGCGATTGCGGCCCTTCACGATCACATGCTGCCGGAACACCCCCTCATAGCTGAACCCCAGACGCTGCGCCGCGCGGCGGGAAGGCATGTTCAGCGCATCGCATTTCCACTCGAAGCGGCGATAGCCCTGCGCAAAAGCCCAGCCCATCATCAGCCAGATCGCCTCGGTCGCGGCGCGCGTCTTTTGCAGCTCGGGGCCAAGGCAGATATGGCCGACCTCGATCACGCCATGAGCCTGGTCTATGCGCAGGAACGAGGCGACCCCGGCGACATGGCCGGTTTCCCGATCGCGAATCGCCAGAAACACCGGGTCGCGGCTGGTCTCGCGGTCCTTCGCCCAGCGGTGATAGGCCGCAGCCCCGGCAAAAGGCCCATAGGGCAGATAGGTCCACAACCGATCTTCGCCAGAAAAGGCGCGATACAGATCGCCCGCATGGGTATCGGCCTCCAGGGGCTCAAGACGCGCCCAATGGCCCTCCATCATCACCCCGAACGGATGCGGCGGCGGCGTGAAGCCCCTGACCTCGAACCCGATTTCACCCGACATGCACCACCTCCGCCCGATCACCCCAAGGTTACCAGCGCGAGCGCAAAGCGCAAGGATGGCTCAGCGCAGGATGCGCGGGTCGGCCCCCATCTGAAGGCCGGGGAACACGGCATTTTCCAGCACGCCGCGCTCCAGCCCGAACAGGCCGCGCATCGCCCAAGCCGCCCAGGCCCGCACGTCGGAGGTGGGCATCAGGTCGCGGCGATCATAGAGCGCCGCCTCCTCCAGCCCCGGCCAGGTGCCGAAAACCTGCCCGCCACGCAAGGCCCCCCCGGCCATCACCATGGTGCCCCCCGTGCCGTGATCGGTGCCCTGCGAGCCGTTCTCGGCCGCGGTCCGCCCGAATTCGGTCATGCACAGCACCACCGTCTGCCCCCAGACCGGGCCCAAGCCGGCACGCAGTTGCAGGATCAGCCGCTCCAGCCCCGAAAGGCTGGGGCCCAGCGTCGTATCCTGCCGCCGGTGCGTATCCCAGCCCGACAGCGAGAAGGCCGCAATCCGGCTTTCCCCGCGCAGACGATCCGCCGCGAAATCGGCCAGCCGGTCAATATCGGCCAGCCGCCGCCCGGCGCGCGGGGGGGGCGCGGGCATCTCAGGCGCCATCGTCTCCGGGTCCATCGCGGCCATATCCTGCGCCGCGCGCAGGTCTTCGGCATTCAGCTCCTCGGCCAGCTCCATCGCCTCCAGCGCCGCATCGCGGAACAGTTCATCCTCGTGATAGACGCGTTCCAGCAACAGCCGCGCCTGCGGGCTGAGGTTCAGCCGCTGCTCCGGCACCCAGCTGCGCACCCCGGCGCTGCCCGCCAAAAGCGGCATGGCCTCGCGCCCGATGGCATAGGCGGTTTCCGATTGCAGGCCCGGCACCACCTGCAACATGCGGTTCAGCCAACCATCGCGCACCTCGGGCTGCGGCACGTCAAGGCCCGTCCCGGCCTCCAGAATATCCTGGCCGTCGAAATGGCTGCGCTTGTCGCGATAAGGGGTGGAGACCGCCTGCGCGAAGGCCAGCTCCTGCGCCGACCACAGCGGCGCCAGCCCGGCCAGCGCCGGATGCAGGGCATAGAAGCCATCGAGCGGCAGGCCCGGCCCCCCGGCACTGGACAGTTTGGGCCGCAGCCGCGCCAGCATCGGGTCACCCACCGGGCGCAGCGCATCCAGCCCGTCCATCGCGCCGCGCAGGATGACGACGACCAGCCGCCGCTCGCCAAAGGCGGGCACCCCTCCTGCCAGCGTCACGGTGGTGAGCCAAGGGCTTGCCGCCGCCGAACAGCCCAGCACGGCGGCGGCACCGCCACGCAGGAACATCCTTCGGTTCAGATCGCGCATCACGGCCCCCTATCGACGGTTGAAAGCTGGCGAGGCCAGCACAAGACCCAGGCCTTCGCGCGGGCTTTCCGACCGGGCGGCCCAAAGCGCCAGATCGCCCTGCCCGGCCATATCGCCCAGCACGCGCGCGGCAAAAGCAGCGGGTTCGGGCATGGCCCCGGCCTCGATCAGCCGCCCCGGCACCTCCATCGCCCAGGTGATGCGGGCGGCGAGACCCTGCGGCGTGATCCAGGCGGAGGCCGCCTCGGGCCAGCCATCGGGGCCACGCGGGTTTTCCCAATCCTGCCCCATCAATTGCATCGGCTCGCGGATCATGCGGCGGAACGGCTTGCCCCCCATGCGCAAGACCGCAGCCCCGTCAACGCCCAGGCCCCGCAGGGCGGCCACCATGAAATCAAAGGGTTGGCGGGCCTTTTGCAGGCTCGGCTCCCAGGCGGCGGGGGCGTTCAGCAGCACGCGGATCATGGGCAGAAGCGCGGTATCGGCGGCCAGATAGGCCTCGGCCATGCGCGCCACCAAGGCCTCGTCGGGCGTGTCCGACAGGAAATGCACTACCAGCTTGCGCGCGAGATGGCGGGCGGTTTCGGGGCGGCGGGCCAGATCGGTCATCACGGCGCGGATCGGCCCCAAGCCCTCGGGGCCATAGATCTGGCCCAACACCGTCTCGCTGCCGGGTTCGGCCTTGCGCGGGACAAAAACCGCGCCCTCCGCGATCGTCACATCAAGGCCCGTCAGCAGCTCGGCCAATTGGCGCACATCGTCCTGACGATACCCGGCGCCCACGCCCATCGTGTGCAGCTCGATCATCTCGCGGGCGAGATTTTCGTTCAATCCCTGGCCCTTGCGCTGCCCGGCCGGGGAATTCGGCCCGACAGAGGCGACCTGATCCAGCCCCAGCAGAAGGCCGGGATGCAGCTCGACCGCCATCAGCAGATCGGCAAAGCGCCCGGTGACATGCGGGCGGATGGCATGGTCGATCCGGCTGACCAGAATGGCCCGCTGATCCCGCAGGCGCGGCAGGGCAGAGAAATGATCGGCCCAGAACCGCACCAGCCTTTCGCGCAAGCCATCGGGACTGTCGAGGCCACGGGCGATTTGCAAGCGCAGGAACAGCTCCAGCTGGTCTTCGACCTCGCGCAGGACGCCGTTGTAGGCCTTGCGCTCGGGCGATTTGCGCGGTGTCTTGCGCGCCACCAGCCGCGCCTCCATGGAGCGTGCGAATTGCGCCTGCACCTCGGCCGGGGTCGGGCCGGGAAACAGCGCCAGCCCGGGATCGGGGCCGGCCAGCTGGGCCAACATGGCCTCGGGATCGGTGGGCGCGCCTGCAGGCAGGGGCAGGCCATGGCCGAAACGGAAGGCGGCAAGGGGAACGGGGTCGGTCATATGGGGGCCTCTGGTCCGGTCCCGCCCAACATAGGGGTTGCGGGGCGGGTTGAAAGCCCCCTGCCCCGCGCGAGCCCAGCCATCCGCGACAATTTGCCGTCAGAAGCGGAAGCCGTGCGGATAATCATGCAGCCCGTCGAAATCGGCCTTGCCGATCTCCAGCCCCTGTTGGCGCAGCACGGCAAAGGCCATGCTGGCATGGAACAGGAAATTCGGCATGCCGAACAAATGCAGGAAATCACTGCCATTCTGGGTGAGTTCGGCAAAGCCCGCGCGGTGGCGGACGCTGCGGGTTTCGGCACCGGCAAAGGCGGCAGGGTCCAGCGCGGCAAGGCTTTGCCGGGTGGAGGCGAGGCGGCGGCCCAGCCCGATCCGGTCCAGCACCAGCGGGCCGTCGGGCGGCGGCTCGGCCCCGGCCAGCGGGCAGGCGATGCGCAGGGCAAAGCCTGCCGCCGTCGCCACCTGCTGCGCGGCGGTGAACATGTCGGGCGCCAGACGCGCGGCCAGCATCTGCTCGCGCCCGGCGCTGCGCTCCACCAGCCGGGCCAGCTGGCCCAGATAGTGATCAAAGACAGGACCGGAGGCGGTATAAAGGGCGGGTGTCATCTGTCTGATTTCCATAAAGAAAAGCCCGCTCTGCCGGGCGGCGGAGCGGGCCTTGGGCGCGGTGGAAAGCGGCCTTACGCCTCTTTCGGCACCACCCGCAGGCGCAGCTCGCGCAGTTGGTCATTGGTCGGCTCCGAGGGGGCGTTCATCAGCAGATCCTCGGCGCGCTGGTTCATCGGGAACATGATGCCCTCGCGGATGTTCATCTCATCGGCCAGCAGCATCACGGCGCGGTCGATGCCCATGGCGCAACCACCGTGAGGGGGCGCGCCATATTTGAACGCCTTGACCATGCCGCCAAAGCGCTTGTCCACTTCGCTGTTCGGGTAACCGGCCAGCTCGAAAGCCTTATACATGATCTCGGGCTTGTGGTTGCGGATACCGCCCGAAATCAGCTCATAGCCGTTGCAGGCCAGATCATATTGATAGGCGTAAACGCCGAGCGGGTCGCCTTGCAGCGCCTCCATCCCGCCTTGCGGCATGGAGAAGGGGTTGTGGCTGAAATCAATCTTGCCGTCGTCGGTTTTCTCATACATCGGGAAATCGACGATCCAGGCAAAGCGGAAGGTATCGGTTTCCGCCAGGCCCAGCTCGCGGCCGATCTCGTTGCGGGCGCGGCCCGCGAAGCCTTCAAATTGCTCGGGTTTACCGCCGAGGAAGAAGGCCGCGTCACCGAGGCCAAGGCCCAGCTGCTGACGGATCGCCTCGGTCCGCTCGGGCCCGATGTTTTTCGCCAGAGGGCCAGCGGCCTCCATGCCCGAGCCATCTTCGGCCTCGCGCCAGAAGATATAGCCCATGCCCGGCAGGCCCTCTTTCTGCGCAAAGGCATTCATCCGGTCGCAGAACTTGCGGCTGCCGCCCGTGGGCGCCGGGATGGCGCGGATTTGCGTGCCTTCGTTTTCCAGCAGCTTGGCAAAGACGGCGAAACCCGAGCCTTTGAAGTGATCGGAGACGATCTGCATCTTGATCGGGTTGCGCAGGTCGGGCTTGTCCGACCCATACCACAACAGGCTGTCGCGATAGGCGATGCGCGGCCAGTCGGTTGCGGTTTTGCAATCGGGGCGGAACTTCTCGAACAGGCCCTGAATGACCGGCTGCACGGCGGCGAAGATGTCTTCCTGCTCCACAAAGGACATCTCGACATCCAGCTGGTAGAAATCGGTGGGCGAGCGGTCGGCGCGCGGGTCTTCGTCGCGGAAGCAGGGCGCGATCTGGAAATAGCGGTCGAAACCGGCCACCATGATCAGCTGCTTGAACTGCTGCGGCGCTTGCGGCAGGGCGTAGAACTTGCCCGGATGCAGGCGCGACGGCACCAGAAAGTCGCGCGCGCCTTCGGGGCTGGAGGCGGTGATGATCGGGGTCTGAAACTCGTTAAACCCTTGATCCCACATGGCGTTGCGCAGGTGCCGCACCACGTTGGAGCGCAGCATCATGTTGCCATGCAGCTTTTCGCGGCGCAGGTCGAGGAAGCGATAGGTGAGGCGGGTTTCCTCGGGGTAATCCACCTCGCCGAAGACCGGCATCGGCAGCTCGGCGGCCTCGCCCAGCACGCGGATGCCCTTGATATAGACCTCGATCTCGCCGGTCGGCAGTTTGGGGTTCACAAGGGCGGCGTCGCGGGCCTTCACCACGCCATCCAGGCTGATGACCCATTCGGCGCGGACCTTTTCGATCTCGGCAAAGGCCGGGCTGTCGCTGTCGGCCAGCACCTGCGTGATGCCGTAATGGTCGCGCAGGTCGATGAACAGCACGCCGCCATGATCGCGCACGCGATGGACCCAACCCGACAGGCGCACATTCTGGCCCACGTGATCCTTGTTGAGTTGCGCACAAGTATGGCTGCGATAGGCGTGCATCACGCTCCCCTTTCCGAGGCTTTCATCCTGAGGTGCCGATACACACCGGGCGGGCGGCCAAGTCAAGTCTGTGTCAGGAATTGGCCTGTGGCAGGAATTGCGCCGGGATCAGGCCGCGCAGGGCATTGCCGACCCAGAGGCGGACCTGCGGCAGGTCGGCCAGCAGCAAGGGTTCTTCGGGGCAGGCCAGTTCGGCACGCAAGACGCCGGGCAGAAGGCCCGAGGTCAGCGGCGGGGTGCGCAGGCCCTGACCGCGATCGAAGAAGATATTGGTGATGGTGCCCTCGCAGACCTCGCCGCGTTCATTGGCGAAGATCACCTCGTCCATGCCGGGGGGGAGATTGGCGCGGGCCGTATCGTAAAGGCGGCGATGGGTGGTTTTGTGGCGCAGGAACGGGTCGGCGCTGGAGAGGCGTTCGGCGGCGAGGGCGAGGCGCCAATGGGGGGCGGCGGCGGGCAGAGGCGCCAGGGTGACCTCTGGGCCGGAGGCATCCAGCGTCAGGCGCACGCGCGCCGCGCCCTCGGGGCGGGGCAGCAGGGCGGTCACCGCCTGCGGATCGCAGGCAAACCCAAATGTGGTGGCAGATCGCGCCAGACGCGCCAGATGCAGGGGCAGACGCGGATAGGTGGCGCCATCCCACAACAGCGTCTCGATCAACTTCAGCCCCGGCAGAGGCTCGATGCGTAGCGGGCTTTCCAATGCGCTTCCTCCCATTCGCCTTGCGCCGTGCTGTCTTGCACCACGCCGCCGCCCACGTTCAGCACCACCCGCCCGCCAAAGATGGAGAGCGTGCGGATCGCCACATTGAACACCGCCGCGCCATCGGGGGCCATCCAGCCGATTGCGCCGCAATAGACGCCGCGCGGGAAGGGCTCGACCTCGCGGATGATCTGCATGGCGCGGATTTTCGGCGCCCCGGTGATCGAGCCGCAGGGGAACAGCGCGGGCATCAGCCGGGCAAGGCTGGGCGGTTCGGCCAATTGCCCGACGATGCGGGAGGACATTTGATGCACCGTGGCGAAGGCCTCGACCGAGAACAGCTCGGGCACCTTGACGCTGCCAATGCGGGCGATGCGCGAGATGTCGTTGCGCAGAAGATCGACGATCATCAGGTTCTCGGCCCGGCCCTTTTCGCTGCGCCACAGCGCCTCGGCCAGGGCCGCGTCTTCCTCGGGGTCGGGGCTGCGCGGGGCGGTGCCCTTCATCGGGCGGCTTTCGATGCGGCCCCCGGGGGTGACGGAAAAGAACAGCTCGGGGCTGCGCGAGACGATGGCAGGGCCGATACCAAGGTCGATCAGCGCGCCATAGCCGACGGTTTGCCGAGCCTTCAGCGCGGCATAAAGCCCGCGCGGATCGCCGGTCAGCATGGCCTCCATCGGGAAGGTGAGGTTGATCTGATAGCAATCGCCCGCACCGATATAGTCCATCACCCGGGCCATGGCGGCGTTATAATCTTCTTGCGAAACAAGCGGCTTGAGCGGCGACAGGCTGGCCGTTCCGGTGATCTCGGGCGCGGCTTGTGGCGCGTCATAGACGCCGAAAGCCAGCAGGGGATGGGCGCGCCCCTCCGGCATCAAGGGGGCCAGCTTCGGCTCCAGCGCATAGCCCGCCTCGTAAGACAGATAGCCCGCAACCCAGGCCCCCGCCGCCCGCGCCGCATCCAGCCGCGCCAGGGCCGGGGCCAGCTCCGCCCCCTCGCGCGCCACGATCACCTCGCGCGCCATATCGAACAAGGCAGGCCGCCCACCCGGCCCATGTTCCAGCAGGATCACGTCAAACACTCCCGTTGCTGCCCGCCCCGTTGCTGCCCGCGATGTAGCACCCGCCCTGCCCCTCGGCCAGTGCGCAAGCGACCGGATGGATCGGATGCGCGGCGATAAGCCCTTGCGCCCCGGCCTGCGCTGACTATAACCCCCGACAATTTGCGCGATGCCCAGAATCTTTCCGCCGTCCCCATGGGGCGCGGGGGCGCATATGCGCAGCACATTTATGGGGGCCACCATGCCGAAAAGAACCGATATCTCCTCGATCATGATCATCGGTGCAGGCCCCATTGTGATCGGGCAAGCCTGCGAGTTCGATTATTCCGGCGCACAGGCCTGCAAGGCGCTGCGCGAGGAAGGCTATCGGGTCATCCTCGTGAACTCCAACCCCGCCACGATCATGACCGATCCGGGTCTGGCCGACGCCACCTATATCGAGCCGATCACCCCCGAAGTGGTCGCCAAGATCATCGAGAAAGAACGCCCTGACGCCATCCTGCCCACCATGGGCGGCCAGACCGGGTTGAACACCACGCTGGCGCTGGATGACATGGGCGTGTTGGAAAAGTTCAACGTGAAGCTGATCGGCGCCAATCGCGCCGCCATTGAAATGGCAGAAGATCGCAAGCTGTTCCGCGAGGCGATGGACCGTCTGGGCCTTGAAAACCCCAAGGCCACCATCATTGCCGCCCCCAAGGTGAACGGCAAGTTCGACATCGCCGCCGGTGTGGCCGAGGCAATGACCCAGCTGGAATATGTCGGCCTGCCCGCGATCATCCGCCCGGCCTTTACCCTCGGCGGCACCGGTGGTGGCGTGGCCTATAACCGCGACGATTACGAGGCCATCGTGAAATCGGGGCTTGAAGCCTCGCCTGTGGCGCAGGTTCTGGTCGATGAATCGCTGCTGGGCTGGAAAGAATACGAGATGGAGGTGGTGCGCGACCGCAAGGATAACGCCATCATCGTCTGCGCGATTGAAAACATCGACCCGATGGGCGTGCATACCGGCGATTCGATCACCGTTGCCCCGGCGCTGACCCTGACCGACAAGGAATATCAGATCATGCGCAACGGCTCGATTGCCGTGCTGCGCGAGATCGGGGTGGAGACCGGCGGCTCGAACGTGCAATGGGCGATCAACCCGGCTGACGGCCGCATGGTGGTGATCGAGATGAACCCGCGCGTCTCTCGCTCCTCGGCGCTGGCGTCGAAGGCCACCGGCTTCCCGATTGCCAAAATCGCCGCGAAACTGGCGATTGGCTACACGCTGGACGAGCTGGATAACGACATCACAAAGGTCACGCCCGCGTCGTTTGAACCCTCGATCGACTATGTGGTGACCAAGATCCCGCGGTTCGCTTTTGAAAAGTTCCCCGGTTCGGAAAACAACCTGACCACCGCGATGAAATCGGTGGGCGAGGTGATGGCGATTGGCCGCACCATCCATGAAAGCCTGCAAAAAGCACTGGCTTCGCTGGAAACCGGGCTGTCGGGCTTTGACGAATTCGCCATTCCGGGCGCGCCGGACAAGGCCTCGATCTTCAAGGCCTTGGGCATGCAGACGCCCGACCGGCTGCGCGTGATCGCGCAGGCCATGCGCCATGGGCTGACCAATGACGAGATCCAGCAGGTGACCTCGTTTGATCCGTGGTTCCTGGCGCGCATTCGCGAAATCATTGATATGGAAGCGGAAATCCGCAGCCAAGGCCTGCCGGTGACCGAAGAGGGCCTGCGCGCAGTCAAGATGATGGGCTTCACCGATGCACGTCTGGCCAAGCTGACGGGCCGGGATGAGGGTCAGGTGCGCCGCGCCCGCCGCAATCTCGGCGTGAAGGCGGTGTTCAAGCGCATCGACACCTGCGCCGCCGAATTCGAGGCCCAAACCCCCTATATGTATTCCACCTACGAGGCCCCCGCGATGGGCGATGTGGAATGCGAAAGCCGCCCCTCCAATGCCAAGAAAGTGGTCATTCTGGGCGGGGGTCCGAACCGCATCGGGCAAGGCATCGAGTTCGATTATTGCTGCTGCCATGCCTGTTTCGCGCTGACCGCGCAGGGCTATGAGACGATCATGGTCAATTGCAACCCCGAGACGGTCTCGACCGATTACGACACTTCGGACCGGCTGTATTTTGAACCCCTGACGCTGGAACATGTGCTGGAAATCCTGCGGGTAGAGCAGGAGAATGGCACGCTGCACGGGGTGATCGTGCAATTTGGCGGCCAGACCCCGCTGAAGCTCGCCAATGCGCTGCATGAGGAGGGCATCCCGATCCTCGGCACCACGCCGGATGCGATTGATCTGGCCGAAGACCGCGAGCGGTTCCAGAAATTGCTGAACGATCTGGGGCTGAAACAGCCGGTGAACGGCACGGCGCGCTCGCGCGACGAGGCCTTTGCCGTGGCCAAGGCCGTGGGCTATCCGCTGGTGATCCGCCCCAGCTTCGTGCTGGGCGGCCGCGCCATGGAGATCGTGCGCAGCGACGAGCAGCTGGAGCGCTATATCGCCACGGCGGTGCAGGTTTCGGGCGATACCCCGGTGCTGCTGGACAGCTATCTCTCGGGCGCCATCGAGGTGGATGTGGATGCGCTTTGTGATGGCGAGAACGTCCATGTTGCTGGAATCATGGAACATATCGAAGAGGCCGGGGTGCATTCGGGCGATAGCGCCTGCTGCCTGCCGCCGCATTCGCTCAGCGCCGAAACGGTGGCCGAGCTGAAGCATCAGACCGTACTGATGGCGCGCGCGCTGCATGTGGTGGGCCTGATGAACGTGCAATTCGCCATCAAGGATGGCGTGATTTACGTGCTGGAAGTGAACCCGCGCGCCTCGCGCACCGTGCCGTTTGTCGCCAAGGCAACCGATAGCGCCATTGCCTCGATCGCGGCGCGGCTGATGGCGGGGGAACCCCTGTCGAACTTCCCCGAACGCGCGCCCTATGCGGGCGATGTCGGCCCCGATTCGGTGCTGCCGCTGGCCGATGCGATGACGCTGGCCAACCCGATCACGCCCTGGTTCAGCGTCAAGGAAGCCGTGCTGCCCTTCGCCCGTTTCCCCGGCGTGGACCCGCTGCTGGGGCCGGAGATGCGCTCCACCGGCGAGGTGATGGGCTGGGATCGCAGCTTTGCGCTGGCCTTCCTCAAGGCCCAGATGGGCGCGGGCACGCATCTGCCGGAAAGCGGCAAGGTTTTCTTGTCGATCAAGGACATGGACAAATCCGATGCCATGGCCGATGCGGCGCGCGGGCTGGTGGCGATGGGCTTCCAGATCGTCGCCACGCGCGGTACGGCGGCCTGGCTGACCACGCAGGGCGTGGCCTCGACCTCGGTGAACAAGGTCTATGAGGGCCGCCCGAATATCGTGGATGCGTTGAAAAACAACGAGATTTCGTTGGTGATGAACACGACCGAAGGCACGCAGGCCATTGCCGACAGCCGCGACATCCGCCGCGTCGCGCTGATGGACAAGATCCCCTATTTCACCACCGCCGCCGCCGCCATCGCCGCCGTCGCCGCGATGAAGGCCCGCAGCGAGGGCTATGGGGTGCGGACGTTGCAGGGCTAAGGCCCCCGCGAGATGCGAAAAGGGCCGGGGATTTCCCGGCCCTTTTTCATGCGCAAGTCCTGTCGGCTGGTCTGGGGTGTGGGGTGGGTGTGGTGCGACCAGCCGACAGTGCGTTGCTTGCCCCGTAACTCTGCCGCTGGCACGGGCGCATTGCAACTAAAAGATGCGCAATTGATCTGAGTAATCCGAAAAATTGATCTGTTTTTCTTTACGTCTTCCCAATCTTGCCTGCAAAAAGGTTAAGGACGGGCCGCAAGTCGCCACAACCACCCTTGAACCGGAACAAAAACGGATCATGTTGAGGGCCAAGCCCAGCGAGTCGCCATGCCCCATAACAATACCAATGCCCCCGCCGCCCGTCCCGACGTGTTGACCCGCCCCAAGCTGGAGGGCGGCCGCCGTTTTGTGATGCAGACCCCGTTCCAGCCAGCGGGCGATCAGCCGCGCGCCATCGCCGAGCTGACCGCCGGTGTCGAGGCGGGCGAGCATGACCAGGTTCTGCTGGGCGCCACCGGCACCGGCAAAACCTTCACCATGGCGAAAATCATCGAGGAAACGCAGCGCCCGGCGATCATCCTGGCGCCCAACAAGACGCTGGCCGCGCAATTATACGGCGAATTCAAGGGCTTCTTCCCCGAAAACGCCGTTGAGTATTTCGTAAGCTATTACGATTACTACCAACCCGAGGCCTATGTCGCGCGGTCGGACACCTATATCGAGAAGGAGAGCCAGATCAACGAACAGATCGACCGGATGCGCCACTCGGCCACCCGGGCGTTGCTGGAGCGAGACGATGTGATCATCGTCGCGTCGGTGTCCTGCATCTATGGCATCGGCTCGGTCGAGACCTACTCCGCCATGACGCAAGACCTGATCGTGGGGCAAATGTATGAACAAAGACAAGTGATTGGCGAATTGGTGGCGCAGCAATACCGGCGCAATGACGCGGGTTTTGCGCGCGGCTCGTTCCGGGTGCGCGGCGACAGTCTGGAAGTGTGGCCCGCCCACCTTGAAGATCGCGCCTGGCGGTTCTCGTTCTTCGGGCCCGAGCTGGAAAGCATCGTGGAATTCGACCCGCTGACCGGGGCGAAAACCGATGTGTTCAAACAGATCCGCATCTATGCCAACAGCCACTACGTGACCCCGCGCCCCACCATGCAGCAGGCGATCAAGGGCATCAAACTGGAGCTGAAACAACGGCTTGAGCATCTGGTGAACGAAGGCAAGCTGCTGGAGGCGCAGCGGCTGGAACAGCGCACCAATTTCGACCTGGAGATGCTGGAGGCCACCGGCGTCTGCAACGGGATCGAGAATTATTCGCGCTACCTGACGGGCCGCGCACCGGGCGAGCCACCGCCGACGCTGTTCGAGTTCATCCCCGACAATGCCATTGTTTTTGCAGACGAATCCCACGTTTCAGTGCCGCAGATCGGCGGCATGTATCGCGGCGACTATCGGCGCAAGTTCACGCTGGCGGAACATGGTTTCCGCCTGCCCTCCTGCATGGACAACCGCCCGCTGAAATTCGAGGAATGGGACGCGATGCGCCCGCAGTCGATTTTCGTCAGCGCCACGCCAGCCGCCTGGGAGATGGAGCAGGCGGGCGGGGTCTTTGCTGAACAGGTGATCCGCCCGACCGGCCTTCTGGACCCGGTGGTGGAAATTCGCGCCGTCGACATGCAGGTGGACGACCTGCTGGACGAGATTCGCCGCGTTGCCGCACAGGGGCTGCGGGTGCTGGTCACCACCCTGACCAAGCGCATGGCCGAAGACCTGACGGAATATTTCCACGAACAGGGCATTCGCATCCGCTATATGCACTCGGACATCGACACCATCGAACGTATTGAAATTCTTCGCGATTTGCGGCTGGGGGCCTTTGACGTGCTGGTGGGGATCAACCTGCTGCGCGAGGGCCTCGACATCCCGGAATGCGGGTTGGTGGCGATTCTGGATGCCGACAAGGAAGGCTTTCTGCGGTCCGAGACCTCGCTGATCCAGACCATCGGCCGCGCCGCGCGCAATGCCGAAGGTCGGGTGATCATGTATGCCGACCGCATCACCGGCAGTATGGAACGCGCCTTGGCCGAGACCAACCGGCGGCGCGAAAAACAGATGGCTTACAATACCTTGCACGGTATCACGCCGCAGACGGTGAAGAAAAACGTCGAGGATGTGCTGGCGGGTCTGTGGCAGGGCGATACCGATCAGTCGCGCGTGACCGCCAAGGTCGACAAGCCGCTGGTCGGCTCCAACCTCGCGGCCCATCTGGATGCGCTGCGGGTGCAGATGCGCAAGGCTGCGGAAAATCTGGAATTCGAGGAGGCCGCGCGGCTGCGCGACGAGGTGAAGCGGCTGGAGGCGGTGGAGCTGGCGGTCTCGGACGATCCGCTGGCGCGGCAATCGGTGATCGAGGAGGCGGTGGAGGAGGCGACCAAGGCCTCGGGCCGCTCCACCGCCGGGCGGGCCGGGCAGCGGGGCGGCACCAAAAAGCGCCGCCGTTAGGTTACAGCCAGCGGTCGCGGCCCGTCCCGGTCGCGTCCGATACCCGGGCAAAGCCCTCGCGCGCGGCGATCAGTTCCAGCCCGCGCGCAACACGGGCGGCAAGCGACAGGCCCTCATAGACCAGCGCGGTATAGATCTGCACCGCCGTGGCACCGGCACGGATCTTCTCCCAAGCCTGCTCGGGCGAGGAGACGCCGCCGACCCCGATCAGAGGCAATTTCCCCTCGGTCAGCTGCGACAGACGGGCCAGCACCCGGGTGGATTTTTCGAACAATGGCGCGCCGGAAAGCCCCCCGGCCTGGCCCTTATGATCCGATTTCAAACCTTCGCGCGACAGCGTGGTATTGGTGGCGATCACCCCGCCAATGCCGGAGGCCAGCGCAACCTCTGCCACGTCGGCGATCTCGTCCTCGGCCAGATCGGGGGCGATTTTCAGGAAAACCGGCACCGGACGGGCCAACCCGGCCTGAACCTCCATCACCCCTGCCAACAGCGCAGACAGCGCCGCACGGCCCTGCAAATCGCGCAGCTTTTCGGTATTGGGCGATGAGACATTCACCGTCGCAAAGTCGATATGCGGCCCACAAGTGGCCAGAACGGCTGCGAAATCTGCGGCGCGATCGGCGCTGTCCTTATTGGCGCCAAGGTTCAGGCCCACCGGCACCGGGCCTTTGGGCCGCAGCGCCAGACGCGGCGAAATCGCACAGGCGCCCTCATTGTTGAAGCCGAAGCGGTTGATCGCGGCACGATCCTCGGTCAGGCGGAACAGGCGCGGCTGCGGGTTGCCGGGCTGCGGGCGCGGCGTCGCGGCCCCCACCTCGAGAAAGCCGAAACCGGACCGCAGGAGCGGCGCCAGCGCCACGGCATTCTTGTCATACCCCGCCGCGAGACCGACCGGATTGGGCAGGGTCAGCCCGGCGAGCTGGGTCTCCAGCCGGGGCGAGGTGATCACGCCGGGCAGCGGCACCAGCCCTGCCCGCAGCGCCGCCAACGACAGACCATGGGCGCGCTCGGGGTCGCAACGATGCAAGGCCCAAAGGCCGATGGTTTCTGCCAGAGTCAAATCACGCCCTCGGGAAAGATATGGCCGGAAATGCCCAGCGGCAGCGACTTGTCCCACACCACATCCGCCAGCCGCAGCCTGCGATAAAGATGCGGGAACAGGGCGCCCCCGCGCGAGGGCTCCCATTTCAGGTCGGCGCCAAAGCTTTCGGACCGAAAGGCCACCAGCACCAGATCGCTTTCAGAGCCGAACCACTTGGCGGCGGTCTCGGCCACCTGCGCGGCGGTGGAAAAATGGATGAAGCCATCCTCCAGATCAACCGGCGCGCCCGCCGTTTCACCGGCGGCGCGGAACGCATCCCATTCGGGGCGGCGGAGGATCTTGTAGATCAGCATGTGGCCGTCTTGCCGCACTCAAGGCTCAAGGTCAATGCAGTGGGCGCATCCGGCGGGAAATTGCCGATGCTTTGGGCGACGTCGCGGCAGGTTCCGCCGATTTGATCATTAAACTTTGACATGAATCGGACAGGCTCTCACTTTGAACGGATCAACCTTTGAGGGAGTTCGGCATGGCGGCGAAATGGCTTTTGTCCGCAGCGGTTATGGCCCTGGGCGCAGGCGCGGCTCAGGCGGATTACACGCTGCATATCCTGCATATCAACGATTTTCACAGCCGGATCGAGCCGGTGAACAAATATGACAGCACCTGCACCGAGAAAGATGCCGCCGAGGATGGCTGCTTTGGCGGCGTGGCGCGGCTGGCGGCCAAGGTCAACAGCCTGCGGCAGGAGATCACGGCGGCGGGCGGCCATGTGATCGTGCTGGATGCGGGCGACCAGTCGCAGGGCAGCCTGATGTTCACCACCTATAAGGGCGTGGCCGAGGCCGAGTTCATGGGGGCGATCGGCTTTGACGCGATGGCGCTTGGCAATCATGAATTCGACAACGGGCCGGAGGGCGTGTTGCCCTTCCTCGACAAGGCCAAGACGCAGCTCGTTTCGGGCAATCTGGATTTCAGCCAGAACAACCTGCTGGCCGGCAAGGTGAACAAGCAGCTGGTGCTGGAGGTGGGCGGCGAGAGGATCGGCATCATCTCGGCGCTGGCGACCGATACGCCAGAGACCTCAAGCCCCGGAAAAACCATCATTTTCAGGGATGAGATCGACAGTCTGAAGGGCGATGTCGCCGATCTGGAAAGCCTTGGCGTGACCAAGATCGTGGCGCTGACCCATGTGGGCTACAAGCGCGATCAGGAGATCGCCGCGGCAGTGCCCGGCATTGACGCCATCGTCGGCGGCCATTCGCATACGCTGTTATCGAACACCGACGAGAAGGCCGCCGGCCCCTATCCGACCATGGTGGGCGCGGTGCCGGTGGTGACCGCCTATGCCTATTCGAAATATCTGGGCCATCTGACCCTGACTTTTGATGACAGTGGCGTGCTGAAGGAAGCCAAGGGCGAACCGATCCTGCTGGATCAATCGGTCCCCCCCGATCCGACGCTCGAGGCCCGAATCAAAGAGCTGGCCGGGCCGATTCAGGCGTTGAAAGCGCAGGTGGTGGCTGAAACGGCCGAGGCGATTGACGGCTCGCGCGAGGCGTGCCGGGCGATGGAATGCGCCATGGGCAATCTGGTGGCCGAAGCGATGCTGGACCGGGTCAAGGATCAGGGCGCGCAGATTGCCATCACCAATGGCGGCGGGTTGCGCGCCAGCATCGACGCGGGCGAGGTGACCATGGGCGAGGTGCTGACCGTGCTGCCGTTCCAGAACACGCTTTCCACCTTCACCGTCACGGGCGCGACGGTGGTGGCCGCGCTGGAAAATGGCGTGAGTCAGGTGGAGGAAGGCGGCGGCCGGTTTCCGCAGGTCGCCGGGCTGACCTATCGGTTTGACCCAAAGGCACCCGCAGGCAGCCGGATCTCGGATGTCATGGTGAAAGAGGGCGACGCTTTCGTGGCCATCGACCCGGCCAAGGACTATCTGGCGGTGTCGAACAACTATGTGCGCGGCGGCGGCGACGGCTACAAGATGTTCATCGACGCCAGGGATGCCTATGATTTCGGCCCCGATCTGGCCGATGTCACGGCAGAGTATCTCGCGAAGAACGCGCCCTACAAACCCTTCACCGATGGCCGCATCACCGTGAAGTAAAAGTCTAAAACCCCCGCATGAAGGCCCGGCACATGGCCGGGCCTTTATCATGTATACATGTATACATAATTTCAGGTTATGTATCAGGCACCTTTTTCTGGCGTTGTCGCAGCCCCGCTTCCTATGGAATTTGAGCGCAAGCGGCGCCCCCTCCCCCTCATGGCGCCGCACCGCCATGAAGGACATTCGCGATGACCGATCACAGCCAGATTCTTGACCTTTTGCAGGCCCAGCCGCAGGGCATGAGCCTTGCCCGCCCCTTCTATACCGATCCGGGTTTTTATCAGGCCGATCTGGATCTGATCTGGTACAAGACCTGGATCTTTGCCGCCAATCTGGTGGAGCTGCCCAAA
>NZ_JAEULU010000345.1 GCF_016792925.1 Gemmobacter sp.
AAACCAGCGTCCAGCCGCCCAGAACGACGACGTTGCGGATCAGGGATCGGCTCATGCTTTGTCCTCAGGCCTGCGCCCGCTCCGTGCCTTCGGTGATGGCCTGCCGCAGCTTTTTCTCCAGCGCTTCCTGCTTGGATTTGGTGTGCAGCTTCAGGCCGAACATGTCCTTCACATAGAAGGCATCCACCACCTGCGCGCCATAGGTCGCGATCACGGCGCTGGCGATATAGATGTTGTTGGCAGCAAGCGTGCGCGTCAGATCATAAAGCAGGCCGGGCCGGTCGCGGGTATCGACCTCGATGATGGTGTAGATCTCGGACCCTTCATTGTCGAAGGTGATATGGGTGGGAAAGCGGAACTCGCGCTCGCGCTTTTTCACCTTGTCGCGGTCGGCCAGCGCCTGACGCGGGCGAACCTCGCCTTTCAGGGTCTTGTCGATCATCTGTTGCAGGCGGGGCAGCTTTGCCACCTCATAGGGGTGGCCGTCGGCATCCTGCACCCAGAACACCGCCGTCGCATAGCCATCCTTCGAGGTATAGGTGCGGGCATCCACCACATTGGCCCCCACCAGCGCCAAGGCCCCCGCCAGCCGCGAGAAGATGCCGGGGTGATCGGCCAGCGCGAAACAGGCTCGGGTGGCATCGCGCGCCGGATCGGGATGCAGGTCGATGCGGATTTCATTATCCGGCAGGTCATGCAGCAGGCGGGCAAAGGTGGCCTGCGTCTCGGTCATCAGGCCTTGCCAATAGGGCGCGTAATGGCGGCCCAGTTCCGTGCGGATGTCTTTCGCATCCCAATCGGGCAGGGCGGCGCGCAGCGCCTGTTTGGCCTCATTCTCGCGCCGGTCGCGGTTCACATTTTCAAGGCCGCCTTCCAGCGCCTCGGCGGTCTGGCCGTAAAGCTGGCGGATCAACTGGGCCTTCCAGTTGTTCCAGGTGCCCGGCCCCACGCCGCGAATGTCGCAGACCGTCAGCGCCGTCAGCAGATCGAGCCGCTTCTTGGTTTTCACCGCCTTGGCGAAATCGCGCACCGTGCGCGGGTCGCCAATATCGCGCTTCTGCGCCATGTCGGACATCAGCAGGTGATAGCGGATCAGCCATTCGACCGTCTCGCTTTCCTCCTCGTTCAGCCCCAGACGCGGGCAGACGCGGCGCGAGATTTGTGCGCCCAGAATCGAGTGATCCTCGGGGCGGCCCTTGCCGATGTCATGCAGCAGCAGCGCGACATAGAGAACGCGGCGGTTCACGCCCTCCTTGAGAATGCCGGAGGTCAGCGGCAGTTCCTCCACCAGCTCCTCCCGCTCGATCTGCGCGAGGGTGGAGATACATTGGATGATATGCTCGTCCACCGTGTAATGGTGATAGACGTTGAACTGCATCATCGCCACGATGGGCTCGAATTCGGGGATGAAGGCGCCCAGCACCCCCAGCTCGTTCATGCGCCGCAGCGCGCGTTCCGGGTTGCCGTGTTTCAGCATCAGATCCAGAAAGATGCGCTGCGCCTCGGGGTCTTCGCGCATGTCATCGTCGATCAGATGCAGGTTCTGCGCCACCACCCGCATCACATTGGGGTGGATCAGATAGCTGGTGCGCAGCGCCTCCTCGAAGACGCGCAGCAGGTTCAGCTTGTCGGTCAGGAATTTCTTCGGGTCGGCAATGTCGATCCGGCCCTGCACCACCTTGAAACCGGGG
>NZ_JAEULU010000184.1 GCF_016792925.1 Gemmobacter sp.
CACCCGGCTCTCCACCGCCGCCGCCGCGCTGATGCAGCGCTTCTTCCCGGCGGATGGGGCACCTGCGAGCTGATGGCCCGCTTCCTCAGCTTTGAAGGCATTGACGGATCAGGGAAAAGCACGCAGGCGCGGCTTCTGGCCGAGGCGCTGCGCGGGCTGGGCCATGCGGTGACGCTGACGCGCGAGCCGGGTGGTAGCGCGGGCGCCGAAGAGATCCGGCGGCTGGTGCTGGAGGGCGAGCCGGAGCGCTGGTCGCCGGAAACCGAGCTGCTGCTGTTCACCGCCGCGCGGCGCGACCATCTGGAAAAGACCATCCGCCCGGCGCTTGCGCGCGGCGAGGTGGTGATCACCGACCGTTTCGCCGACAGTTCGCGCATGTATCAGGGCATTGCCCGCGACGGGCGCGAGGGCTTGGGCGCCACGGTCGATGCGCTGCATGCGCTGATGATCGGGGTGGAGCCGGACCTGACGCTGCTGATCGACATCGACCCCGAGCTGGGCCTGTCGCGCGCGCAGGCCCGCAAGGGCGCGGAACAGCGGTTCGAGGATATGGGGCTGGAGCTGCAACGCCGGATGCGCGCGGGCTTTCTGGCGCTGGCCGCCGCCCATCCGGCGCGGTTCCGGGTGATCGACGGCGCCCGCGCGCCCGAGGCGGTGGCCGCCGAGGTGCTGGCCGTCACCCTTGCCCATCTGGGGGGCTAGGCCATGCCCTCGGTCTATCTGGCCGATTTCCCCGAGCCCGACCGCATCGAAGGCGCCCCCCATCCGCGCGAGACGCCGCGGCTGATCGGGCATGAGGCCGCGCAGGCGGATTTTCTGCAAAGCTACCGGGCCGGGCGGCTGCACCATGGCTGGCTGATCACCGGGCCGCGTGGCCTTGGCAAGGCGACGCTCGCCTGGAAGATCGCGCGGTTCTTGCTGGCCACGCCCGACGAGGATGGCGGCATGTTTGCGCCGCCCCCGCCCGAAACCCTTGATATTCCAGACGATCATCCGATCTCGCGCCGTCTGGCCGCGCTGTCGGAGCCGCGCATCTATCTGCTGCGGCGCGGCCTGACCGAGACGGAAAAGGCGGTGACGCAGGAAATTTCGGTGCGCGAAGTGCGCAAGATGAAGGAATATTTCGGCCTTTCCGCCGCCGATGGCGGGCGCCGCGTGGCGATTGTGGATGCGGCGGATGAGCTGAACGTCTCGGCCGCGAATGCGCTGCTGAAACTGCTGGAGGAGCCGCCAGCCGGGGTGACCTTCCTGCTGATCTCGCATCAGCCGTCGAAACTGCTGCCCACCATCCGCTCGCGCTGCCGCGAGCTGCGGTTGGGGGCGCTGTCTGCGGCGCAGATGGCCGAGGCGCTGGCCTTGGCGGGCGTGCAATCCGAGGCGCCCGAGGCGCTGTCCGAGCTTTCCGGCGGCTCGGTGGGCGAGGCGGTGCGGGTGGCGCAGCTGGACGGTGAGGCGCTCTATGCCGATCTGGTGCAGCTGTTCGCGGCCCTGCCCCGGCTGGATCGTGGCAAACTGCTGGCGCTGGCCGAAAGCGGCGCGGGCAAGGGCAATGCGGCGCGGTTTGACCTGACGCTGACGCTGATGGACCTGCTCTTGTCGCGGCTGGCCCGCGCGGGCACGCTGGGCCGCACCCCGCCCGAGGCCGCCCGCGGCGAGGCGGCGCTGCTGATGCGCCTTGCGCCCGATCCTTGGGCGGGCCGGGTCTGGGCCGATCTCGCGCAAAGCCTGTCGCTCAGGGCGCGGCGCGGCAAGGCGGTCAACCTTGACCCTGCCGCGCTTCTCATGGATATGTTCCTTCAGATCGAACAGACGGCGGGCCGCCTCGCCGCAAGGTGATATATGACCCTGCCCGAAGCCGCCGCTGTGCCGGAAATCGTCGACAGCCATTGCCATCTGGATTTCCCGGATTTCGAGGGTGAATTGCCCCGCATCATCGCCTCGGCCCGTGCGGCGGGCGTGCGGCGCATGGTGACCATCTGCACCAAGCTGCACAATGAACCCAAGGTGCGCGCCATTGCCGAGGCCCATGAGGGCGTGTTCTACGCGGTGGGCCTGCACCCGATGAGCGTGGCCGAGGCCCCGCCGGTCACTGTGCAGCAACTGGTTGATTTCGCACGCCATCCCAAGATGGTGGGCATTGGCGAGACCGGCCTTGACTACCACTACACCGCCGACAGCGCCGAGGCGCAGAAGCTGAGCCTCCGCCTGCATATCGAGGCCGCGCAGGAAACCGGGCTGCCGCTGATCATCCATGCCCGCGCGGCGGATGCGGATATGGCGCGCATTCTGGCCGAGGGCTACCGCGCGCAGCCCTATGCTTGCGTGATGCATTGCTTCTCCTCCAGCGCCGAGCTCGGCCGGGCGGCGCTGGACCTGGGCTTTTACCTCTCGATGTCAGGCATCGCCACCTTCCCCAAAAGCCAGGAGCTGCGCGACATCTTCGCCGCCGCGCCGTTGGACCGCATTTTGCTGGAGACCGACAGCCCCTATCTGGCGCCGGTGCCCCATCGCGGGAAACGCAACGAACCTGCCTATACCGCCTTCACCGCGAAAACCGGGGCAAGCCTGTTCGGCCTCTCGGTCGAGGATTTTGCCGCCGCCACCACCGCCAATTTCGACCGGCTGTTCACCAAGGCCCGTGTCACGGTGGCCGCCTGATGTATCGCTTCACCATCCTTGGCTGCGGCTCGTCGGGCGGGGTGCCGCGTCTGGGCGGAGACTGGGGCGCCTGCGACCCCGCGAACCCCAGAAACCGCCGCCGCCGCTGTTCCATGCTGGTAGAGCGGATCGGCCCGCAAGGCGTGACGCGGGTGTTGATCGACACCTCGCCCGATATGCGCGATCAATTGCTGGATGCGGGCGTGGGCGTGCTGGACGGCGTGGCCTATACCCATAGCCATGCCGATCATGTGCATGGTATCGACGACCTGCGCCAGATCGTGTTCAACCTTGAAACCCGGCTGGCGGTCTGGGCCGATGGCCCGACGCAAGAGGCGCTGATCTCGCGCTTTGGCTATGCCTTTGTGCAGCCCGCAGGCTCGCCCTATCCGCCGATCCTTGACCTGCACCCAATTTCCGGCCCCTTCACCATCGAAGGCCCGGGCGGCCCGGTCACGCTGACCCCGTTCGAGGCCGATCACGGCTCGATCGACGCGCTTGGCTTTCGCATTGCGGGCCTCGCCTATCTGCCCGATGCCGTGCGCATCCCGGAGGAAAGCTGGCTTGCGCTGGCGGGGCTGGAGGTCTTTGTCGTCGATGCGCTGCGCCGCAAGCCGCACCCGACCCATGCCCATCTGGCGCTGACGCTGGACTGGATCGCCCGCGCCGCGCCGGCCCGGGCCGTGCTGACCAATATGCATCTGGATCTGGATTACGCGACCCTCGCGGCGGAATTGCCCGCCCATATCACCCCCGCCTTTGACGGCATGGTGATCGAGCTGCCAGAGGCATGAGCGCGGCGCTGGAGGTCATCCTGCCGGTCTTTCTGGTGATCGCCGCCGGATGGGCCTGCACCCGCGCAGGGATCGTGAGCAGCGAGATCGTCGACGGGCTGATGCGCTTTGCGCAAGGCGTGGCGGTGCCGGTGCTGCTGGCCCAAAGCATCGGCAAGCTGGATCTCGCCGCGAGCTTTGACCTGAAACTGTTCGCCAGCTTCTACAGCGGCGCCTTTGTGGCCTTTGGCCTGGGCTTTGCCGGCGCGCGCTGGCTCGGGCGGCCCGCCACCGATGCCGTGGCCATCGGCTTTGCCGCCATGTTCTCGAACTCGCTGCTGCTGGGCGTGCCGATCACCGAACGCGCCTTCGGGCAAGAGGCGCTGTCGGGCAATTTCGCCATCATCTCCATCCACTCCCCCACCTTCTACGCGGTGGGCATCCTTGCCATGGAACTGGCGCGCAGCCGGGGTCAGGGCCTGCCCGCGCGGGCGGTGGCAGGCAAGGTGGTGCGGGCCATCGCCACGCAGCCGATGGTGCTGGGCATCGCGGCGGGGATCGCGATCAACCTGACCGGCAATCCCCTGCCGGGCGTGCTGCGCGAGGCGATGAAGATTATCGCCTCTGCCGCCATCCCCTGCGCGCTGTTTGGCCTGGGCGGCGTGCTGGTGCGGCTGAAACCCGAGGGCGACAGCCGCGCCATCCTTCTGGTGGTGATGCTCAGCATCCTCGTCCACCCCGCCCTCACCTGGGCCTTGGGCGTCCATGCCCTGCACCTCAGCAGCGACCAATTGCGCTCGGCCACCCTCACCGCCGCCATGGCCCCCGGCGTGAATGCCTATCTCTTTGCCATGAGCTATGACGCCGCCAAACGCGTCGCCGCCTCGGCGGTGCTGGTGGCCACCCTCGCCTCGGTCGGCACCATCTGGCTCTGGCTGCAAATCCTGCCCTGAGCCAATTTCAACCTGATCCAAATATCCCGGGGGAAGGCGGCGGCGCAGCCGCCACCGCTGGGGGCAGCGCCCCCAAGGGCCGCAAGGCCCGCAGCCCCAGTCCTGAAAAAGCCGGGGGCCCGCTTGGGCCCCCGGCTGTTTCAGGACATCACAGTGACACCGCTTAATGCGGTGTCACACCCCGGATGCGTTCGGAGCGGCGGCGCAGCAGTTCCACCGTGGCCAGCAGCGCGATGGAGATGATCACAAGGATCGTCGCCACCGACAGGATTGCCGGGCTGATCGCCTCGCGGATGCCGTTCCACATCTGGCGCGGGATGGTTTGTTGCTCGGGGCCCGCGATGAACAGCACGGCCACCACCTCGTCAAACGAGGTGACAAAGGCAAACAGCGCGCCCGATACCACGCCCGGCAGGATCAGCGGCAGCACGATCTTGAAGAAGGTGCGCTGCGGCGAGGCGCCGAGGCTGGCGGCGGCGCGGGCGAGCGACTGGTCAAAACCGATGAGCGTTGCCGTCACGGTGATGATGACGAAGGGAATGCCCAGCGTCGCATGGGCCAGCACGACGCCGGTATAGGTCGAGGTCAGGCGGCCGCATTCAGTGCCGACGATCGCGCAGGGGTTGGAGTAAAAGAAGAACAGGCCAGTGGCGATGATGATGATCGGCACGATCATCGGCGAGATCAGCACCGCCATGATGATGCGGCGGAACGGCATCTCGCTGCGCGCCAGACCAAGCGCCGCCAGGGTGCCCAGCGTGGTGGCCACGATGGTGGACCAGAAGCCGATGATCACCGAGTTCTTGGCCGCCTTCACCCAGGAGGCATTCTGCCAGACATCCGACCACCAGGCGCTGTCGCGGGCCGCATCAGGCGCCACCATGCCAAAGGTCAAGAGCAGGTCATACCAGCGCAGGCTATAGCCTTCGGGGTCCAGCGTCAGCATCTTTTGGGTGAAGGTGAAATAGGGCTCGGCGTTGAAGCTGAGCGGGATCACGATGATGATCGGCGCGATCAGGAAGATGAAGATCGCGGTGCAAAGGACGTGGTAGGTGTAATACCACAGGCGCTCCAGCGGGTCGGCATAGACGGGCAAGGCCATTGGGCGGTCTCCGGTCGAGTGGTTTGCGGTGGAACTCCCGGGGGCGCTGCCCCCGGACCCCCGGGATATTTTTGAACAGAAAATGCAGGGGCGCTCGCAGCCGCCCCCGCGGCCTTAGCCCAGTTTCAGTTTGTCGATGCCGACGAGCCGGTCATAGAGCCAGTAGAGCAGCAGCACGCCCGCCAGCAGCATGCCCGAAAGGGCGGCGGCCAGCGACCAGTTCGACTTGTCCATGTGGAAGTCGATCATGTTGGAGATCAGCTGCCCATCCGCGCCGCCCACCAGTGCCGGGGTGATATAGTACCCCACGGCGAGGATGAAGACGAGCAGCGAGCCTGCGCCGATCCCCGGCAGGGTTTGCGGCAGGTAGATGCGGCGGAAGGTGGTCCAGCTGGTGGCGCCCAGGCTGCGGGCGGCGCGGGCATAGGTCGGCTTGATCGTGCGCATGACCGAATAGAGCGGCAGCACCATGAAGGGCAGCAGGATATGGGTCATCACGATGATCGTGCCGGTCTGGTTGTAGATCATGTCCAGCCGCCCGTCCTCGGACACGAAGCCAAGCGCCACGAGGATGTTGTTCACCACCCCCTGCCCTTGCAGCAGCACGATCCAGCTGGTCGTGCGCACCAGAAGCGAGGTCCAGAAGGGCAGCAGCACCAGGATCATCAGCAGGTTGGCCCGCGCCATCGGCAGGGTGGCCAGCAGATGCGCGATCGGGAAGGCCAGCAGCAGGCAGATGAAGGTGATCAGGCCCGACATCACGAAGGTCTTGCCGAAGAGCCACAGATAGATCCGCTCATTCTCCGGCACGGCCTCGGTGCCGCCATCGGCGGTGCGGGCGCGGTCGGTGGCGATCAGGTAGAAATCGGTGGTCCAGGGCGAGGCGGCATTGCGCATCGCCGTCCAGATCAGCGGGTCGCCCCATTTGGCGTCATCGGCCAGCAGGGCTTCCTTGTAGGGCGGCTCCAGCTTGTCGGCGCCACGGGCCGCGCCGGTGAACAGCGAGCGGGTGCCGGGCACGGTGTAGTTGATGCGGGTGCCCGCCTCGCCTGCGGTCTTGTCGGCCTTCATCTGCTTGAGATCGGCGGCCAGCGCGGCATAGGCCGCCTCATCCGGCGCGGTGCCTTCCGGGTTGGCAGAGAACCATGCCCCCAGTTGCGGCGCGGCCTTGGCAAAGCCGTCGTGATAGACCGAGCGTTGCAACATCTGCCCGATCGGCACGATGAAGGTCAGCACGATGAACAGCAGAAGCGGCGCGACCAGAAAGAAGGCCTTGCGGCGGGCCCGGGCCTGTGCGGCGGCCAGCGCCGCCTTCAGCGGGCGGCCATCTGCGGTGGTCAAGAGGGCGGCGGTGGTGTCGGACATCGGCTCAGTTCTCCTCCGGCAGCGGGGCCAGGATGGCTTCGAGTTCGGCGCGGGAGGCCGCATCCAGAGCGGGCAGCATCACGCGGGTGGTGTAATTGCCATGCAGGCGGCCATCGTCACTCGTGAAAGACCAGTCAGAGACCTCGGACCGTGGCACCGTGACGGGATCACCGGGAGAGCCGGCAAAGCCGTTCGGCGCATTGGCCAGAACCCCTTCGATCCGCGCGCCTGCAAGACGGGTCAGTTGCACCCAGATATGTTCATGGCCTCCTGGCACCGGATGCGCCCATTTCACCAGCCATCTGCCTTGCGACAGATCGGCCTGGGCGGCCTGGTCCAGAAAGCGTGGCAAGCTGGCCCGGGCTTCCGTGATCGCCGCCTCCATCACCGCATCGTCGCTGGCATAGTCGATCATCGCATCGCCCCCGGCACGGGCCGCCGTCAGCGGCAGCACAGACCAAAGCGACAAGGCAAGACAGACCGCCCGCAGCGGCAGGAGGCAAACACGCATCACCGGCACCCGTTACACGCAGGAATGGGAAAGCGGAGGGGGCAGCGCGCCGCCCCCTCCGTCATGGCCTCAGTTGGCGGCCAGCCAGGCGTTGAAACGCTCGTTCAGCTCGGAGTCGCGATCAACCCAGAACTCGTAGGACGAGGGCAGCGCATTGGTCAGGTTCTCGGCCGAGGTGGGCATATGCGGCGCCATGTCGGTCTTGCCATCCATGAACTTGCCAACCAGAGCGCCCGAGGATTTGCGGGCCGGGCCGTAGCTGATCCATTTGGCCTGATCGGCCAGACGCTGCGTGTCGGTCGCGAAAGCCAGGAACTTCTTGGCTTCTTCCAGGTTCGGGGCGCCTTTCGGGATCACGAACAGGTCATATTCGTAAACCTGGCCGTCCCAGACCACTTCAAACGGCTTGCCATCGGTGACAGCGGCCGAGAAGATGCGGCCGTTATAGGCGGTGGTCATCGCCACTTCGCCATCGGCAAGCAGTTGCGGCGGCTGGGCGCCGGCTTCCCACCAGATCGTGTCCTTCTTGATCTTGTCGAGCTTGGCAAAGGCGCGGTCCACGCCTTCCGGGGTTTCCAGCGTCGCATAGACTTCGGCAGCCGGCACACCGTCAGCCATCAGCGCCATTTCCAGGTTCGCCTTGGCGCCCTTGCGCATGGCGCGCTTGCCCGGGAACTTCTCCAGATCGAAGAAGTCGGCCATGGTTTTCGGGCCTTCGGGGAACTTCGAGGTGTCATAGGCGAAGACGGTCGAGAACACGATGGTCGAGACCGCGCAATCGGTCAGCGCGCCCGGCAGGAAGTCTTCGGTGGCCGGGGTGCCATCGGGGGCGGCGGGCAGGCTGGCATGGTCGATCTCTTCCAGCATGCCTTCGTCGCACAGGCGGATGGCGTCGGCATATTCGACGTCAGCCACATCGACGGTCACGTTCTTGGCTTCCACCATGGCTTTCACCGGGGTCGCCGGATTGTCGGCATCCACCATGGTGACCTTCACGCCGGTTTCGGCGGTGTAGGGCTTGATATAGGCTTCGATCTGGCTGGTGGCATAGGCGCCACCCCAGGACATCACGGTCACGTCGGCCAGCGCCGGAACCGACGAGATCGCGGTCAGGGCCGTGGTCAGAGCGAG
>NZ_JAEULU010000251.1 GCF_016792925.1 Gemmobacter sp.
CCCCCTGAGGATACTTTCGCCAAGATGAAAGGCGCGCGGGCTGCGTTTCATCTTGGCCCAAATATCCATTCACCCGATGTCAGGGGCGCAGCGTCACAATTCCTCGATGCGGATGGCGACGGGTTGGCCGACCAGCACGCCGGTCGCCTCGAAGCGCGACAGGGCGTGGGTGATGTCGGCAGGCGCGGCCTTGTGGGTGACGAAGATCACGATGGCGTCATCATCCTGCCCGCCCGGCTGGTTGATCTGGCGCATCTGGTCGATCGAGATGCCCGCCTCGCCCAGACAGGTGGCGATTTTCGCCAGCGCGCCGGGTTTGTCCAGCAGGGTCATGCGCAGGTAATAGGGCGCGGGCGTGGCCGACTTGGCGGGGATCGCCGGTTTCAGCACGGTGGCGGGCTGGCCGAAGGTCGGCAGGCGCAGCCCGCGCGCAATGTCGATCACATCGCCCATCACCGCGCTGGCCGTCGGGCCTTCGCCCGCGCCGGGGCCGCGCAGCACGATCTGGCCGACGCTATCCCCTTCCAGCATCACCATATTGGTGCCGCCTTGCAGCTGGCCGAAGGGGCTTTCGGCGGGCACGAGGCAGGGCGTCATGCGCTGTTCCAGCCCGCGCCCCGACATCTGCGCCACGCCCAGAAGCTTGATGTGATAGCCCATGTCATCGGCAAGGTTGATATCCTCGATCGAGACATTGCCGATGCCTTCCAGCTCCACATGGTCAAAGGCCACCTGGGTGCCAAAGGCGATGGAGGCCAGCAGCGACAGCTTGTGCCCGGCGTCAATTCCCCCGACATCCAGGTTCGGGTCGGCCTCAAGGTAGCCCAGTTGCCGGGCTTCCTCGAACACCACCTCATAGGGCAGGCCCGCATTGGCCATGCGGGTGAGGATATAGTTGCAGGTGCCGTTCATCACGCCCATGACGCGGCGGATCTGGTTGCCCGCCAGCCCCTCGGTCAGCGCCTTGATGACCGGGATGCCCCCGGCCACGGCGGCCTCGAAGCGAATGACGCGGCCTGCGGCCTCGGCGGCCAGCGCCAGCGCCTGCCCGTGATGCGCCAGCAGCGCCTTGTTCGCCGTGACCACATCCTTGCCCGCCGCGATGGCGGCCTCGGTCGCGGCCTTGGCCGGGCCCTCATGGCCGCCCATCACCTCGATGAACACATCCACATCCTCGCGCTGCGCCAGCGCCACCGGATCGGTTTCCCAGGCATAGGCCGAAAGGTCCGCATCGCGGTTCTTCTGGGGGTCGCGGGCCGATACGGCGGTGATCACCACAGACCGCCCGGTGCGCGCAGTGATCAGGTCGGCCTGACGCTGCACGATCTTGACCACGCCGATGCCGACGGTCCCCAGACCGGCGAGCCCGAGACGCAGGGGCTGAACCATGATGAACTCCACTTCAGGGGTGATTTCTCGCGCCCGTGTTAGACGTTTCAACAGGGCTGCGCAACGCGCCTGCGCAGGGTTTCAGCCCAGATGCGCCAGAAGCCGGGCGCGGGTGGCGGGGTCGGCCACCGGGCCGCGCATGGCGGCGGCGCGGGCGCGCAGGCGGGCCGCCCGGGCCGAAAGGCCGGTGGGATCGACCGCCACGATACTGCCCGGCGCCGGGATCTGCGCCAGCAGCGGCTCCAGCGGCAGGATGGCTGGCGCGGGGCCGGGTGCAGGCTCGGGCGCGGCCAGCCGGGGCATCTCGCCGCAGGCCGCCAGCCCCAGAAGGCCGCAAAAGGAAAGGAGTTTCAGCATCGACGCCCGCATCACAAGACCGCGCGAACCTTAGCCGTGCCGGATGCGCCCGACAAGCGCCCCCGACAAGCGCCCGTGATTACGGCGCCGCTTTCGGCACCTTGCATTCCGGGTTGCCGAACTTGACCGAACAGGCCTGCACCGCGCAGGCGCGGATCTGCACATCGCGGCGATCCTTGTTCATGTCATAGCTTTCCAGCGTGGTGTAAGGGATTTCCTCCAGCCGCGTGCCGGACACGCAATGCTGCCCGCCCTTCTTGCCCACCGGCTCGCAGACCATCTCGCCGGTCGGCACCCGGATATAGCGCGACCGCTCGACCAGCCGCTGCCCCATGCGGGCGGGGATCTTCTGCTCCCACTCCGCCTGACAGACCGAACGCTCCGCCTGATATTCGGGCGTGCCGCAAGACACCAGCATCAGGCTGGCGGGCAGGATCAGGGCAAGGGACAGGCGCATCTTCAAACTCCGGAAAGCGTCAGAAAAGGGAACGCTTGGCGCGAGGATTCGTCAAGCCTCGCGCTTGGCGGCAAAAAAGCCGCGCAAGAGGGCGGCGGCCTCGGCCTCAGCCAGACCATCGTAAACTTCCGGCGCATGATGGCATTGCGCATGGCTGAACACCCGCGCGCCAAAGGCCACGCCCCCCGATTTCGGGTCGGCCGCGCCATAATACAGCCGCGCGATGCGGGCGGCCGAAATGGCGGCGGCGCACATCGGGCAGGGCTCCAGCGTGACATAGAGATCAAGCCCCGCCAGCCGCTCCTGCCCGAGGGCGGCACAGGCGGCACGAATGGCCAGCACCTCGGCATGGGCGGTGGGGTCGCACAGCTCGCGCGTGCGGTTCCCTTCCCGCGCCAGCACCACGCCGCCGGGGCCGACGACCACCGCCCCCACCGGCACCTCGCCGCGCGCCGCCGCCGTCCGCGCCTCCGCCAGCGCCAGATCCATGAACGAGCGGAACCCCGTCATCTCATTGCCCGCCCGTCATCACATTGCCCTTTGACGCGCCACCGCGTATCCTTCAACCTGATCGAAATATCCTCGGGGGTCCGGGGGCAGACAGCCCCCGGGCGCGTCAGCAGACGCCCCCGCAACATGCCGGGAAAGCCATGACAGAACAAGACAAGCCGAAAAAGGCGCCTGCCAGGGCTTCTGCCGCCAAATCCACCGCCCCGGCCCCCGCTGCCCCGGCCCCCGCCGCTCCGGAAGGCGAGCGCATCGCCAAGATGCTGTCGCGCGCCGGGGTCGCCTCGCGCCGCGAGGCGGAGCGGCTGATCGAGGCGGGCGAGGTGAAGGTGAATGGCAAGATCATCACCTCGCCGGCGCTGAACGTCACCGCCAAGGACAAGGTGACGGTTTCGGGGCAGCCGGTGGCGGAAAAGCAGCCCGTGCGGCTGTGGCTTTATTACAAGCCCGAGGGGCTGGTGACCTCCAACGCCGATGAAAAGGGCCGCGACACGGTGTTCGACCACCTGCCCGAGGATCTGCCGCGTGTGATGACGGTGGGGCGGCTGGACCTCAATTCCGAAGGCTTGCTGCTGCTGACCAATGATGGCGGGCTGAAGCGGCGGCTGGAGCTGCCCTCGACCGGCTGGCTGCGCAAATACCGTGTGCGCATTCACGGCAACCCGACCGACCCGGATTTCGAGCCGCTGCGCAAGGGCATCGAGGTGGAGGGCGAGCGGTTCCAGCCGATGCAGGTGGTGCTGGACCGCATTCAGGGCGCGAATGCCTGGGTCACGGTGGGCCTGCGCGAGGGCAAGAACCGCGAGATCCGCCGTGCCATGGCGGCCATCGGGTTGACGGTGAACCGGCTGATCCGCATCAGCTATGGCCCCTTCCGCCTGAACGAGCTGGAGCCGGGACAGGTGGAGGAGGTGCGCCCGCGCGTGCTGAAAGACCAGCTGGGCTTTGATCCCTTCGCCGAAGAGGAGGAGGCCCCTGCCCCGCGCCACCCGCCGAAGCCCGGCGCGCGGGTCCGCACGGTCAGCCGCAGCGGCAAGACCCGCCCCGATGAGGAAGAGGCCCCGCGCGCGCCCCGGGGCAAACCGGCCCCGCGCAGCGCGGCGGCGACCGCAGGCCGTGGCTCTGCCGATCCGGCCAGGCCGCGCAGTGCGGCGACCAAACCGGGGGCAGCCCAACCGGGAGTGGCAAAGCCCGCCGGGAAGCCGGGCAGCCGGTTGAAAGGCTCGGCAGACCGGTTTTTGGATGCCATCGACACCAAGGCCCCGCGCGGGCGCCCCGGTGGGGATCGGGCGGCGAGTGATCGGGCAACGCGGCCCAGCGGTCCGGTGTCGCGCGGCCCCAAGCCCACAGGTTCCAAACCCGCTGGCGCCAAACCCACAGGTGCCAAACCCACGGGTCGCGGCGGGCCGAAGCGGGGCTGAGCCTGCAAGCCGCGCGCCGCTGGCCAGCCTTGGATTTTGGATATTTGGGCCAAGATGAAGGGGGAAGCGCGCGCGCTTTTTCCCTGCCTTGGCACTGGTAGCAGCGCGCCGCCATGCCTATAGTTGAACCGGGGCGCGGCGCTGCCCCCTGTTTTTGTGGCAAGCCCCGGAGGCCCGATGTCCGCATCCACCCTGCAAAACATCAGCTTTCTGCTGTTTCTGGCACTGTCGCTTTACACGGCTTTTGGCGGGGGGATGTGAGCATGGCCCAACGGTTTGGCGGCAAATATTCGCCCGATGGCGATGTGCAGCGCGAAGATGGCCGCGCGCCCCGGGCGCAGCCGGTGCCCAATCTCTATGATGCCAGCCGCCCGGCCAAGGCCGGTGCGCGCTCCAACGTGCTGTTTCTGGTGCCGTTTCTATTCGTGGCCAAGGGCTTTGTGTCCAATGCCGACGGGCTGCTTTTGAACCTTGGCGCCGGGGCGGCGCTGCTGGCTTCGGCCTTTCTGACCCGCGAGGGCTTGAAGGCCGAAACCGCCTATGCCCTGCGAAATGTCGCCAAGCGCCCGGCCTTCCCGCGCAAGATTTTCGGCAGCATTCTGGCAGGCGCAGGCATCGCGGCAGCGGCCTTTGCCGCCACCGGATCGGGCCTCCATGCCGGGCTGTTCGGCCTGCTGGCGGGCGGCTTGCATCTGGGCAGCTTTGGGCTTGATCCGCTGCGCGACAAGGGCGCGGCGGGGATAGACGCCTTTCAGGCCGAGCGCGTGGCCCGCGCCGTGGATGAGGCCGAGGCCCATCTGTCGGCCATGAAGGATGCCATCCTGCGCGCCCGCGACCGCGGCTTGGAGGCGCGGGTGGACCGCTTTGCCGTGGCCGCGCGGCAGCTCTTCCGCCGGGTCGAGGAAGACCCCGGCGATCTGTCGGCGGTGCGCAAATATCTGGGCATCTATTTGCAGGGCGCCCGCGATGCGACGGTGAAATTCGCCGATCTTTACGGCCAGAACCGCGATGCCAAGGCGCGCGGCGACTTTGAGACCCTGCTGGACGATCTGCAAACCACCTTTGCCGACCGCTCGGCCCGCCTTCTGACCAATGACGCGCAGGCACTGGATGTGGAAATTCAGGTTCTGCGCGAACGTCTGCAATATGAAACCCCGAAACGGGCATCCGATGCCTGATTGAGAAGCCGCCCCACCCCTGCTAAGGCGGGGTGGTAACGCGTAAATTTGCAACCCGTATCGCCGCAAGGCCCGATCAGGGAGTATCCCATGTCCGAGACCGTCCGCGCCGCCGCCGAAGCCACGCTTGCCGAAGTGCAGGCCCTGAATGCCGTCATCTTGCCAGAGGCCAAGCAAGAGGTCGTGCCGCTGGAGGCCGCCCCGGCCCCGCAGGCCGAGGCGATCCGCTCGCGCATGGCCGAGATCGACATGGGCAATACCCAGTCGATCATCTCTTTCGGCTCGGCCGCGCAGAATGAGTTGCAGGTGATCAGCCAGCAGATGCTGGCCGATGTGAAAAGCAAGGATGTCGGCCCGGCGGGCGACAGCCTGCGCAACATGGTCTCGACCCTCAAGGGCTTTACCGTGTCGGAGCTAGATGTGCGCCGCCAGCGCTCGTGGTGGGAACGCCTGCTGGGCCGCGCCGCGCCCTTCTCCAAATTCGTGGCGAAATACGAAGAAGTGCAGGCCCAGATCGACCGGGTGACCGCCAACCTCGACCAGCACGCCCATACGCTGCTGAAAGACATCAAGTCGCTGGATCAGCTTTACGCCAAGACCCTCGATTTCTACAACGAACTGGCGCTTTACATCGCGGCGGGCGAGGCCAAGCTGGCCGAGCTGGATGCCAGGGACATTCCGGCCAAGGAGGCCGTGGTGGCCGCCGCGCCGGAAGATCAGAAGGTGCTGAAGGCGCAGGAGCTGCGCGACCTGCGCGCCGCGCGGGATGATCTGGAGCGCCGGGTGCATGACCTGAAGCTGACCCGTCAGGTCACCATGCAATCGCTGCCCTCGATCCGGCTGGTGCAGGAAAACGACAAGTCGCTGGTGACCAAGATCAACTCCACGCTGGTGAACACCGTGCCGCTGTGGGAAACCCAGCTGGCGCAGGCCGTCACCATCCAGCGCTCGCGCGAGGCGGCGGAATCGATCAAGGCCGCCAATGACCTGACGAATGAACTGCTGACCGCCAATGCCAAGAACCTGCAAGAGACCAACCGCGTGGTCCGCACCGAGATGGAGCGTGGCGTCTTCGACATCGAGGCGGTGAAAACCGCCAATGCGACGTTGATCGCCACGATCAACGAAAGCCTTGCGATTGCCGATGAGGGCAAGGCCAAACGCGCCGCCGCCGAGCAGGACTTGCAGAAGATGGAAGCCGAATTGCGCGACACGCTGGCCTCGGCCAAGGCGCGCAAGGATGGGCTTGGCACGGCCACCGGCTCGGCTGTGTGATACGAAAAACGGGGGCGGGCGTGACGGCAGATCGGGTGAGGGGATGGGCGGGCCTCGGCCTCGCGGCGCTGCTGGCGGCATGCACGGCGGCGCCTGTCAGCGCGCCCGCCCCCGTGCCGCGCCCGGCCCCGCCGCCCGTGGCCCCGCCGCCGCGCCTGCCCAGCGTCTCGGCGGAAAGTGCTGCGCTGGCAAGCTATTACACGCAGGTGCAGGCCGATCTGCTGGCACAAGGCCTGCTGCGCACCGATGGCGGTGGCAGCGATACGCCCTTCACCGACACGATGCTGACCGAGAATTTCATCCGCATCGCCATGTTCGATGAATATGCGCGCGGCGCGGGTGGGCTGGTGGCGCGCGAGACCTCCAGCGCGCTGCGCCGTTGGGAAGGGCCGGTGCGGGTGGAGGTGAGCTTTGGCGCCTCGGTCCCGCTGGCGAAACAGGCCACCGATCGCGCCCGGATCGGGTCTTATCTGCAACGGCTGCAAGCCATCACCGGCCATCCGATCAGCCTTGTCGCCTCGGGCGGGAATTTCAAGGTGCAGGTGGTGAACGAGGATGAGCGCCGCGCGCTTGGCCCCACCATCGCACGCAGCCTGCCCGGCCTCAGCCCGGCGGATATTGGCGGGCTGACCAACCTGCCACGCTCGACCTATTGCATCGTCTATGCGCTGTCGCCCGGCAATTCCTCGGCCTATGACGCGGCCTTTGCGGTGATCCGCGCCGAACATCCCGATCTGCTGCGCCTGTCCTGCATCCATGAAGAGATCGCGCAGGGGCTGGGGCTGGCCAATGACAGCCCGCTGGCGCGGCCCTCGATCTTCAACGATGACGAGGAATTCGCCCTGCTGACCCGGCAGGACGAGATGATGCTGCGCATCCTCTACAACCCGCAACTGCGCCCCGGCATGAGCGCCAGCGAGGCCCGCCCCATCGTGCGCGCGCTGGCGGCGCAGATGACCGGCGGCAGCTAAGCGCGCCTCGATTTTTCGTCGAAAAATCGCGCCCTTAGCGGAGAGCGCCGCTTTGATCCAGGGCCACGGTGATGCCCACCAGCACCAGCACGGCCAGCACGGCGAAGGTGATTTTCCAAACGCTCCATGGCCGTTCGCCCTGCACACGCCCGGTCTGGCCGTTCACCACAAAGCGGTAGGTCTTGCCATTGTATTTATAGGCGGCCATCCAGATCGGCAGCAGCACATGTTTAAAGGTTTCGGCCGAATATTCGGTGTCGATCCGATGCACCTTTTGCACATCGCCGCCAATGTCGCGCCGCACGTCCTGATG
>NZ_JAEULU010000293.1 GCF_016792925.1 Gemmobacter sp.
GCATCAGCTTCAATCAGGCCGCCATTGACGCGGTGCATGCCAATATCCGCTGAAAGGCCGACCGGAATGACGATGATCTCCAGCTTCGAGGCCTTTGAACGCGGCTGGAATGCCGGGCAGAACCAGCTGGTTTACGCCCGCATCGCCGCCGATCTGGATACGCCGGTCAGCCTGATGCTGAAACTGGGCGAGGCGCGCACCGATACCTTCATGCTGGAAAGCGTGACGGGCGGCGAGACGCGCGGGCGCTATTCGGTGGTGGGCATGAAGCCCGATCTGATCTGGCGCTGCCGGGGCAAGGCGTCAGAGATCAACCGCGAGGCGCGCTTTGATGCGGCGGCCTTCCAGCCGCTTGAGGGCCACCCGCTCGACACGCTGCGCGCCCTTCTGGCCGAATGCCGGATCGAGATGCCCGACGATCTGCCCGCCATCGCGGCGGGGCTGTTCGGCTATCTGGGCTATGACATGATCCGGCTGGTCGAACATCTGCCGGATGTGAACCCCGATCCGCTGGGCCTGCCCGATGCGCTGCTGATGCGGCCGTCGGTGGTGGCGGTGCTGGACGGGGTGAAGGGCGAGGTGACGCTGGTGGCCCCCGCATGGGTCGGCTCGGGCCTGTCCGCCCGCGCGGCCTATGCGCAAGCCGCCGAGCGCGTCATGGATGCGCTGCGCGATCTGGACCGCGCGCCGCCTGCGCAGCGCGATCTGGGCGAGGTGGCGCCGGTGGGGGCGCAAATCTCCAACTTCACCCATCAGGCCTATCTGGAGGCCGTGGAGAAGGCCAAGACCTATATCCGCGGAGGCGACATCTTTCAGGTCGTGCCCTCGCAGCGCTGGACGCAAAGTTTCCCGCTGCCGCCCTTCGCCTTCTACCGCTCGCTGCGGCGCACCAACCCCTCGCCCTTCATGTTCTTCTTCAACTTCGGCGGTTTTCAGGTGGTGGGGGCCAGCCCCGAAATCCTCGTGCGGCTGCGCGAGGGCGAGGTGACCATCCGCCCGATCGCCGGCACCCGCAAACGCGGCGCCACGCCCGAGGAGGACAAGGCGCTTGAGTTGGATCTGCTGGCCGACAAGAAAGAACTGGCCGAGCATCTGATGCTTCTGGATCTGGGCCGCAATGATGTGGGCCGGGTGGCGAAGATCGGCACGGTGAAACCGACCGAGAAATTCATCATCGAGCGGTATAGCCACGTCATGCATATCGTGTCGAATGTGGTGGGCGAGATTGCCGAGGGGCAGGATGCGCTGTCCGCCCTGCTGGCGGGCCTGCCTGCGGGCACCGTCTCGGGCGCGCCCAAGGTCCGCGCGATGGAGATCATCGACGAGCTGGAGCCGGAAAAGCGCGGCGTCTATGGCGGCGGCGTGGGCTATTTCGCGGCCAATGGCGAGATGGATTTCTGCATCGCGCTCCGCACCGCCGTGCTGAAGGATGAGAAGCTTTACATCCAGGCGGGCGGCGGCGTGGTCTATGACAGCGACCCCGAGGCCGAGTTCCAGGAAACCGTGAACAAGTCCAAAGCCCTGCGCCGCGCCGCCGAGGATGCGGGCCTGTTTGCACGGCGCAACGGCTAAAGAACCACATTGACCGAGGCCATCGCCGAGGTCACGCGATGCCGTTTCCACATCGGGCCGGATCAAGAAAACGCAACGCGTTTTCCCGGCCCTGTGGAAACCGCCCCGCAAGACCCTGTCAGACCATGACCGAGAGGCCATCGCCCGCCCGGCGGGTGCAAAGCGCCCGCCGCCCGGAGGGCGGGCGCTGGCCGGTGGCTTCGGGCCACCGGCCCGATGCGGAAACGTTTCCACATGACCTCGGCGATGGCCTCGGCCATCCGGGCCGGAAACTGGAAATGCACCGCGCCTCGTCTGTGTGGGAGCGGGGAAGCAAGACCGCTTCAGCGCCCACACCAAAGAGCAGCACCCGCCCCCGGCAGGGCGGGCGGCTCACCCGTTGGCTTTGGGCCAACGGCCCGAAGCGGAGACGGTCCCACATGACCTCGGCATAGGGGCCGGAGA
>NZ_JAEULU010000331.1 GCF_016792925.1 Gemmobacter sp.
ACCGTCACCCGCAGCCAGGGCGAGGCGGCAAAGCGCTCCAGCCCCAGGGCCGCCCGGGTCATGGACTGGCCATGCACCGCCCGCGCCGCCGTGCCCTTGCCCTGCACGATCACCGTGACCACCGCCGAACTCTCCACCACCACCTGCCCGTTCTCCAGCCGGATGTCGCGCAATTCCGGCCCCTGGCTGCTGTAGAACGCCCCGGCCTTCAGCGCGGCCAGCAAGGCTTCGGGCCGGTTCTCCGGCGCCTTCACCATCACCCAACCGCCGAAATGGTCCGGCTCGGTGAAATGGGCGTCATCGGTGGCGATCAGCGTCAGGTCGCGCCCCTCGGTCAGCAGCAGATCGGCGATGGCGAAACCATCGGGCCGGTCGCATCCCGTGGCGCAGCCGTGATTATAGACCTCGACCGCATGGGCCGCCGGAATGGCGCGCGCATCGGCCAGGGTCAGGCCAGACCATTGCGGATGGGCGATGGCCACAAAGGCCCCGGCCGCCACGGCCCGCGCGGCGATCTCGGCGCCGCTCTCCATTCCCGGATGCACCCGGAAATCCGGCGCGGCGGGCGGGATGAAATCTGCGGGCAATCCGACCGCCAGCAGATGCCACAGCTCGCCATTCGCCATCGCCCCGGAATGCAGTTCGGCCCCCAGAAGCGTGGTGAAGCCCGGCGCGCGAAAGGGCACGGTATCCACGATGGGATAGCCATATTGCCCGATGAAATGATCGGTCAGCGCCAGAAAGTCATAGCCCTCGGCGCGGTAGCGACGGCAGACCTCCTCGGGCGGCAAGGCCCCGTCGGAGCGGGTGGAATGCGTATGCAGATTGCCGCGCCAGAACCGGCCCGGCGCGGTGAACGCAATGGGGCGCATGTGAACCTCCGCTTTGGGGACAGGCTAGCCGCCCGGAGCGCGTGCTGGCAAGGGCGAAGGGGGCTCCCGCCCCCGTCTCCTGCGGAGACTCCCCCGGGGATATTTTTGAACAGAAAATGGCAAGACTCCCGGCACTGCTTCAGGTTCTGTTTGGTCCGGGAACCAAGGGACGACGGGGCAGGCAACCGCCGCTGCTGCGGCGGCGGGGTGCGCGGTGAGGCGGGGCGCGCAGTCAGGCGACCCGCGCCCCCTTCACCCAGGTGCCTCGCAAGAGCGCCGCCGCGCCATGGCGGCGAAAGCGGATCAGGTCGGCGCGCAATCCGGGGACAAGACGGCCACGGTCGGCAAGGCCCGTGGCCTCGGCAGGGGCTGCGGTCACCGTCGCCAACCCGCGCGCCGGATCGCCCCACAGATCCCCCAGCCGCAAGGCCGCCGCCAGCAGGCCCGAGGGGATGTAATCCGACGAAAGAAGATCGAGGCAGCCCGCCACGGCCAGCGTTTCGGCGGCGACATTACCGGAATGCGAGCCGCCCCGGATCAGGTTCGGCGCCCCCATCATCACCTTGATCCCCGCCGCGCGGCAGGCCTGTGCTGCCTCAAGGGTGGTGGGAAATTCGGCAAAGCTGGCACCATGCCGGGCCGAGGCCGCGACATCCGCCGCTGTGGTGTCGTCATGGCTGGCCAGATGCGCCCCAAGGCACTGCGCCGCCGCCACCGCCGCCGCCTCATGCACCGCGCCCAGCCGGTCAAAGATCGCCCGGCGCTCGGTGACATGGGCCTCGAATTCGGCCTCGGAAAAGCCGTGCTTGCCCGCAAGATAGTGGCGCAGCTGCGCAAGATCGCGGAACTGGCGCTGGCCGGGCGTGTGATCCATCAGGCTGAGGATACCAACCTGATCACCGGGGCCAAAGCGTGCCAGCTCCTCGATCAGGGTTTCCGAGCAGATCTCGGCCCGCAGATGCAGGCGGTGGCTGATCTTCAGCACCCCCGCCGCCCGCAGACCCAGCAGCACATCGGCCAGCCCCCGCGCATATTCGGCATAATTGCCCTTGGTGCGCGAGGGCAGCGAGCCGACCCGCAGCGCATCGAACACCGTGGTGATGCCGCAACCCGCAAGCTCGGCATCATGGGCGAGGATCGCGGCCTCCTGCGGCCATTTCACCTTGGGGCGCGGCTCGATATGGCGCTCCAGATTGTCGGTATGCAGCTCGATCAGCCCCGGCGCCAGCCAGTCGCCGCCGCAATCCAGCGCGCCCGCCGGCACCGCCCCGCCCTCGCGGATCTCGACGATCCGCCCCGCCTCCACCACCAGCGCCCCGCGCTGCACGCGGTCTGGCAGCACCAGCTCGCCATTGGCGAAGACCTGCATCACAGCCATTTCTTCCATTTGAAAAACGCCCAGCTCAGTGCCGCCGAGGCCAGCATCATGACCAGCGCCGCCGGATAGCCCCAGCGTTGCGCCAATTCCGGCATCACCGCAAAGTTCATCCCGTAGATCGAGGCGATCAGCGTGGGCGGCAGGAACAGCACCGACACGACCGACACGATGCGCACCGTGGCATTCTGCGCCAGATCAATCATCCCCAGCGTCGCATCCGAGGTCAGCGCCAGCCGCGCGCCCAGAAAATCGGCATGCACTTCCAGCGCTTGCAGATCGCGGGTCTGGGTGGTGGCCACATCGGCCAGGGGGCGCAGCGCGGGCAAGGGCTGCACAAAGCCGATGGCGCGGGCCAGCGTCAGCAGCGACAGGCGCAGCCGCGACAGCATCTCGCCCTCGCGCCCCACCCGTTGCAGGCTGACCTGCAAGCGTTCCTGCGTGCGCCGCGCCGGATCTGCGGCATAGATCGTGGTCGACACCGTATCGAGGCCCCGCCCGATCTCTTCCAGATGATCGGCCAGCCGCCCGGTGATCTCCTCGGTCAGACCCAGAAAGATCGCGGCCGGGCTGCCGGTTCCGGCGGCGCTGCGATCGGCGCGGGGGGCGAAGGTCTCGAAAGGGCGCGGGTTGTGATGGCGCACCGTCACCAGCCGGGCGGGCGACAGCAGAAAGCTGACCGGGCCGCTGATCCGCGCCTCGCCTTCGGTCTGGCCGGTCAGCACCACCGTCATCACATGAGTGTCCCCCTCGTGATAAAGCCGGTTCGACAGCTCGATCTCCTCCATATCCGCCAGCGTCGGCACTTCGACGCCAAGCGCGGCAAGGCTTGCGACCTCGGCCGCATCGGGCCGATACAGGTCGATCCAGATCGCGCTCTCCAAAGCGGCGCCGGGCAGCAGGCGCTCTCCCGAGACGGCATAGGCGGTCAACATCCGGCACCTCTTTCGCAACTTCTCTGGCCCCTTTTGCCGGAAAAGCATGGCCAGCGACAGAGGGGGCGCACCAAAGCCGCGCCCTGCCCTTGCGCCACCCTTACCCTTGCCCTCGCGGCGCCTATATCGCATGAACAGCATGCGCCGACAGGAAAGCCGAGAGCCGATGACCGATACCCCCCTCACCGCCCCGCCGGGCGCCCCGGCCCGCGCCTTCCGCGATGCGCTTGGCCGCTTTGCCACCGGGGTGACGCTGGTCACCACCGAGGCGCCGCAAGGGCCGGTCGGCTTTGTCGCCAACAGCTTTGCCTCGGTCTCGCTGGACCCGCCGCTGGTGCTGTGGTCGCCCGCCCGGGCCTCGGCCCGCTTCCCGCTGTTCCGCGATGCGCGCCATTATGCCATTCACGTGCTGGCGGTGACGCAGTTCGACCTGATCGCCCGTTTCACCCGGCAGGGCGCCGGGTTTGAGGGTCTGGCTCATGGCCGCAATGCCCAGGGCGCGCCGGTGCTGGAGGGGGCGCTGGCGCGGTTCGACTGCGAGCAGATCGCCAGCCATGATGGTGGCGATCACCTGGTCATTCTGGGCCGCGTGCTGGGGTTCGACCTGCAAGAGGGGGCGCCGCTGGTGTTCAGCCAGGGTGCCTATGGCGGCTTTACCCAGGCGGGCTGAGGCGGCCATTGGCAAAGCCTGCCCCTGCACATATTCTGATATGACAGCGCCGCAAGGCGCGATCCGCCCCGCTGCTTCTCAGGTGCCGCATGCCCAAACCGCTTTCTGCCGATGGTGACGACTGCACGGTGATGCCTCCCGACCAGATGCCCCCCGATGTGATGCCCGCCGATCAGATGCTGATGCGGGCCACCGCTGCCGCCGCCTTT
>NZ_JAEULU010000332.1 GCF_016792925.1 Gemmobacter sp.
TAGTTCTTGCAGGCCCAGACATAGCCGCCCGACCATTTCAGCGCCGAGGCCACCATATCGTCGATCAGGCGGTGTTCGTAATGGATGCCCGCCGCCTTGAACTGGTCGGCGAATTCTTCCTCATAGACCTTCTGGAACAGATCCTTGAAGCGTCCATCATAGGCCTTGAGGATGGTGTTCTTGGTCGAGAGATAGACCGGCCACCCCTTCAGCAGGCCATAGTTCATCGACGAGCGCGCGAAGTCGATGATCGACTGGTCGAGGTTGTACATGCCCATGGCCACACCGGCGGCGGGGGCATTGAACACGTCTTTTTCGATCACGGTGCCATCTTCGCCCACGAATTTCATCGTCAGCTTGCCCGCGCCGGGGAAGTGGAAATCGGTGGCGCGATACTGGTCGCCAAAGGCGTGGCGACCGATGACGATGGGTTGGGTCCAGCCCGGCACCAGGCGCGGCACGTTCTTGCAGATGATCGGCTCGCGGAAGATCACGCCGCCAAGGATGTTGCGGATGGTGCCGTTCGGCGATTTCCACATTTGCTTGAGGTTGAATTCCTCGACGCGCTGCTCATCCGGGGTGATGGTGGCGCATTTCACCGCAACGCCGACCTTCTTGGTCATCTCGGCGCTGTCGATGGTGATCTGGTCATTGGTCCGGTCACGCTCTTCGATGCCCAGATCGTAATACAGCAGGTCCACATCCAGATAGGGCAGGATCAGCTTTTTCTTGATGAAATCCCAGATGATCCGGGTCATTTCATCGCCGTCCATCTCCACGATGGGATTCGCCACCTTGATCTTGGTCATGCGCCTGGCCTTTTCAGGTTGAGGATTCGGATGCAGGCTGCATAACGGAAAAGCGGGGCCTTGGGAAGCCCGGTATGCCATTGCATACCAAATTCCGCCAAAGCGGAGCGGCGCTGATGCGACATGCGATGATCCTGGCTGTGGCGCTGGTTTTGGCGGGGCAGGGCGCGAGCGCGCAAGGCCTGCCAACGCGCCGCGACATGGTGCAAGTGCTGCCGGGGCTTTGGGTGGATGCTGCCGCCGATAAGACCGAGCGGGGCGCGATCCGGGGCCATATCGCGGCGGCCTCGCAGCAGGTGCAGCGCCAGTTGGGGGCGGGGCAGCCGGTGGAGTGGTGGATCTGCACGACCGCGCAATGCGACGCCAGCAACGGCATGGCCGCGCGCGGCATGACCTATGGTGCCAGCCTGATCACCCTGAACTCCAAAGGGGCCGCCGATCCCGGCGCCTATACGCATGAGCTGAGCCATGCCACGCTGCATGGCGCCTTGCCGATGGGCGGGCTGTTCAGCACGGCGCTGCCGCTGTGGTTTGACGAGGGCGTGGCGGTGCTGGTATCGGGCGAGCCCTCTGCCGCCGCGCAGGCGCCCTGCAAGGCCAAGCGCAAAGGCCCCTTGCCGCAAACCGCCGCCGATTTCGCCCGCATGGCGCCCAATGCGCAAAAGGCGCTGCCGGTCTATCGCCGCTCGGCCTGCGCAGTGCGGGCGTGGTTGGCAAAGGGGCATGCGCTGCGTGATGTGGTGCCCTTGCTGCGGGCCGGGCGCAAGTTGCCCTGACAGGATCTGGATATTTGAGCCAAGGTGAATGCGCATTCACCTTGGCTCAAATATCCAATCCCTCCGGCTGGAAAAACCCCGCCGCTTGCAGGTTCACCCACTCCCAGACGCCGGGCGCGCCTTTGGCAACCTTGACGCCCACGCGCGAGACCAGCTGCTCATAGGTCACGGCATAGGTGATCCATGTGCCGCCGCCCGACATCAGGTTCGCCATGACCGGCTGCACCCGGTCCAGGCTTTTGCCAAAGACCGCATCGGGGGTTTCTGCCGCCTCGAACTCATCCCACAAGGCACGAAGATCAGCGCGCAAGGGATTGGGCAGCAAGCCAAAAAGCCGATCCGCCGCGGCGGCCTCGGCCGCTTGGGTCTGGGCCGAGCCATGGGCCGCGCCATTGGCCGAATGGATCGGCACATCGCCCACGTCGATCTCGACCAGATCATGCAGCAACAGCATGCGGATCACCCGGTTCACATCCACGCCCGGCACCGCCTGATCGGCCAGAACCAGCGCGTAAAGCGCCAGATGCCAGCTATGTTCGCCCGAGTTTTCACGGCGCGAGCCATCGACCAGCGTGGTGGCGCGATAGACCGATTTCAGCCGGTCCGCCTCGGCCAGAAAAGCCAGTTTGCTGCGCAGATCGGCCAGATCATCGCCCGGCAGGCCCGCCAGCCAATCCGAGGCCAACGCGTGCAGTTCGGGCCATTCGCTGCGGAAGCGGGCGGCGCGGCCCGTTGCCAGATTGTCGGCCACGACCACGCGATGATCGGCGGGCGCACCGGCCCCCATCAAAACCTGAAAGATCGGCTGCGCGTGGTCATAGCGCTTGGCCAGCCGGGCCTCCGGCGTGCGAGCCGCCTCGAACTCGCGCCACAGCGCCAACAGGGCGGCATCCTGATCGGCAGGCAGCAGGCCGAACAACCGCTGCGCCGCCGCCTCTTCGGCTTCGGCCACCGCCTTTGCATCATGGCTCAGATGGATCGGGTGATCGCCGCAATGGATTTCCGGCAGGTCATGCAGCAGCAGCATGGCAATGACGCGCGACAGATCGACGCCCGCAGGCGCTCCCATCACCAAAGCCCACAACGCCAGATGCCAGGAATGCTCGGCCACATTCTCGGGCCGCGTGCCATCCATCAGCACATTGGCGCGATCCACCGCTTTCAGCGCATCGGCCGCATTCAGAAAGGCGAATTGCGCGGCCAGCCTGTCGCTCACGCCGTTGGCCCCGCGCGAAACGCCGCCAGCTTGCGCTCCAGCAGCGCCCGCGCCCGGCGCTCGGCCAGACGCACGCGCATCGCGGTCATGAACCCGTCCTCCATCGAGGGCGAGAGAGAGGCCAGCATCTTGCCGACCTCCATATAGAACCGCTCGTCATCCATCTCGTCCATCGCCGCCAGCACATCCCGGGCCAGCGCATCGGCCAGATCCTCGGTGATGCTCATCAGCGGGTGCCTTCCGTGAGCCGCCGTTTCACATAGCCCGAAACCGTGTCGATCATCGGCTTCATATGGCCTTCCTCATTGGTGAAGAAGTGATCGGCGCCTTCGACCTGCTCATGGGTGATCTTGATGCCCTTCTGCTCGTGCAGCTTGTTCACGAGGGTCTGGGTATCCTTCGGCGGCGCGATGCGATCAGCGGTGCCGTTGATGATCAGCCCCGAGGAGGGGCAGGGCGCGAGAAAGCTGAAATCATAGCGCGAGGCATCGGGCGAAACCGAGACAAAGCCGGTGATCTCGGGGCGGCGCATCAGAAGCTGCATGCCGATCCAGGCGCCGAAGCTGAAGCCTGCGACCCAGCAATGCTTGCTGTTCTGGTTCATGCTTTGCAGATAATCCAGCGCGCTTGCCGCATCGGACAATTCGCCGATCCCCTGATCATATTCGCCCTGGCTGCGCCCGACGCCACGGAAGTTGAACCGCATCACCGTAAAGCCCAGATTGTAGAAGGCGTAATGCAGGTTATAGACGACCTTGTTGTTCATCGTGCCGCCAAATTGCGGATGCGGATGCAGCACGATGGCAATCGGGGCGTCGCGGTCCTTTTGCGGGTGATAACGGCCTTCAAGACGGCCTTCGGGGCCGGCAAAGATCACTTCGGGCATTTCGTCGCCTTTGTCCTTCTGACCACCCATTCACATTGCGCAATGCGGGCGGTTGTTCTAATCCCTTGCGGTGTTACCGCGGGCATGGGGTTGAGTTAAGCGCCCCCGCCCCGCGCGTCAATGGAATTACGGGGTATCACGGAGGGGGCTGGCGATGAAACTGTCCACAAAGGGCCGCTATGCGATGGTGGCACTGGCCGATCTGGCGCTGGCCAAGCCCGAGGATCTGGTCTCGCTGGCCGAAATCTCCAAACGGCAAGACATCTCGCTGCCCTATCTGGAACAGTTGTTCGTCAAGCTGCGCCGGGCCGGGCTGGTCGAGGCGGTGCGAGGCCCCGGTGGCGGTTACCGGCTGGCGCGCATTCCGTCGGAAATCCGGGTATCAGAGGTGATGGAGGCGGTCGAGGAAACCGTGAACGCGCTGCATACCGGGGCCGGGGCCTCGGGCGGCGTGTCGGGCAGCCGCGCGCAATCGCTGACCAACCGGCTGTGGGAGGGGCTTTCGGCCCATGTCTATGTGTTCCTGCACCAGACCCGCCTGTCGGATGTGATCCGCAACGAGATGCGGCCTTGCCCCGCCGTGCCCGCGATTTTCCGCGTGGTGGATGAAGACTGAACGACCGGAAGCCAGCCATGCGCGAGCGCCTTTACCTTTTCGACACCACGCTGCGCGACGGCCAGCAGACGCAGGGCGTGCAATTCTCGCTCTCGGACAAGATGCAGATCGCGCAGGCGCTGGATGCTCTGGGCGTGGATTACATCGAGGGCGGCTGGCCGGGCGCCAACCCGACCGACAGCGATTTCTTTGCCGCCCGCCCGCAGACCCGCGCGACCTTCACCGCCTTTGGCATGACCAAACGCGCCGGGCGCAGCGCTGCGAATGACGATGTGCTGGCCGCTGTGCTGGATGCGGGCACGCCTGCGGTCTGTCTGGTCGGCAAAAGCCATGATTTCCATGTGACCACCGCGCTTGGCATAGCGCTGCCCGAGAATGTCGAGAATATCCGCGCCTCGATCGCCCATGTCACCGCCAAAGGGCGCGAGGCGATGCTGGACGCCGAGCATTTCTTCGATGGCTACAAGGCCAATCCGGCTTACGCGCTGGAATGCCTGCACGCGGCCCATCAGGCGGGGGCGCGCTGGATCGTGCTGTGTGACACCAATGGCGGCACCCTGCCGGAGGAGGTGTTTGCCATCACCGAAGCGGTCATCGCCGCAGGCATTCCCGGCGCCAATCTGGGCATCCACTGCCATGACGATACCGGCAATGCCGTGGCCAATTCACTGGCCGCCGTGCGGGCGGGCGCCCGCCAGGTTCAGGGCACGCTGAATGGCTTGGGCGAGCGTTGCGGCAATGCCAATCTGGTGACGCTGATCCCGACACTTTTGCTGAAAGAGCCGTTCCGCAGCAGGCTGGCAACAAACATCACACTGCAAGCCCTTGGCAATCTTGTGAAAACCTCGCGCCTGCTGGATGACATCCTGAACCGGGTGCCGCTGCGCTCGGCCCCCTATGTCGGGGCCTCGGCCTTTGCGCACAAGGCCGGGCTGCATGCCAGCGCCATTCTGAAAGACCCCAGCACCTACGAACATATCCCGCCCGAACAGGTCGGCAATGCGCGCCAGATCCCGATGAGCAATCAGGCCGGCCTGTCGAACCTGCGGGCGCGGCTGACAGCGGCGGGCATTGCCGTCACTGCCGCCGACCCGCGGCTCTCGACCATTCTCGACACGATCAAGACCCGCGAGGATGAGGGCTATGCCTATGACGGCGCGCAGGCCAGTTTCGAGCTGCTGGCGCGGCGCGAACTGGGCCTCTGCCCCAGCTTTTTCGAGGTCAAGCGCTACCGGGTGAACATCGAACGCCGCAAGAACCGCTATGACCGGATGGTCAGCCTCTCCGAGGCGGTGGTCGTGGTGAAGATCGGCGGCGAGAAGGTGATGTCGGTCTCGGACAGCATGGATGAGGGCGCCCCGGGTCACGCCTCGTCTGATCGCGGCCCGGTCAATGCGCTTTACAAGGCGCTGGTCAAGGATCTGGGCCCCTATCAGGCCTGTATCGACGATATGAAGCTGGTGGATTTCAAGGTGCGCATCACCCAAGGCGGGGTCGAGGCCGTGACGCGCGTCATCATCGACAGCGAGGACGGGCAGGGCCGTCGCTGGTCCACAGTCGGCGTGTCGCCCAATATCGTGGATGCCAGTTTCGAGGCGCTGCTGGAGGCGGTGCAGTGGAAGCTGATCCGCGATGCCGTGGTGCCCGCCGCATGAGCGCCGAGGCCTGCGCCGCCATCGTTCAGCGCGCCGACCCCGAGCGTTTCGCCGCCCTGATGGCCGCCCCGGTGGCGGATCGGCCGGTGCTGGCGGTGCTTTACGCCTTTAATGCTGAGCTGGCGCGCGCGCCTTGGGCCAGCAAGGAGCCGATGATCGCCGAGATGCGCCTGCAATGGTGGCGCGACACAGTGGAGGCCGAGGCATCAGAGCCGGGGCCTGCGCATGAAGTGGCTTCCCCCTTGGGAAAACTCATTCGCACCAAGGCCTTGCCGCTTGATCTTCTGGATGGCCTGGCACAGGCGCGGGTTTGGGACATATACCGAGAGGCCCATGCCGACGAGGCCGCGTTCTGGGCCTATTTGCGGGCCACCGGCGGCGCCTTGATGGCGCTGGCGGTGCAGGCCACGGGCGGCGGCAACCGCGAGGGGGCGCTGGCACTGGGCACCGCGCAGGCTTTGGCGAATTACCTGCGCGCCGTGCCCGCGCTGGAGGATCAGGGCCGCATTCCCTTGGTGGACGGCCGCCCGGAAGCCGTGGCAGCTTTGGCCTTCAAGGGATTGGAATATCTGGATATTGCCAAAAAGGCAAAACTGCCGCGCGGGGCAGGGCTGGCGGCGTACCTCACGCGCCCCGTGCTGGCGCTGGCGGCGCGCCAACCGCAACTGGTGGCAGCAGGCGCGCTGGAAGTGCCAGAATTCACCCGGCGGAAAAACCTGTTGTGGCAATCCCTTACCGGGCGTTTCTAGATCATTTTGGCAAAACGTCATGCAGGAAGGACAGCGCCACCTGCAAGCCATCGGGCGCAATGCCATGGCCGGTGCCCTTCATCGTATGGGCGTAAACCTCGAAACCGGCAATGACCAAAGCATCCCCGGCCCGGCCCATATCGGCATAGGGCACCATCTCATCGGCATCGCCATGGATCAGCATGACCGGCGGCTTTACCCTGGCCTCTGCCTCCAGCGTCTCGGGCAGCAGCAACCGCCCCGAAAAGCCCACCACCCCGGCCAGAGCCAAATCCCGGCGCGGCGCGATGTGCAGGCTCATCATGGTGCCTTGCGAAAATCCAACCAAAGCAAGGGCTTCGGGGGCGATCTTTTCCTCGGCCAGCTTGGCGTCGATGAAGGCGTTCAACAGATCAACCGACACCGCCATCGAGGCCTTCGCCGCCGCCTCGGTGGAGCCATCCAGCCAGGGGATCGGGAACCACTGATAGACAAAGGGATTGTTCACGCATTTTTCCGGCGCGTTCGGGCTAAAGAACACGGTGTCCGGCAGATGCGGCGCCAGCGGATCGGCCAGCCCCAGCAGGTCGGCCCCATCGGCGCCATAGCCATGCACGAAAATCACCATCGAGCGGGCCTTGCCCGATTTCGGCGCCTTGCGTTGTGATTCCAGCATCACCTGATCCCCTCACGGTCTTTTGCCACATGGTAGTAGGCCCAGAGCAGCCGGGCCGCAACCGCACGCCATGGGCTCCATGCGGCGGCAAGGCTGCGCATTTCACGCTCGTTCGGGCGTTTCTCCAGCGAAAACAACAGCCTGCTGGCCTCTTGCAAGGCCAGATCATTATGGGCGAACACATCCGCCCGGCCAAGCGCGAACATGGCATAAATTTCGGCCGTCCAGCGGCCAATGCCAGGCAATTCAACCAGTTGCGCGATGATCCTTTCATCTTCCAAGCCGCGCAGCGCGTCGAAATCCACCCCCGCGACCGCAAGCGCCCGCGCATAGCGCAGCTTCGGGCGCGACAGCCCGCAGGCGCGCAGCGCCTCGTCCTCGGCGGCGGCCACGGCCTCGGGCGTCACAAAACCGGCCGCCTGCATCCGCCCCCAGATCGCCCGTGCCGAAGCCACCGAAACCTGTTGGCTGACAATCGCCCCCAGCAATTCGGCAAAGCCCTCCGGGCGGCGGCGCAGCGGCAATTCTCCTGTCAGCGCATAGGCTTGCGCGAACCTGTTGTCATGGCGCGCCAGCCATTCCATGCCTTCGGCAATATCCGCCGCGCCCTCGATGATGCGCCCGACCATGGCCCCTCCGGTTTTGCCGCAGGCTAGCCCCTTGCAACCCGCCGCCGCAAGGGTTTAGCTCGCGCCATGATCCAGACCAATGATACCCTTGCTCGCCGCAACATGTGGGTGCTGATCGCCGCGCAAGCCATTCTGGGCGCGCAGATGCCGCTGATCTTCACGGTCGGAGGCCTTGCGGGCAGCACGCTGGCGCCCAATGCCTGTTGGGCCACCTTGCCGATTTCACTGACGGTGATCGGTTCGATGCTATGGGCACAACCGCTGAGCGCGCTGATGCAGCGTCGGGGCCGCCGGGCCGGGTTTGTGGCGGGGGCGCTGGCCGGGGCGGCCGGGGCGGGGGTGGCGTCCTGGGGGCTTTACAGCGGCTCCTTCCTGATCTTCGGCCTCGCAAGCCTGCTGACCGGCGGATATATGTCGGCGCAAGGGTTTTACCGCTTTGCCGCCGCCGATCTGGCCTCCGAGACCTTCCGCCCCAAGGCCATTTCCGGCGTGATGGCTGGCGGGCTGGCCTCGGCAATCTTTGGCCCGCAACTGGTATCACTGACGGCGCAGGCCATGGTCGTGCCGTTTCTGGGCAGCTATCTGGCGGTGATCGCGCTCAACCTTGGCGGGATGCTGGTATTCGCAGCGCTGCACGCGCCCAAGCCGGTGGCACGCGTGGCGGGTGCGCCGCAGGGCCGCAGCCGCAGGCAGTTGCTGCGCGAACCGGCGATTCTGGTGGCGGTGGTCTGTGGCACGGTCAGCTATGCGCTGATGAATCTGGTCATGACCTCCTCTCCGCTGGCGGTGGTAGGCTGCGGCTTCCAGACCTCGGACGCGGCCAATATCGTCTCGGCCCATGTGCTTGCCATGTATGCGCCCTCGTTCTTCACCGGCCATGTGATTGCCCGGCTGGGCGTCGAAAAGGTGATCGCGCTTGGCCTGACGATTCTGGCGGCCTCGGGGGCGGTGGCCATGAGCGGCGTGGCGCTGGAACAGTTTTATCTGGCGCTGATCCTTCTGGGGCTGGGGTGGAACTTTGGCTTCATCGGCGCCACCACGATGATCGCGGCGCATCATCGCCCGGAAGAACGTGGCACCATGCAGGGGCTGAATGATGCCATCGTGTTTGGCGGCGTCTCGCTGGCCTCGTTTTCGTCGGGCGGGTTGATGAATTGCTCGGGCGGGTCGGCGCAGGCCGGGTGGTCGGCGGTGAACATGGCGATGCTGCCCTTCCTGATCCTGGCAGGGGGGGCGCTGATCTGGTTTGCGCTGCGCCCGAAGGAAACCCGCTGAAATATGCGTCACACCAAGGTCACATCCTCTTGCGATGCTTTGCCGCGAGGGGATGGGGCTTGCCAGCCTTTTGCCCCGATATATAGTCAAACTATCGGGGCGGGCTTCCCCGTCCCGGGCCCCGGTGGCCAAGGGATGAAGGCGGAGTCTCGGATGGACGGCGATTTCAGGACCAGTTTTGTGCGCGAGCCGGCGGGGTTGAAACATTACCCGGCGCTGGTGCTGAATGCGGATTTCCGCCCGCTTTCATGGTATCCGTTGAGCCTTTGGCCCTGGCAGGAGGCCATCAAGGCCGTCTGCCTCGACCGGGTGCAGATCCTTGCCGAATATGACGCGGTGGTGCGCAGCCAGAAATCCGAGTTCCGCATACCCTCGGTCGTGGTGCTGAAAGAGTTCGTCAAACCCCAGAAGCGCGTGGCTTTCACGCGCTTCAATCTTTTTCTGCGGGATGAATTCTGCTGCCAATATTGCGGTGCAAAGGGCGACCTGACCTTTGACCATGTGCTGCCACGCTCGAAAGGCGGAGTGACCAGTTGGGAGAATGTGGTGGCCGCGTGCAGCCCCTGCAACCTCAAGAAGGCGAACAAGACGCTGAAGCAGGTGGGCATGGTGCTGAAGAAACCGCCGCGCGCGCCGAGCCCGGATGAGATGCACAGCCATGGCAGGCGCTTCCCGCCCAACCACCTGCATGACAGCTGGCTGGACTATCTCTATTGGGATACCGAGCTTGAGGCTTGATTGGCTGGGGCGCTAGGATTCGAACCTAGGTATGGCGGTACCAAAAACCGCTGCCTTACCACTTGGCGACGCCCCAACCGTGAGCGGGGTTCTAGCCGAGCAGGGCAGGGGCTGCAAGAGCGATTTTTCGTCGAAAAATCGTGGCTGGCCCCGGAGGTGGCGGTCGGCTAGAACGCATCATGCGATATGATGTGGTGATATTGGGCGCCGGTGCCGCCGGCATGATGGCGGCCATCGAGGCCGGGCGGCGCGGGCGCCGTGTGCTTGTGATCGACCATGCCAAGGCCGTTGGCGAAAAGATCCGCATCTCCGGCGGCGGGCGCTGCAATTTCACCAATCTCGACATCCGCCCCGACTGCTTTCTGTCGCAAAATCCGCGCTTTGCGCTGTCGGCGCTAAAGCGCTTTACCCAGTGGGATTTCATTGCGCGCGTGGATGCGGCGGGCATCCGTTGGCATGAGAAAACCCTGGGGCAATTGTTTTGCGACGGTTCTGCGCGCGAGATTCTGGCGATGCTGCAAAGCCAGATGAAGGAATGCGGCGTAACTATTTGGCTTGAAACAGAAATTCGTCATGTCGGGCAGGCGGCACCTTTCCGGGTGGAGACCTCGCGCGGGGCGGTCGAGGCCTTGGCCATGATTGTGGCAACTGGCGGCAAGTCGATCCCCAAGATGGGGGCCACCGGGCTTGGCTATCACATTGCCGAAAGCTATGGGCTTCCATTGACCGAAACACGGCCCGCGCTGGTGCCGTTGACCTTGGCGGCACAGGTGCTGGAGCCCTTGCAGGCACTGTCAGGCACCGCGGTGCAAGGACGTGCGAATTGTGGCCGCCAAGGCTTTGAGGAAGCTATTCTTTTCACGCATCGCGGCCTGTCTGGCCCGGCGATTTTGCAAATCAGTTCCTATTGGCGTGAGGGCGACAGCCTGCGTCTTGATCTGGCGCGTGGCGAGGATTTGGGCGAGGCACTGCGGCGGCTGCGCCAAAGCGAGGGACGCATCGCCTTGCGGACGGCGCTGGCGCGCTTCTTGCCCGAAAAGCTGGCACGGCATCTGGAGGAGATCAGCGGGTTGCGGGGCAATCTGGCCGATCAGAACAACGCGCGGATCGACCAGTTGGCGGCGCTTGTCCACAGTTTTGAGATCACGCCAGTTGGAAGCGAAGGCTATCGCACGGCAGAGGTTACGCTGGGCGGCGTGAACACCGATGCTTTGGATGCGCGGACGATGCAGGCCAAGTCTGTGCCGGGGTTGCATTTTGTCGGGGAAGTGGTGGATGTGACGGGTTGGCTGGGCGGCTATAACTTGCAATGGGCCTGGTCATCGGGCTGGGCAGCCGGACAGGCAGTATAAGTCTGATAATCTATATTATGTAACTATATCCTCACTCCAAATCCTGTCCGGTCTTGCCAAAGCGCCCTTGCATCGGGCAAAGACGAGCCACAGCAGCCCGGAGGCCCCCATGACGTTCAGCCGTGCCATCAAGATCGCTCCGTCGATCCTTTCTGCCGATTTCGCCAATTTCGGTGCCGAATGCCAAGCCATCGAGGCGCAAGGCGCCGACTGGGTGCATGTGGATGTGATGGACGGGCACTTTGTGCCGAATATCACTTTCGGCCCAACGACTTGCGCGGCGATCCGCAAGCATATCAAGGGCGTGATGGATGTGCATTTGATGATTGCGCCGGTCGATCCCTATATCGACGCCTTTGCCCAATCGGGCGCTGATGTGATCACTGCGCATCTGGAGGCCGGGCCGCATATTCACCGCAGCTTGCAAGCGATCCGGGCGCATGGCGTGAAGGCTGGGCTTGCGCTGAACCCCGGCACGCCGATCGAGGCGGTCGCCCATCTGCTCGATATGGTGGACCTGATCTGCGTGATGACGGTGAACCCCGGCTTTGGCGGGCAGAAATTCATTCATTCCCAAGTCGATAAGGTGTGCTCCTTGCGGACCATGATTGGGGATCGCCCGATCCATATCGAGATCGACGGCGGTGTGACGGTGGAAACCGCGCCGCTGGTGGCGGCCGCCGGGGCGGATGTGCTGGTGGCGGGCTCGGCGGTGTTCAAGGGCGGCTCGGTCGCGGACCCGGCCCCCTATGGCGCGAATATCCGGGCAATCCGGTCTGTGGCCGAGGCCGCGCAGGTCTAACGTTCGCGGCCCCCTGCCGGCGCCAAACATATTCAATACTTGAAATGTGTCTGGCGCCGGGTTACCTCTGAGGCCATTGCTTTCGGAGGCGGTCATGCGTCCCTTTCTGCCGATTCTCGACTGGGCGCCGCGCTATGATCGCGCGGCCCTCGGCAATGACCTGCTCGCGGCAGTGATCGTGACCATCATGCTGATCCCGCAATCGCTGGCCTATGCGCTGCTGGCCGGATTGCCTGCCGAGATCGGGCTTTATGCCTCTGTCGCGCCCTTGCTGATCTATGCGCTGTTTGGCACGTCGCGCACGCTGGCGGTTGGCCCGGTGGCGGTGGTCAGCCTGATGACCGCGGCGGCTGTCGCACCTTTGGCTGCGCAAGGCACGCCCGAATATTTGGGTGCGGCCATTGCTTTGGCGGTGCTGTCGGGCCTGATCCTGCTGGTCATGGGTCTGCTGCGGCTGGGGGTGATTGCGAATTTCATCAGCCATCCAGTGATTTCGGGTTTCATCACGGCCTCAGGGCTGCTGATTGCCGCCGGGCAAGTGCCGCAGCTTCTGGGCCTTGGCATTCGCGGCGAAACCCTGCCCGATCTGGCGCGGGCGCTTTGGCCAAAGCTGCCAGCGGCAGAGCCACAGGTTTTGCTGATCGGGCTTCCGGTGCTGGCCTTCCTGTTCTGGACGCGGGCGCGGCTGACGCCCTTGCTGCGGCGGCTTGGCCTTCCGCCGCGTCTTGCGGCGGCGACCAGCCGGGCCGCGCCGGTGATGGCCGTGGCGGCCACCACGCTCGCCTCCTGGGGCCTTGCGCTGGAGGTGCCCGTGGTGGGCGAGATCCCGCGCGGCCTGCCCCTGCCCGTCTTGCCGCCGCTGAACCTGGAGCTGTGGCGCGCGATCCTTTGGCCTGCCGCCCTGATCGCGCTGGTCGGCTATGTCGAGACGATTTCGGTGGCGCAAACCCTGGCCGCCAAGCGCCGGCATCGGATCGACCCGGATCAGGAGCTGGTGGCGCTTGGGCTGGCAAATATCGGCGCGGGCGTCTCGGGCGGATTTCCGGTGACGGGGGGCTTCGCGCGCTCGGTGGTGAATTTCGATGCCGGCGCCGAGACCCCGGCGGCGGGTGCCTTCACCGCCATCGGCATGGCGCTGGCCACCCTGACGCTGACCCCTGCCCTGTTCTACCTGCCCAAGGCCACCCTTGCCGCCACCATCATCGTGGCGGTGCTGAGCCTTGTCGATCTGGGCGCGCTGCGCCGCACCCTCGCCTATAGCCGCAGCGATTTCGCCGCCATGGCCGTCACTATCGTGATGACGCTGGGCCTGGGCGTCGAGGCCGGGATCAGCGCCGGGGTCGCGCTGTCGCTGGCGCTGCATCTGTGGCGCAGCTCGCACCCGCATGTGGCGGTGATGGGCCAGGTGCCGGGGACCGAGCATTTCCGCAATCTGGCCCGGCACGAGGTCGTCACCGTGCCCGAGGTGCTGCAAGTGCGCATTGATGAAAGCCTGTGGTTTCCGAATGCGCGCCATCTGGAGGATGTGCTGCTGGCCGCCGTTTCCGAACAGCCGGGGCTGCGCCATGTGGTGCTGGATTGCGCGGCGGTGAACAGCATTGATGCCTCGGCGCTGGAAACCCTGGAGGCGCTGAACCATCGCCTCTCGGATGGCGGCGTGAGGCTGCATCTTGCCCAGGTGAAGGGCCCGGTGATGGACCGCCTGCTGCGCTCGCCCTTCCCCGATGCCTTGACGGGCAGGGTCTATCTGACCCAGTTCGATGCGATGATGGATCTTGCCCCCGCCATCACCCGCGCCACCCGTGGCGCGCCCCGCATCGCGACAGCCCCCGGGCCGCGCGCCAAGCCGCCTCTCGACGCAGGGCAAATGCCGGGCTAACAAGGTGAAGGGGGCCTTCATGTCCGATGTGTTGGAATTGGTAAATCGTATCGCGGCCGCCCCCAGCGTGGGGTCGGTCTGGGATTTGTCGGTGGCCCATTTCACGCGTCATGGCTTTGCCAGGGTCAATTACGGCATGACCCGGTTTCGCAAGGCCGGAGGCATCGGCGACCCGGATGATGCGGTCTATCTGACCAGCTTTCCGCCCGGCTACAGCAATTTCTATTTTCGCGACGGCTTTTATGCCCGAACCGCCCCCTATCGCTGGGCGCTGGAAAATCGCGGCGCGTCTTGCACCTGGCGGTGGGTGGAGGAGAAAGCCCGCGCCGGAGAGCTGACCGCAGAGGAACTGGAGGCGGTGCAGCGCAATGCGCAATGGCAGTTGCGCGCCGGAATCACCATCAGCTTCCCGGATGTGACGACAAGGCAGCGCGGGGCGCTTGGTCTCGCCGCCGATCCGGGCATCGACCACGATCAGGTGGATGCGATCTGGGCCGAACAGGGGCCGGGGCTTGCGGCAGTGGCGCAGGTCATGCATCTGCGCCTGTGTCAGTTGCCCCTGCCCGTCCGGCGCCCGCAACTGTCACTGCGGCAGCGCGAGGCGCTGGAGTGGGTGGCCGAGGGCAAGACGATGCAGGATATTGCCACGCTGATGGGCATCTCCACCGCCATGGTGGAAAAGCACCTGCGCCTCGCGCGGCAGGCGCTGGATGTGGACAGCACCGCTCAGGCCGTGGCCAAGGCGGCCTTGCTCAACCAGATCTTCCTGCCCGCCGCCAACGAGGTCAGGAATCCCTGACTTACCTAACGTCAATTTTTTTGGTAAGATGGTCAGGCTTTGCATCACTGGGTGAAGGCAAGGCCTATGCGGGCAAGGGCCTATTGGCGCCCATTGCCGCATATCCTGTTCTCTGAACGGGAGAGTAACCGCAAGCAGGCCGATTAGCCAAGGCTGCGGGTCCGAGTCAGGTGGGGTATTGCCATTCAGGCGGTGTCGTGTGGTGCGGCACCGCCATTTTCATGGGGCGGGTCAACCCGCCCGCCCCTGTCCTGAAATGCAAAAGGCGGCCCCCGCAAGGGCCGCCCTCCTGATCCGGCACGGGCCGGAAATCAGCCTTGCAGAGCTTTCGCCACTTCGGCAGCGAAGTCTTCTTTCTCTTTTTCGATGCCTTCGCCCACGGCCATGCGCACGAAAGCCACGACCTCAACGCCCGCGTCTTTCGCAGCTTGCGCCACGGTGACATCGGGGTTGATGACGAATTTCTGGTTCAGCAGGGTCGATTCCTCGAAGAACTTCTTCATCCGGCCCGGGATGATGTTGTTCTGGATCACTTGCTCGGGCTTCGGCTTGGCCGAGGCTGCGTTTTCTTCCAGCGCCTTGGCGGTCTGCACGGCCAGCTCGCGCTCGACCACAACCGGGTCCATGTCGGCTTCCGACAGCGACACCGGCGAGGTAGCGGCGATGTGCATGGCGATCTGCTTGCCGATGCCATTGTCGGCACCTTTCAGCGCGACCAGCACGCCGATGCGGCCCAGGCCATCCGCAGCAGCGGTGTGGATGTAGGCGGCAACCGCGTCACCTTCCACAGCCGCCATGCGGCGCAGGGTCATGTTCTCGCCGATGGTGGCGATGGCATCGGTCAGCGATTCCGAAACGGTCTTGCCGTTCAGGGCGGCACCTTTCAGCGCTTCCACATCCGACACGCCCAGAGCGGCGGTGGTGATGCCCCGCACGAGGTTCTGGAAGTCGGCATTCTTGCCCACGAAGTCGGTTTCCGAGTTCACTTCGACAGCGACACCCTTGCCGCCCGAAACGGCCACACCCACCAGACCTTCCGCGGCCACGCGGTCGGCTTTCTTGGCGGCTTTCGCCAGACCCTTGGTGCGCAGCCAGTCCACGGCGGCTTCCATGTCGCCATTCACTTCGGTCAGCGCCTTTTTGGCGTCCATCATGCCTGCGCCGGTGGCTTCGCGCAGTTCCTTCACCATCGCTGCGGTGATCGTCATCGTATTTCTCCCAGAACGGATGATCCCGGCAGGCTTTACGCCCGCCGGGTAACGCGGATGCGACAGGGGCGCGAGGGCCCCCGCCGGATGCGAGGATCAGGCCTCGGCGGTTTCTTCCTCGGGGGCGTCTTCCAGCGCGCCGAGGTCCACACCGGCAGCGCCGAGCTGGGCCGACATGCCGTCCAGCGCCGCGCGGGCGATCAGGTCGCAATAAAGCGCGATGGCGCGGGCGGCGTCATCGTTGCCCGGGATCACATAGTCCACGCCCTTGGGCGAGCAGTTGGTGTCGACCACAGCCACAACCGGGATACCCAGCTTCTTGGCTTCGAGGATGGCGAGGTCTTCCTTGCCCACATCCACGATGAACAGCAGATCCGGCACGCCGCCCATTTCACGGATGCCGCCCAGCGAAGCTTGCAGCTTCGACTGCTCGCGTTCCATGTTCAGGCGCTCTTTCTTGGTGAGGCCCTCGGCGCCGGTCGCCAGAAGCTCGTCGAACTGCTTCAGACGCTGGATCGACTGCGAAACGGTCTTCCAGTTGGTGAGCGTGCCGCCCAGCCAACGGTGGTTCATGTAATATTGAGCGCATTTTTCAGCGGCTTCGGCGATCGGCTTCTGGGCCTGACGCTTGGTGCCGACGAAGAGGATGCGGCCGCCCTTGGCCACGGTGTCGCGCACGACCTTCAGAGCCTGGTCCAGCATCGGGACGGTCTGGGTCAGGTCGAGAATGTGGATACCGTTGCGGTCGCCATAGATGTATTCCGCCATGCGCGGATTCCAACGGGCGGTTTGGTGACCGTAGTGAACGCCAGCTTCCAGCAGCTGACGCATCGAGAATTCAGGGAGCGCCATGTCCATATCCTTTTCCGGTTTGCGCCTCGGCGAAGCCTTGAGGGTTTGCACCCAACCGGCGGACTGTCCGGGATGTCTCCCCTTCCAGCCCAAGCCTCGCCTGTGAAGTGAGGCAGCCCTTACAGGCCGGAACCACGGATTGCAAGGCCCGCCTGCCGAAAAAGAAGAAGGGGGGCTGTCTGCCCCCCATCTCCTGCGGAGATTCCCCCCGAGGATATTTTTGAACAGAAAAATGAAAAGCAGAGCCGCTCTTCTTCATTTTCTGTTCAAAAATATCCTCAGGGGGTGAATTGAGCCGCAGGCTCAAGAGGGGGCGCGAGCGCCCCCTGTCTGGTCACGCTCAACCGCGCAGGGCTGCGATCCACCGTTCCAGGCGCGCACGGTTGCCGCCGAAATCGCTGAAGCCAAAGCGGGCGCGCGACCAGATTTGCAGCCGCGTCCCCTCGGGCGTTGCCGTGGTTTCGGCGGTGATGAAATCGGGCAGGCCCCAGAGGGCGGAGCGTTGCATCAGCGTCAGCCGCCCCTCGCCTGCGCTGCCGGCCACAAGGCGGGTGCGCGGCTCGG
>NZ_JAEULU010000005.1 GCF_016792925.1 Gemmobacter sp.
GGCTGGTGAGTGAGCAGAGCGCGCCGCAGCTGGTGCGGCTGGTGCATCAGCTGGCTGACCGGGCGGGGATGCCGCATCCTGCGGTTTATGTCATTGAGAGCGATCAGCCCAATGCCTTTGCCACCGGGCGCGACCCGGCGAATGCCGCCGTGGCGGCCTCGACCGGGTTGCTGGAGCGGTTGAGCCAGCAGGAGATTGCCGCCGTGATGGCGCATGAGCTGGCGCATATCCGGAACCGCGACACGCTGATCATGACGATCACGGCCACCATGGCGGGGGCGATTGGCATGTTGGGGAATTTCGCGTTCTTCTTTGGCGGCAGCCGGGAGCGTGGCGGCGTGCTGGGGCCGCTGCTGGTGATGATCTTTGCGCCTTTCGCGGCGGCGCTGGTGCAGATGGCGATCTCGCGAAGTCGGGAATATGAGGCGGACCGGGTGGGGGCGGAGATTTGCGGCGATCCGCTGTGGCTTGCCGGGGCCTTGCGCAAGATCGACCATTTCGCGCGCGGGATCGACAACGGCCCCGCCGAGGCCAATCCGGCGCTGGCGCATCTGTTCATCATCAACCCGCTGCATGGGTCGGGGCGGGATGCGCTGTTCTCCACCCATCCCAGCACCGAGAACCGGATCGCGGCGCTGGTCGCCATGTCGGGGCGCGGAGATCGGCGCGAAAGCTCGGTGCCGAGGGTGCGGCGGTAGGGGGCGGATGACCTCTGCCATGGGCCGGGTTCCGAAAACGCATGGCGTTTTCCCGGCCCTGTGGGAACGGTGGAGCAAGATCGGGTTAGCAGCGTGACAGAGGCCAGAGCCCGCCCGGCGGGTGTGACGCACCCGCACCCAGCAGGGCGGGCGGCTCACCCGGTGGCTTTGGGCCCCCGGCCCAAACGCGGACACGGTGTCGGGTGACCTCGGTGATGGCCTAGGTCATGGGGAGCGGGCGGAATTGGAAAAGCACCGCTTTTCCCCGCCCGTGTGGGAGCGGTCAAGCAAGACCGGTTCAGCGAAAATGACAGAGGCCTGCGCTCGCCCGGTGGGTGCGAAGCACCCGCCCCCCGCAGGGCGGGCGGCTCACCCGGTGGCTTCGGGCCACCGGCCCGATGTGGACAGGTTTCAACATGACCTCGGCGATGGCCTCGGTCATGGGCAACGGGCTATCGTTCTGGAATGGCAGAGGCCCAAACGTGGGGAGGGTTGCCGCGTGGCCTCGGCGATGGGTGCGGGCGGAATTGGAAAAGCACCGCTTTTCCCCGCCCGTGTGGGAGCGGTCAAGCAAGACCGTGTCAGCGAAGATGACTGAGGCCTGTGCCCGCCCGGCGGGTGTGAAGCACCCGCCCCCCGCAGGGCGGGCGCTGGCCGGTGGCTTTGGGCCACCGGCCCGATGTGGAAACGGTGCCGCGTGACCTCGGCGATGGCCTCGGCCAATTGGGCCGGGTCAGAAAACGCAGCGCGTTTTCCCGGCCCTGTGGGAAGGGTTCCGCAATACCTTTCTAGCAGCGTGACAGAGGCCAGCGCCCGCCCGGTGGGCGCGAAAGCGCCCGCCGCCCGGAGGGCGGGCGCTGGCAGGTGGCTTCGGGCCACCGGCCCGATGTGGAAGCGTTTCAACATGACCTCGGCGATGGCCTCGGTCGTGGGCAACGGGCTATCTTTCTGGAATGGCAGAGGCCCAAATGTGGGGAGGGTTGCCGCGTGGCCTCGGCGATGGGAGCGGACAATTGAGATCGGGCGGAATTGGAAAAGCACCGCTTTTCCCCGCCCGTGTGGGAGCGGTCAGGCCAGACCGGATCAGCGAAGATGACAGAGGCCTGCGCCCGCCCGGTGGGCGCAAAGCGCCCGCCGCCCGGAGGGCGGGCGGCTCACCCGGTGGCTTCGGGCCACCGGCCCGATGTGGGAACGTTTCAACATGACCTCGGCTATGGCCTCGGCGGGGGGCTTGGTCAT
>NZ_JAEULU010000034.1 GCF_016792925.1 Gemmobacter sp.
GCGGGCGCACCACCTGCCGGGATGACGACGCCGGTGCCGCGCCGCGCAACGGGGCCAAGGCATTGCCGCTGGCGCTTTCGGCGCAGATGCCGCTGCACCTTGTGATCCTGATGCTGGGCACCAATGACCTGAAGCCGGTGCATGGCGGCATGGCGCTTTCGGCGCAGGCCGGGATGCGGCGGCTGGCCGAGATCGTGGCCACCTTTCCTTACAAACCGCGCAGCGCGCTGCCGAGCCTGCTGCTGGTGGCGCCGCCCGCCTGCGGGGCCGAGGCGCGGGGCGGGCGCAGTCTGGCGCAGTCGCAATTGCTGGCGCCGCTTTATGCGGCGCTGGCGACCGAGATCGGATGCGGGTTCTTCGATGCGGGTTCGGTGGCGCGGTCCAGCGCTATCGATGGCGTGCATCTGGAGGCGGAGGACAGCGCAGCGATCGGCCGGGCCCTGGTGGCGCCGGTCTTGAAGATCCTCGGTTGACCGAAGGTCAGCCAGCAGGGCAAAGGCGAGCCGTGCGCCCGGACACGGCACCAACGGGAGGAACCATGAAACATTTTCTGCTTTCGGCGGCGATGTCTGCCTTGCTGATGGGCGCGGCGCCACTGGCCTGGGCCGAAACGCCTGATGATCAACTGATCGTGGCGACCACGATGAACAATATCCTGACGCTCGATCCGGCGGCGATCACCGGTCGCGAGACGGTGCAGGTTTTGAACAATATCTATGACACGCTGGTCATCCTGTCTGACAAGGATCGCTCGATCCAGCCGCGTCTTGCTGAAAAATGGGAGATTGCGCCGGATCGCATGTCGATCCGCTTCACCCTGCGCGCCGATGCGAAATTTGCCAGCGGCAATCCGGTGACCGCCGAGGATGTGGTCTGGAGCCTCAAGCGCCTGATGACGATCAATCTGGCGCAATCGTCCTTCCTGAAAACCCGCGGCTTCAAGGCCGAAACGGCGGATCAGCACTTTGTGGCGGAAGATGCGCGCACGGTGGTGATCACCCTGCCGCAGCCGGATGACCCGAACCTGATGCTGATGGTTCTGGCGCAAAACGGGCCGGGCTCGATCCTCGACAGCAAGACCGTGATGGCGAATGAAAAGGCGGGCGATCTGGGGGCTGAATGGCTGACGCTGAACTCCGCCGGCTCTGGCCCGTTCACCCTCACGCAATGGGCCTCGAACGAATATATCATCCTGACCCGTAATGACGGCTATTGGGGTCCGGCCCCGGCGATGACCCGCGTGCTGATGCGCCACCTGCCGGAATCGCAATCGCAGCGCCTGATGCTGGAACAGGGCGACATCGACGTGGCCTATTCGATGCAGGCCCCGGATCTGGCCTCGCTGGAAGGCAATGAGGCGATCACCATCGCCTCCACCCCCGGCGCGGGCTTCTACTATCTGGCCGTGTCGATGAAGGACGAGCGGCTGGCCAACCCCAAGGTCCGGGCCGCGCTGCGCCTGTTGATTGATTACGAGGGCATCAACAAGGCCGTCATGCCCTATTACGGCAAGCCGCATCAGCGCCCGCTGTCCAGCGGCGTGATCGGGCTTTTGCCGGATCAGGGCTACAAGCTGGATGTCGCCGGAGCCAAAGCCCTGCTGGCCGAGGCGGGTTATGCCGACGGGTTCAAGGTCACGCTGCGGGTGCTGTCGGAAGACCCGTTCCTGAAAGCGGCGACGGCCATTCAGAACACTTTGGCGCAGGCAGGCATCGAGGCCGAGTTGATCACCGGCTCGGGCGATCAGATTTATGGCGCGATGCGAGAGCGGAATTTCGAGCTGTTGGTGGGCCGGGGCGGTGGCGGGCAACAGCCGCATCCCGACAGCAACCTGCGCGCGCTGGCCTATAACCCCGACAACAGCGACGAAGCCAAGCTGACCAATTATCAGGGCTGGCGCACCAGCTATTATGATGCGGCGCTGAATGGCATGATCGAGGCGGCCCTGCTGGAGCAAGACCCCGCCGCGCAGATCAAGGCCTATGAGGCGATTCAGGTGCATATTGACGAAACCGTGCCGTCGATCCTGCCTTTCTCCGAGGTGGAGGATACCGTGGCCTATCAGACCGATGTGCAGGGCATGATCGTCAGCCCCTGGTTGTCGCGGTTTGAAACGGTGACCAAGGCGCGCTGATCCCGCGCAAGTCAGACAAGCGGGCGCATCGCAGGATGCGCCCGTTTTGCCATGTCGAACGGGCGGCGCCAAGATCGGCACTGCCGGGCGGGGCATCCCCACGAAAAAGCCGCGCCCAGTTTGGGGCGCGGCTTTCGGGTTGGCTGGGCAGCGGCGGTCTTAGCGCCCGCCCTCATATTCCAGCGAGGCGGCAATCAGCTCTCGCGCATAGGGATGCGTGGCCTCATTGCCGGGAATGGCACTGCGCGGCAGAACCTCGGTCACCTCGCCATGCAGCATGACGGCGAAGCGGTCACACATGTGATCCACCACCGCCAGATCATGCGTGACCATGATATAGGTAAAGCCGCGCTCAGCCCGCAGCCGGGTCAGCAGGTTCAAGATCTCGGCCTGCACCGAGACATCCAGCGCGCTGGTCGGCTCATCCAGCAGCAGCACGGCAGGCTCCAGGATCAGCGCCCGCGCAATCGCCACGCGCTGCCGCTGCCCGCCCGAAAGCTGATGCGGGAAACGATCCAGAAAATCCAGTGGCAGGCCCACATCGGTGAGGGCGCGCTGCATCCGGGCCTCGGCATCCTTCAGCCCGTGAATGCGCAACGGTTCGGCCAGCACGCTGCGCACCGACTGGCGCGGATGCAGGCTGCCATAGGGGTCTTGAAACACCATTTGCAGCAGGCGGCAGCGCTCTTTCAGGGGGATGGCGCGGACACTGCGACCGCCGATCCGCACATGGCCTGTCCAGAAATCGGTCAGCATGGCGGCACAGCGCAGCACGGTGGATTTGCCCGACCCGCTTTCGCCCACCAGCCCGAAACATTCGCCGGGCGCCACGGAAAAGCTGACCCCCGGCAAGACGCGCACGGCGTCGGGGCCGGTGCCGAACACGATGGAGAGATTTTCGATCTCGACCGAAACGGTCATGGCTGCGGCTCCTTCCATTCGGGGCGGCGGTCCAGCACGGCCAAGGGTGCGCGCGGGCCGCCAATGCGGGGCTGCGCGGCCAAAAGGCCACGGGTAGAGGGGTGGCGGGCCTGATCCATGTCGCGCG
>NZ_JAEULU010000082.1 GCF_016792925.1 Gemmobacter sp.
CTTGGCGGTGGAATTGCCATCTGCGGTGGCTTCCTCCATCGCCTGTTCCAGCGCGTCGCGCAGATCCTCCGGCAGGCTTTCCCAGAACTGCCGGTTCACGATCACCGCATAGCCCAGATAGCCGTGGTTCGAGAGGGTGGCATGGGCCTGCACCTCGTGCATCCTTTGGGTCAGCATGTTGGAGGGCGGGTTCTCGGTGCCATCCACCACCCCGGCCTGCAAGGCGCGATGCACCTCGCTGAAGGCCATGACCTGCGGCACCGCGCCAAGCGCCGCCATCTGCGCCTCCAGCACCTGCGAGGCCTGCACCCGCATCTTCAGCCCGCGAAAATCCTGCGGCAGGTGCAGCGGGCGATTGGCCGACATGATCTTGAACCCGTTATCCCAATAGGCCAGCCCGATGATCCCCTTGTCTTCCAGCTTGTCCAGCAGCGCCCGCCCCGCCGGGCCATTGGTCACATTGTGCAGCGCCTCATAGGAGGGAAAGATGAAGGGCAGATCGAAGACCTCGAATTCCTGCACCCCCAGCGGCGCGAATTTGGCAAGGCTGGGCGCCAGCATCTGCACCGCGCCCAGTTGCAGCGCCTCCATCTCCTCCTTGTCCTTGTAAAGCTGGCTGTCGGGATAGACCTGCACATCCACCGCGCCGCCGGTATAGGCTTCGGCCAGCGCCTCGAACCGGGCGGCGGCCTTGCCCTTGGGGGTATCCGGCGCCACGACATGACTGAATTTCAGCACAATCGGCTGTTGCGCTGCGGCGGGCGCCGCCGCCATCACCGCCGCCACCACCGAAAGCCAGAACCCCTTCCGCATGCCCATATCCTCCCGCCCCTCACGGGCTATTGTGGCATTCCACAATGGACAAGACCATGGCGCGGTGCCACAAAACTCTGCGTGTCGCCAAAGTGCGGGCCAGGTTGCGGGGAGGAACCGGCACGGAACACCAGACGCTTCAGCCGCCCGCGCCCTTGCCGCGCCGGGCCGACCCCGAGGCATGGGGCAGCGGGAACCTGATGGTGTCCCGCCGTCTTGACGTGCTGTCGCTGGTGCCGCTGGTGGCGATTGTCGCGCTGGTCGGGCTGGTCACGGCGCTGGTGTGGATTCTGGGGCAGGCCGATGCCGAACGCGCCCGCACCAAGCTGGCCACCGACGCGCTTTGGGTTGAACAGACCCTGCGCTTCCAGATGTCGGTGAACGAGGACATGCTGGCCCGCCTCGCGCTGGATGCCGCCGGTGGCGCCGCCGCCGCCGATCTGCAAGCCCGCGCCCGGGTGCATATCGCCGCCAACCCCGAAATGCTGTTCCTGCGCTGGTATGATGCCAAGGGCCAGCTTGTCGCCGCCGTGCCGGAAGGCGCGGGCGGCGCCGCCGAGGCGCAGCTGATGCGCCGCCTGCTGGCCGCGCCCGCCCAGACCGCGCGCCCGGTCTTTGGCCCGGTGGAGGCCGGTGTGGCGCCGATGGGCCTCCGGCTGCCGGGTGCGGCGGGCGGGGTGGTGCTGGCCGGGGTCTCGCTGCCGGTGATGTTTGATCGCCACATCCCGTGGTGGATCGCCGAGCAATATGGCGTCCGCCTTCTGCCCGCCGCAGGCCAGCCCGGCGCGGCGCATGAGGGCCGGAGCCTGAGCGAAAGCGCGCTGGCCGCCCGCCCATTGGCCGAACGTGCCCGCCGCCCCGCCGCCCCCGGCGCGCCGCAACATGCCATCAGCTTTGACCCGCCGCTGGCGGGCACCGTCTTGCAGATCACCGCCTATGACCGCCCCGCCACCTTCGGCAGCACGGCCATTCTGGCCGCCATTCTGGGGCTCGCCGCCTTTGCCGTGCTGGCGCTGGTGGTGCTGCATCGCAATGCCCTGCATCGCCGCCGCGCCGAAGATCGCCTGCGCGCCGAAATGGCCTTTCGCCG
>NZ_JAEULU010000088.1 GCF_016792925.1 Gemmobacter sp.
CTTCCTGATGCTGAAGCTGACGGGGGTGGACCGCGAGGTGGTGGAGAAATGGCTTTATGTCATTGCCGCGCTGGCGCTGTTCTCGGGCATCCTCGGCACGGGCCACCATTACCTGTGGATCGGGACGCCCGGCTACTGGCAATGGATCGGCTCCATCTTCTCCTCGATGGAAGTGGTGCCGTTCTTTGCGATGATGGCCTTTGCCTTTGTCATGGTGTGGAAGGGCCGGCGCGACCATCCGAACAAGGCCGCCCTGCTGTGGAGCCTTGGATGCGGCACGCTGGCTTTCTTTGGTGCCGGGGTCTGGGGGTTCCTGCATACGCTGCATGGGGTGAACTATTATACCCACGGCACCCAGATCACTGCCGCGCATGGGCATCTGGCCTTTTACGGCGCCTATGTCTGCCTCAACCTGGCGATCATCAGCTATGCCGCGCCGCATCTGCTGGGGCGTGACCCCTATAACCAGGTGCTGAACATGATCAGCTTCTGGCTGATGTCGGGCGGGGTGGTGTTCATGACCTTCACCCTGACCTTTGCAGGCACGGTGCAAACCCATCTGCAACGGGTGAACGGCGAGTTCTACATGGAGGTGCAGGACCAGCTTTGGGTCTTTTACGCCATGCGTTTCGGCTCGGGCGTGGCGGTGGTGCTGGGGGCTGTCCTGTTCATCTATGCCATTCTCGTGCCCCGGCGCGAGGTGATCGCGGCAGGGCATCCTGCCCCCCGTAACAGCCCGGCGGAGTGACCGAGATGAATGGACCCTTGATGGGGGCGGCAGACGCCCCCTTCTACCGGGCGCAGGGCGATGAATGCGAGGTGTTTGCCGCCGCCGCCGCCCGCAAGCTGCCCGTGCTGCTGAAAGGCCCGACCGGCTGTGGCAAGACCCGCTTTGTCGCCCATATGGCGGCACGCCTCCGGCGACCGCTTTATACCGTGGCCTGCCATGATGATCTTTCGGCATCCGACCTGATCGGGCGCTGGCTGCTGAAAGGCGGCGAGACGGTCTGGGCCGATGGCCCGCTGACCCGCGCGGCGCGCGAGGGCGCCATCTGCTATCTGGATGAGGTGGTCGAGGCGCGCAAGGATGTGACGGTGGTTCTGCACCCGCTGACCGATGACCGCCGCATTCTGCCCATCGACCGCACGGGCGAGGAGCTGGAGGCGCATCCCGATTTCCTGCTCGTGGCCAGCTACAACCCCGGCTACCAGAACATCCTGAAAACGCTGAAACCCTCCACCCGGCAACGCTTTGTCGCGCTGGAATTCGGCTTTCCCGCGCCAGAGCATGAAATTCCCGTGGTCGCCCGCGAAAGCGGTTTGGCCGAGGACCGGGTGAAGCCGCTGGTGCGGCTGGCGGGCAAGTTGCGCGCCATGAAGGGGCAGGATCTGGAGGAGGGGATCTCGACCCGCCTCGTGGTCTATTGCGCCCAGTTGATCGCGGGCGGCATGCCCATCGAGCGCGCGATCCGCGCCGCGATGATCGAGCCGCTGAGCGATGACCCGGATGTGAAGGCCGGGCTCCACGATCTTGTGACCGCCGTTTTCGGGTGAGGCCGGTGATGTCACGGATCGAATTCGAGCCATGGGAACCCGAAGAAACCATCGGGAAACTGTGGCACGCCTTTGCCAGCCGTCTGGACGGTGACACCGTCCACGAGGGAGCCCGTGTCCCGCTCTGCGCAGTGGGCGGGCGGTTGGCAGTCCTGTTCCGCGGCCTGGGCGGCGATGCCAGCGTGGAGCTGAAGCCGGTGGCGCCGGAAACCAGCGCGCATCGCCTCGGTTTGATGCGCGGCTTGGGCACATGGCGGGCGGCGGTGCCGCGTGCCAGTTTTGACGGCACGGCACTGCGCATGCCAGAAAGCCTTGCGGTTTACCCCGAGGCGCGGGCCAATGCGGCGCTGTATCTGTGGCTCGCGGTGGCGGCGGTCGCCTTGCAGGGCGAGGCACCTTCCGCCGAACCCGACCCGATGCTGGCCGATCTGGCCGCAATTGCGCTGGCCGGGCGGATGACCCGCGCGGCCCTGGCGCTGGCGCCGGGCTATGCGGCGCTGCATGCCGATCTGTGCCGCGCCACGCTGGCCACCCGCCGCACCGCCGTTTTGCCGCCGGCCGAGGCGGCGGTGGAGGCGCGCATTCGGGTGGCTCTGGGGCAACCTCTTGCCCTGCCGCCGCTGCCCGCGCGCGCGCCGCGCGGCTATCGCCCCTTCCTGCCCGTGCCGCTATGGCCCGATCTGCGCGCGCCTGCGCGGTCAGAGGCGACGGCGGTGGAAACCCGCGCCACCGAGGGCACCCCCGAGCAGGCCGAGGAAAAAACCGCCCGCCGCGCCCGCCGCCGCAAGGCCGATCAGGCTGACCGCAATGACAGTTTCATCCTCCACAAATTCGAGGCCATCCTGTCGATGACCGAATTTCTCAACCTCAACCGCCGGGTCGAGGATGATGACGAAGACACCGCCCGCGAAGCCGCCGAGGATCAGGAAGAGATCGGCCTGGCGCAGGTTTCAAAGGCGCCTGCCACGCGGCTGAAACTGCATCTCGACCTCGCGCCCGAGGATGTGGCGCGCGAGGCGCTTTCCGGAATTGCCACCTATCCCGAATGGGATGTCAGAACCCACAGC
>NZ_JAEULU010000098.1 GCF_016792925.1 Gemmobacter sp.
GGCCGCGTTGCTGCATTCCGCCATCGTGGTCGAGAAACGCGAAAGCCTGAAAGCCTGGACGATCCTGCTCGCCATCATGGCCTTCGGCTTCAGCCTGATCGGCACCTTCATCGTCCGCTCCGGCGTCATCACCTCGGTGCATTCCTTCGCCTCCGACCCCGAGCGCGGCGTCTTCATCCTGATGATCCTCGGCGTTTTCACCGGCGGGGCGCTGCTGCTGTTTGCGCTGCGCGCCAGCGCGATGGAGGCGAAGGGCGTCTTTGGCATGGTCAGCCGCGAAAGCGCGCTGGTCGCCAATAACCTGCTGCTGGCCGTGTCCAGCTTTGTGGTCTTTGTCGGCACGGTCTGGCCGCTGGTCGCGGAACTCCTGTGGGATCGCAAGCTGAGCGTCGGCGCGCCCTTCTTCAACGCCGCCTTCTCGCCCTTCATGGTGGCGCTGGCGCTGTTGCTGCCGGTCGGCGCCATGCTGGGCTGGAAGCGCGCCCAAGGCGGCCGCATCCTGCGCCTGCTCGCGCCGCTGGCCATCCTGTCGGTGGCGCTGGCCGGGCTGTTGTTCGCCATCCAGACCGGCGGCTCGGCCCTGGTGCCGGTGGGCGGGGCGCTTGGCCTCTGGGTGGTCGGCGGCGCGACCATCGACCTTCTCAGCCGCACCGGACGCGGCCCCTGGCCCGAGCGTCTTGGCCGTCTCGCCCGCCTGCCGCGCGCCGATTGGGGCAAGGCCACCGCCCATGCGGGGCTTGGCGTCACCATCTTTGCCGTCGCCGCCATGATGGGCTGGGCCACCGAGGTGATCAAGGTGGTCCGCATCGGCGAGAGCTTCGACCTCGCCGCCTATCAGGTGAAGCTGGTCGAGGTGCATGAGGAAAAGGGGCCGAACTACCTTTCCACCATGGCCACGATGGAGGTCAGCCGCGAGGGGCGCCTCGTCTCCACCCTCCATCCCGAAAAGCGCGTCTACCCGGTGCAGGCCATGCCCACCACCGAGGCGGCGCTGGATTACGGGTTGTTCCGCGACATCTATCTGGTGATCGGCGACCCGCAAGAGGGCGGCGGCTTCGCGGTGCGCGGCTATTGGAAGCCCTTCGCCAACTGGATCTGGTTTGGCTGCGGTCTGATGGCGCTTGGCGGCTTGCTCTCGCTCACCGACCGGCGTTACCGTGTCGCGGCGGGCGCCCGCCGCACGGCGGCGTCTCCGGTGGCGGCGGAGTAAGAACGATGCGCAAATTCCTGATCCTGCTCGCCTTTCTCGCCAGCCCCGCCTTCGCGGTGCAGCCCGATGAAATCCTGCCCGATGCCGCACTGGAGGCCCGCGCCCGCGAGATCAGCCAAAGCCTGCGCTGCCCGGTCTGTCAGGGCGAGAATATCGACGACAGCAATGCCACCATCAGCCGCGATCTGCGCGTGCTGGTGCGCGAGCGTCTGGTGGCGGGCGACAGCAACGATGAGGTGATCGACTTCATCGTGGCGCGTTACGGCGAGTTTGTGCTGTTCGAGCCGCGCGCCACCGGGGCCAACTGGCTCTTGTGGCTGGCGGGCCCGGCCATGTTGCTGGCGGGCGGCGCCATGGCCGCCGCCTTCATCCGCAGCCGCCGCAGCGCCCCCGTGCCAGAGGCCCTGACCCCCGAGGAAGAGGCCCGCCTGCGCGAAATCCTCAAACCGTGACGCGCCGTTCCGGTTGCCCCGCGCCTGCGCACGGCTAGGCTGAGCGCAAACGGGAGGCTTTTATGGAACCGATCCTTTACGCGCTGCAAGACGGCATCGCCACCATCACCCTCAACCGCCCCGAGGTGATGAACGCCCTGTCCAGCTCGCTCCGCCGCGACATGCTGGCCGCCATTGGGCGTGCCGAAACCGAGGCGCGGGTGATCGTCTTCACCGGCGCGGGCCGCGCCTTCTGTTCGGGGCAGGATCTGGCCGATGCGCAAAGCCTGGGCGCCGAGGTGCCGTTCGAGGACATCCTCAACGGCGAATATGTGCCGCTGCTGAATGCGATCTACGATTGCAAGCTGCCCACCATCGCCGCCGTCAATGGCGCGGCCGCCGGGGCCGGGGCTAATCTCGCGCTGGCCGCCGATGTGGTCATCGCGGCCGAGGGCGCCAGCTTCATTCAGGCTTTCACCCGCATCGGCCTGATCCCCGATGCCGGCGGCACCTGGTGGCTGCCGCGCCAGATCGGCGCCGCCCGCGCCATGGGCGCCTGCCTCTTTGCCGACAAGATCCCCGCGCGACAGGCCGAGGCCTGGGGCATGATCTATGAATGTGTGCCGGATGACCAGTTCGCCGCCCAGATCGCCGCCCGCGCAAGCCATCTGGCGCAAGGCCCGACCGGCGCTTACCGCGCGCTGAAACAGGCGCTGCGCAGCAGCCACGCCAACGACCTGCCCAGCCAACTGGCGCTGGAGGCGCGGCTGCAAGGCGAGGCCGGGCGCAGCGCCGATTTCCGCGAAGGCGTCATGGCCTTCCTGCAAAAACGCCCGCCGCGCTTTACCGGCGCCTGAAACGAGAAAGGCCCCCGCGCAGGGGGCCTTCCAGCTCACACGTCCCTCACACGCCGCGCGACAGCGCCGCCACGCCGGTGCGCGCAATCTCGCACAGGCCCAAAGGCCGCATCAGATCGGCAAAGGCGTCGATCTTTTCCGGCGTGCCGGTCATCTCGAAGACAAAACTTTCCAGCGTCGAATCGACCACCTTGGCACGGAAAATCTCGCACAGCCGCAGCGCCTCGATCCGCGCCTCGCCCTTGCCGGAAACCTTCACCAGCGCCAGCTCGCGCTGCACGCTCGGGCCTTCCACCGTCAGATCATGCACCGCATGCACCGGCACCAACCGGCCCAGCTGCGCCTTGATCTGCTCGATCACCTGCGGCGTGCCCCGGGTGACAATGGTGATCCGGCTCCGGTGGCCCTCATGGTCCACCTCGGCCACGGTCAGGCTGTCGATGTTATAGCCCCGGCCCGAAAACAGCCCGATCACCCGCGCCAGCACACCGCTTTCATTGGCGACGATCACCGCAAGCGTATGGCTTTCGATCACCTCGGCATAGGGATCGCGCAGCTCATAGGCAGAATGGCTCACCGAGCCCTTTTTGATATTGAGCGCCGACATCCGGCCCTCCCTTCATTTTCTGTTCAAAAATATCCTCGGGGGGTGCGGGGGGCAGACAGCCCCCCGCGCGACCTGTCACACCAGCACTGCGCCGCCAGCCTTGATCACGCCCTGCGTCTCGGCCTCGCCCAGCAGCATCTCGTTATGCGGCTTGCCGCTCGGGATCATCGGGAAGCAATTTTCATGCTTCTCCACCAGACAATCAAAGATCACCGGCCCGTCATAGCGGATCATCTCCATGATCGCATCGTCCAGATCCTTGGGATCGCTGCATTTGATGCCCTTGCAGCCAAAGGCCTCGGCCAGTTTCACGAAATCGGGCAGGCTTTCGCTCCAGGAATGGCTATACCGCTCGCCATGCAGCAATTCCTGCCACTGCCGCACCATGCCCAGGCGTTCATTGTTCAGGATGAACTGCTTCACCGGCGCACGGAACTGCATGGCGGTGCCCATTTCCTGCATGTTCATCAGCCAGCTGGCCTCGCCCGCCACGTTGATCACCAGGGCCTCCGGATGGGCAATCTGCACCCCGATCGAGGCCGGCAGACCGTAACCCATGGTCCCCAGACCGCCCGAGGTCATCCAGCGGTTCGGCGCCTCAAAGCCAAGGAACTGCGCCGCCCACATCTGGTGCTGGCCCACTTCGGTGGTGATATAGCGGTCCATGCCCTTGGTCAGGGCCTCCAGCCGTTGCAGCGCATATTGCGGCTTGATGGTCTTTTCGCTGCCCTTGTAATCAAGGCAATTGACCGCCTGCCATTCCTTGATCTGCGCCCACCACTTGCCCAGACCTTCCTTGTTCACCTTGCGCCCGCGCGATTTCCAGATGCGCAGCAGGTCTTCCAGCACATGCCCGACATCGCCGATGATCGGCACCTCCACCCGCACGACCTTGTTGATCGAGGAGGGGTCGATGTCGATATGCGCCTTCACCGAATGGGGGCTGAAATCCGACAGCCGCCCGGTGATCCGGTCATCAAAGCGCGCGCCGATATTGATCATCAGGTCGCAGCCATGCATCGCCAGATTGGCCTCATAGAGGCCATGCATCCCCAGCATCCCCAGCCAGCTCTTGCCGCTGGCCGGATAGGCGCCCAGACCCATCAGGGTCGAGGTGATGGGAAAGCCGGTGGCCTCCACCAGCTCGCGCAAGAGCTGGCTCGCCGCCGGGCCGGAATTGATCACGCCGCCGCCGGTGTAAAAGATCGGGCGTTCGGCGGTTTCCAGCATCTCGACCAGCCGGGTGATCTGGTCAATATCGCCCTTCACCTTCGGCTGGTAATGCGAGGGCTTCACCTTTTCCTTGGTCACATATTCCGAGGTGGCGAATTGCACATCCTTCGGAATGTCGATCAGCACCGGGCCGGGGCGGCCGCTTGTCGCCACATGAAACGCGGTGTGGATGGTCTCGGCCAGCCGCTCGGTATCCTTCACCAGCCAGTTCATCTTGGTGCAGGGGCGGGTGATGCCCACCGTATCGGCCTCCTGAAAGCCATCGGTGCCGATCATGAAGGTCGGCACCTGGCCCGACAGCACCACGATCGGGATACTGTCCAGCAGCGCATCGGTCAGCCCGGTCACCGCATTGGTCGCCCCGGGGCCAGAGGTCACCAGCGCCACGCCGGGCTTGCCGGTGGAGCGGGCATAGCCCTCGGCCATGTGAATGGCGCCCTGTTCGTGCCGCACAAGAACGTGGCGGATGTCGTTTTGCTGAAAGATCTCGTCATAGATCGGAAGCACGGCCCCGCCGGGGTAGCCGAAAACCACCTCAACGCCCTGATCCTTCAGCGCTTTCACGATCATCTTGGCACCCGACATGGTGTTAGGGGTGCTGTCCTTCGCCTTGGTCATTGTTCTTTTCCTCTGCGCCGCCTCGCCGCGGCTGACTGGATACGAAAAAGCCCCCGGAGTTTCCTCGGGGGCGCATGGGGAACCAGATGGTCAACCGTTACCGGCCCATGCGCCTGATCCCAACAAGTACAAGAAGCGCGCGCATCGCGTTCCACTCCGAAAACCGTTTCGATGGGCCGGACATTATGGGGCCGGGCAGGGGGCGTCAATGGCAAATCTGCGCGGAAAATGTCGCCATGGCTGCGAAAGTTGAACTTTTCTTGCGCCATCCTCCCGGTGCGGCGAAGTTTTCGCAAATGCACCCGATCTTCCGGCCCCATCCCCCCGAGTCGCCTTCACCGAACCTTCATTCCGGCGCAATTTCCCTGTCACAAAGCCCTGTCACCTCTGGCGCCAAACACGCATCCAGCTTGCAGGAGCCAGACAGATGACCGACCGCTTTTCCTTCGACGAATTTGACGAGGCCCGCAGCGCCCGCCCGGAAACCACCGACTTTGACCGTATCGTGGCAAAAGGCCTGTCGCGCCGTGGTTTCCTGACCGGGCTGGTGGCGCTTGGCTCTGCCGCCTCGGTCATGGGCGCGCTGAAGGGCAGCGCCGCCCATGCCGCCACCTCGCGCTTTGCCTTCAAGCCGATCCCGGTCGCCACCGATGGCACCGTGCATGTGCCGGAAGGCTATGAATGGAAGCCGGTCGCGCGCTGGGGCGATGCGCTCTTCTCCGACGCGCCCGCTTATGATGCCGCCAAGGGCGTGCCGTCGCAGGGGGCCGACCGGGTGTTTGGCGAAAACACCGACGGGATGGAGCTGTTCAACATCGGCGGCCATCAGGTCATCGCGGTGAACCATGAATATGTGAACCCCGAGATCAACCTGCCGAAAGAACAGGAAGAAAAGGTGAAATCCGAGGCCGATGTGCGCTTGTTGCAGAACCTGCAAGGCGTGACGGTGATGGAAGTGGCGGAAACCCCCGAGGGCTGGGCCATCGTCCAGGACAGCCCCTTCAACCGCCGCATCACCAATCTCACGCCGATGCGCCTTGCTGGCCCCGCCGCCGGGCATGAGTGGCTCCGCACCCCCGCCGATCCGACCGGCACCGAAGTCTTGGGCACCCTGAACAACTGCGGCGCGGGCCGCACGCCCTGGGGCACCTATCTGACCTGCGAAGAAAACTTCAACGGCTATTTCGGCGCCACCGATCTGGAGGCCAAGCTGCCCGAGGCCTTTGCCCGCTACGGTATCGAGGCGGAATCGGTCTATGGCTATGAACAGTTCGACCCGCGCTTCGATCTGGTGAAGAACGTGAACGAGCCGAACCGCTTCGGCTATGTGGTGGAAATCAACCCCGCCGATCCGCAATCGAAGCCGGTGAAACGCACCGCCCTGGGCCGGTTCAAGCATGAAAACGCCGCCTGCACGCTGGCCCGCGATGGCCGCGTGGTGGTCTATCTGGGCGATGACGAGCGCGGCGAGTTTCTGTATAAATTCGTCTCGGCTGGCAGCTATGCCCCCGGCGCGCCCACCGATGCGCTGCTGGACGAGGGCCAGCTTTACGTCGCCAAATTCGCCGAGGATGGCACCGGCCAATGGCTTGCCCTGACGCCCGAGGCCACCGGCATGTCGGCGGCCGAGATTTGCATCCACACCCGGCAGGCCGGTTCCAAACTGGGCGCCACCACCATGGACCGCCCGGAATGGGTGGCGGTGAACCCCCGCGCGGTCGAGGCCTATTGCGCCCTGACCAACAACAAGAACCGTGCGGTCAAGCCCAATGCCGGCGGCGATGAAACCCCGGTGGGCGGCCCCAACCCGCGCGCCGAGAACCATTATGGCCAGATCGTGCGCTGGTATCCGGCAGAAGAGGATCACGCAGCCGACAGCTTCCGCTGGGATCTGTTCGTGATGGCGGGCAACCCGGATGTCCACAAGGATGCCTATGCCGGGTCGTCGAACATCCATTCCGGCAATATGTTCAACTCGCCCGATGGCATGATGTTCGACACGACCGGCATGCTCTGGATCCAGACCGATGGCGAAGACAGCAACGAGGGCGATTTCCTCGGTCAGGGCAACAATCAGATGCTGGTGGGCGATCCGGCCTCGGGGCAGATCGAGCGTTTCCTGACCGGCCCGAAAGGCGCCGAGGTCACCGGCATGGCCTTCGCCTCTGACCGCCGCACCGTCTTTGTCGGCATCCAGCATCCGGGCGGCGATTTCCCCGATATGGCGGGCGGCCTGCCGCGTTCCACCCTCATCGCCATCCGCCGCACCGATGGCGCCACGCTGGCCTGAGGGCCTTGGCAGAGGCCATCGCCTCTGCCTTCGCCCTTAAATGCCCTTCCGGCGCGTTGGAAAGTCCCGCGCGCCGGTCCTCCATTCACCTTGGCTCAAATATCCAAATTCCGAGGGCCACGCCGCCCCGAACCTCTCGGTTTGGGCGCGGCTGGTCTTAGCGGATATGGTGAAGGGGGGGGGCGGTGTCACAGCCGTTGCAGCAGATCCCAGCGATTGCCGAACGGGTCGCGCCAGACCGCGACCATCCCGTAAGGCTCCTGGCGCGGCGCTTCCTCGAACAGCACGCCCGCCGCCAGCATCGCGGCATGATCCCTGGCGAAATCCGTGGTTTCCAGAAACAGCCAGACCCGCCCGGCCCCCTGCGCGCCAATCGCCGCGCGTTGCGCCTCGGTATCGGCCCGCGCCAGCACCAGCGCGCAGCCACCGCCCGGCGGGGCGAGGGTGATCCAGCGCTTGCGCCCCTGATCGACATCTTCGATCAGATCAAACCCCAGCTTTCCCACGTAGAAATCAAGCCCGGCCTGATAATCGGGCACAATCAGCGCCACCGCCCCCAGCCGCCGCGTCACTCCTGATGACCCCGCGCCTCCGGCAGCGCGATCCGCGCCACCTGCTCGGCAATCGGGTCCACCGACAGCGGGTGCAGCTCGGCGGTGTGATCCTCCGGGTCGCCCAGATCCTGCCAGACGCCGCCCTTATAGATCTCCAGCGCCGAAAACCGCGCCTTGTACCCCATCTTGCGGCTGCCCGGCACCCAATAGCCCAGATAGACGTAAGGCAGCCCGGCCTCGCGCGCGATGTCGACGTGATCGAGGATCAGATAGGTGCCCAGACTGTCGCCCGCCAGATCGGGGTCATAAAAGCTGTACACCATGCTCAGCCCGTCATCGAAAACATCGGTCAGGCTGACGGCCGACAATTGCCGCCCGCGCTCGCCCTCGGCGGCCGGGCGGGTATATTCGATCACCCGGCTGCGGATCGGCGTTTCCTCGATCATCGCGGCGAATTCAAAAATATCCATATCGGCCATGCCCCCATCGGCATGGCGGGTATCCAGATAGCGGCGGAACAGCTGATACTGATCCTCCGTCGCCCAGGGCGAGGTGGCATTGCGCCGCAAATGCATGTTCTTGCGCAGGATTTTCTTCTGCGTCCGGTTCGGCTGAAAATCCGCCACCCGGATGCGGGCCGACAGGCAGGCCGAGCATTCGGCGCAGCTGGGCCGATACAGCACATTCTGGCTGCGCCGGAACCCCTGTTTCGACAGCGTGTCATTCAACCGCTGCGCGTGATCGCCCTGCAAGGCCGTGAACAGCTTGCGCTCCATCCGCCCGTCCAGATAGGGGCAGGCCTGCGGAGCCGTCACGTAGAATTGCGGCGCGATGGGAAGGGTGTGGCGCATCTGGGGGCTGGCTGCCGGGGAAAGGATGTGAATAGCGGGCAGCTTAGCAAGCGGAACGCCTGTCGCCAAGCGCTCCGCAACCCGTTCACCGTGATTTTTTCGCGCGATTGTTGAAGGATTTTTCGCGTCAGCGCGGGCGGTTGATCATGACCGTGCCAAGAACGTGATCGCTCAGGCTTTGGCCGCGCGCCGACATCAGCATCAGCCCCATCGACAGCAGTTGCACGAGGAAGGTGCCGACCGACAGCGTATAGCCGATGGTGTGCAGCAGCGCATGGCTCAGGTCGAAGCGTTCGCCATTGCGGGTCAGAAGGCCGATATTCATCAGCCGCATCCCCCAGGTGGCCGAGCCGCCCCACAGCGTCAGCACGCGATAGCTAAAGCTCAGCACCATATAGACGACCGGCAGGAAATAGAGCCCGATGCCGAGGCTCAGCAGCGAGGCAAGCCCGGTCAGCACGCCGATCAGGATGACATCCACCACCCAGGCAAGCGCGCGTTTGGTAGCGGTTCCGCGATAGAATTCAGGCTGATAGGCGGGGTCGGGCAAAGTGGCGGGCGTGGCATACATCGGTCGGGTCCGTGACAAAGGGGGCAGGGAAGGGCAGCCCCGAAGGGCTGCCGCTGGGGGGCCTCAATTGGCCGCCGAGGCCTCGTCGGCGGGCACCACCTGGGCGGCGCGCTCGTCCATGAAGCGGTCGAATTCCTGCTTGTCCTTGGCTTCGCGCAGGCGTTGCAGGAAGGTTTCAAAGGCGTGTTGCTCGTCTTCCAGACGTTTCAGCGTATCGGCCTTGTAGGCGTCGAAGGCGCTGTTGCCCGAGCTGCGGAAATGCGTGGCAAAGGCGCTGCGGGCATTGGATTTGCGGCAGAACATCTCGGTATCTCCTTGAAAGGATTGGCCCTGATAGGCGTGGCGGCTGAAACGGCCGGTCATGAGCATGAAGGCCAAAAGACCCAGGCCCAGGGGCCAGAAGACGATGAAGCCCAGCACCATGGCGGTGATCCAGGCCTTGCGGCCATGGCCATCCAGCCAGGCCCCGGCGCGGCGGATCGGGCCGGGGCGCTGCCCGGTGGCAGAGGGGCCGCCCATGACGGCGGCAGGGGTCGCGGTAAACATCGGCGGTCTCTCCCGGTTGGTGTTGCATGTGAATGTCTTTCACATGAGCCAAGATGGGACAGCCGCGCCGGTCGCGCAAGGGGTGATGTGAAAGATTTTTACATAATGCCCGCCCAAGGCGATCAGCGGGTTGGCCTGTGGGTTTGCGTCTGGGTTTTGCTCAATGCGAAACCGATTTCGACAAGGTGTTGATGATGACAACCCCGGCGATGATCAGCGCCAGCCCCAGCAGGGCCCAGATGTCCAGCGCTTGCCGGAACAGCAGGAAATTCACCCCCGCGATGAACACGATGCCCAGCCCGCTCCACACGGCATAGACAATGCCGATGGGCATGGCGGTCGAGACGATCGAAAGGCAGTAAAACGCCACGCCATAGCACAGGGCCATGCCGATGGTGGGCAGGGCGCGGGTGAATTGCGCGCTTTGCGCCAGAAAGGTGGTGCCGACCACCTCGAAGGCGATGGCGGTGGCGAGGATGGCATAAAGGCTGGTGCGGGTCATGGGGCGCTCCGGTCGGCAGGGGTTGCGGCAAGCAGGCGGGCACGGATCCCGTCGCGGTCCTCGGGGGCATGGCCTTGCAGCGCGGCCAGCCAATAGCCGTCGGCTGCCAGCCGCACGATTTCCAGCGCGATGCCCTGATCGGTGGCGGCATGGCGGGCAAGCCGGGCGGTCATCCAGTCGGCCCAGATCCGCGCCAGCGCCGGATCGGTCAGCGCCGACAGCGACAGCGCCGACCAGGGCGAGGCCGCGCCCTGCGGGGCAAAGGTGCAGCGCACATACGCTCGGGTGAAACAGCCATGGCCGCCCGGATCTTCGGCGAGGGCAGTATCGACCTCGGCGTCGATCCGCGCGATCAGATCGGCGCAAAGCGCCTCGGTCAGCCCCTGTTTGGATCCGAAATGATGGAAGACCGCCCCTTTGGTGACGCCCGCCGCCTCGGCCACGGCGGGCAGGGTAATGGCGGCAATGCCCTGATGCAGCGCCAGCGCCGCCGCCCGATCCAGCAGGGCGCGGCGGGTCTGTTCGGGCGTCTTGGCCTTGCGATGCGCGTCGGACATGAAAAGATACCTCCGGGTATGTCCGACACATACCCTGCGGTATCTTTTCTGTCAAGAAAAATACCCGCCGGTATC
>NZ_JAEULU010000011.1 GCF_016792925.1 Gemmobacter sp.
GGTCTCGGTGCGGATCGAGGAAGAGGGGCGTATCGCCACCGGCCAATCCGCCGATACGGATACCATTGTGGCCAGCGTGAAAGCCTATGTGAATGCGCTGAACCGCTTGATCGAGCGGCGGAAAAAATCGAATCCCGGCGATGATGTGAAGACGGTCGATTACCGCGACGCGGGCTGACCGGCGCGGAACGGGGCAGGGCGGCGGCTTCCATCGGGGGCCGCCTCTTCCTTTTCTGGCTTTGCAGCAGGCGCAGGGCGGCACGGCGCTATCGGCAATGGTCAGGGCAGGGGCGCTGACCTATATTCACCGGCAGGGAGGGCAACCCAAGAGGTTTCCCAATGTTGAATACCGTCAGCCGCTTCATCCGCGCTTTGCACATTCCCTCGGTCGAGGAAATCGAGCGCGATTATCTGAACGCCGCCGCCAGCCGCTATGATCTGGAAATGCGCGAGCGTGAGGTCGATTCCGGCCGCTTCCGCCGCCGGTTCGTGTCCTACTACTGAGGCACCAGCTTGCCGGGGTTGAGGATGCCCAGCGGATCAAGGGCGCGTTTCACCGCGCCCATGACTGCCCATCCCGCCCCGTGTTCGGCCTGCATATAGGCCAGCTTGCCCAAGCCAATGCCATGCTCGCCCGTCACCGTGCCGCCAAGGCGTAAGGCGCGCGTGGCCATATTGGCGGCCAGACGCTTGGCCTCGGCGGCCTCGGCCGGATTGTCTTTGGCAATCAGAAGGATGGCGTGAAAATTGCCATCCCCGACATGGCCTAGGATGGGGCCGGGAATGGCGCTGGCCGCAATCTCGGCCCTTGTTTCCTGCACCGCCTCTGCCAGGCGCGAGATCGGCACGCATACATCGGTGACCACCGCCGTGGCGCCGGGGTGCGCGGCCAGACAGGCCGGATAGGCGGCATGGCGCATCTTCCACAGGGCGGCGCGATCTTCTGCGCGGTCGGCCCAGCGAAAGCCGGTGGAGCCATGCCCGGCAGCAATCTCGCCAAAGCGCTGTGCCTGTTCCGCGACTGCTGCGGGCGAGCCGTGAAACTCCACCAGCAACAGCGGCGCCTCGGGCAGCGATTGCCCGGCATAAGCATTGCAGGCGGCCACCGCCGTCGGGTCCAGAAACTCGATCCGCGCCATGGCGATGCCGGATTGGATGGTCTCGATCACGCAATCCACCGCCGCCGCCATATCGGCAAAGGTGCAGACCGCCGCCGAGACCGCCTCGGGCTGGCCTTGCAGGCGCAGGGTCAGTTCGGTGATCAGCGCCAGCGTGCCCTCGGAGCCGACCAACAGCGCGGTCAGATCATAGCCGGAGGCCGATTTTGGCGCCGCCGTGCCGGTGCGGATCACCGTGCCATCGGCCAGCACGGCCTCCAGCCCCAGCACCGCATCGCGCATGGTGCCATAGCGCACGGCGGTGGTGCCCGAGGCCCGGGTGGCCGCCATGCCGCCAAGGCTCGCATTGGCGCCGGGATCGACCGGGAAGAACAGGCCGGTGGCGCGCAGCTCGGTGTTCAGCGCCTCGCGCGTCAGACCGGGCTGCACGCGCACCAGCATATCCTCCGCCCGCACCTCCAGCACCTGCGCCATGCGGGCGAAATTCACAGTGATGCCGCCTTGCACCGCCAGCGCATGCCCCTCCAGCGAGGTGCCCGCGCCCCAGCCGATCACCGGCAGCCGGTGTTCATGGGCGATTGTCAGCAGCGCCGAGACCTCGGCCGTGGTTTCGGGAAAGGCCACCGCATCGGGCAGCCCCGCTGCGATATGGGTTTCGCTTTGCGCATGTTCCGCACGGATGGCATCAGCGGTGGTGAAGCGGTCGCCCAGCAGGGCAGCGAGGGCGGCAAAGGCGGGGGTCATGCAGGGTCTTTCGCGGCTTGCGCAAGGAAGGGAGCCAGATCGCCATAGCCGGTAAAGCGGCGCTCATAGGCCAGGCCCAGCCGGGCGGCGGCCTCTTGCGCCTTGGCATCCAGCGCAGGGTCATCGGTCTGCGCCTGATAGACCAGCTTGGTGTAATGGCCGAACATCATCGGGATCAGCTCGGGGTGGCGGTCAAAGCCCATCGGGCGCCAGACAAAGGCATCGAACTGCCGCGTCAGGAAATCGGTGAGGTAAAAGGCGGTGATCTCGTCTTCGGCGATTTTGGCGAAACGGTCATTGCCCTCGAAAAACGAATAGCAATGCGGCCCGGCGATCATCTCGACCCCCAGCCGGTCGCAAGTGGCCTGCAACTGCCCGCCCGTGCCGCAATCGGCGTAAAGCACAAAGACCCGCTCATGGGGCGCAGCCTTCACCGCCGCCTCCACCGCCGCCGGGATGCGGTCGGGCCAGAGGTGCAGATTGGCGGGCAGGCATTGCAGATCCAGATGATCCCAGCCGCCCGCGCGCTTGATCGCCAACACCTCATGCGCCAGCGCGCCACAGGCCAGCAGCAGGACGCGCCCGCCCATCGGGGCGAGACCGGCGCGGGTCAGGGTGCTGTCATCGGGCAAATCCATCACATCACCTTAGGGGCTGGGGCCGAAAAGCAAAAGACCCCGGACATGCCGGGGCCTCGTGCAGCCTTGCGGCAGGGATCACAGGCTGTTGTGCTTGCGCGCAACCATGGATTTGGCCATCTCGACCGCCACGGCGGCATCGCGGCAATAGCCATCGGCGCCGATCGCCTTGCCGAATTCCTCGTTCAGCGGCGCACCGCCGACCAGCACGATGTAATCCTCGCGCATGCCCTTTTCCTTCATCGTGTCGATCACGACTTTCATATAGGGCATGGTGGTGGTCAGCAGGGCCGACATGCCGAGGATGTCGGGCTTTTCGCTTTCCAGCGCCTCGAGGTATTTCTCGACCGAGTTGTTGATGCCCAGATCCAGCACCTCGAAACCGGCACCTTCCATCATCATGCCGACAAGGTTCTTGCCGATGTCGTGGATGTCGCCCTTGACGGTGCCGATGACCATCTTGCCCATGCGCGGCGCGCCGGTTTCAGCGAGCAGCGGCTTGAGGATCGCCATGCCGGCCTTCATCGCGTTGGCGGCCAGCAGCACTTCCGGCACGAACAGGATGCCGTCGCGGAAGTCGGCGCCCACGATGGTCATGCCCGCGACCAGCGCCTTGGTCAGCACGTCATAGGGGGTCCAGCCGCGCTCCAGCAGGATGTTGACGCCCTCTTCGATCTCTTCCTTCAGACCGTCATAGAGGTCGTCATGCATTTGCAGGACAAGCTCTTCGTCGTTCAGTTCGGAAAGGATGATGTCGTCTTCGTCGGCCATTTGCGGCTCCTGCGGGAAGGGGTCTGCCATCTGAATGCGCCGATTGCGACGCGTCCACTTTGCGCTTTGCGACATGGCCGCAAACAAAGGCGACAGTCAAGGGCCGGGCTTGCGGTTGGTTCATGAAATGTTCTAATATTGATCATGAGCAAGCCGCATGACCTCAGGCCTGAAACCGTGATCCGCGCCCGTGGGGCGGGCCGCAATGAAACCGGTCGGTTCGAGGCCGTGCAGCGCGAGGCCGTGGCCGATGGCTGGGACATGCTGGAGGAGGCGCAGCTTCTGCGCACCGAGGTCCGGCTGGAGCGGCCGCGTTCGGTCATCAGCTACAACCGCTCGCCCGATCTGCCCTTTGACCGCAGCGTGAACCCCTATCGGGGCTGCGAGCATGGCTGCATCTACTGCTTCGCGCGGCCCAGCCATGCCTATCTGAACCTCTCGCCCGGTCTTGATTTTGAAACCCGGCTGATCGCCCGACCGGGCATTGATGCGGTGCTGGCCGCCGAGATCGGGCGCAAGGGCTATCAGGTGGCGCCGATGGCGCTTGGCACCAATACCGACCCCTACCAGCCTTGCGAGGCCGAGCATCGCATCATGCGCAGTGTCTTGCAGGTGCTGCATGACTGGAACCACCCGACCGCGATCACCACGAAGGGCACGCTGATCGAACGCGATCTGGACCTGCTGGCGCCGATGGCGGCCAAGGGTTTGGTGCGGGTGGGGCTTTCGGTCACCACGCTGGACGCGGGGCTGGCGCGGCGGCTGGAACCGCGCTGCCCGGCACCCGCGCGCCGTTTGGCGGCGATCCGGCGGCTGGCTGATGCCGGGGTGCCGGTGCGGGTGATGGTGGCGCCGGTGATCCCCGGCCTGACCGATCACGAGCTGGAGCCGATCCTGACCGCCGCCGCCGGGGCGGGGGCGCAGGCGGCAAGCTGGATCATGCTGCGCCTGCCGCGCGAGGTTTCGCCCTTGGTGCAGGACTGGCTGGCGACCCATGCGCCGGACCGCGCCGCCAAGGTGATGGCCCGCATCCGCGAGCTGCATGGCGGCAAGGATTATGCCGCCGACTGGGGGCGGCGGATGCGGGGCGAAGGGCTGTGGTCCGACTTGATCGCGCAGCGGTTCAGCAAGGCTTGCGCCCGGCTGGGGTTGACGGTGCCGCAACCGCCGCTGCGCTGCGATCTGTTCGCGCGCCCACCCGCGCCGGGCGATCAGCTCGCGCTGTTCTGAGGTGATGGCGCGGCGGGCAGGGCAGGATTTGGATATTTGAACCAAGGTGAAAGACGGGCGCGCGGGCGTCCCCTCTCACCTTGGCCCAAATATCCAGTCTTCCTGTTTCTTACCGCGTGCGGCGGCGCTCGCGGCGCGGGGCGCCGTGGTCATGGCCGCAACCGGCGCCGGTGCCATCGCTGGCCGAGGAGAAGGCACCCAGCTTGCCCACGATGTCTTCCAGCGTCGGGCGCGGCCCGCGCGGCGTGTTTTCCAGCGCGGCGCGCATGGCTTTCAGATGCTCGGGCATGGTGCCGCAGCAGCCGCCGATGATCTTCACCCCGGCGTCCCGGGCCAGCACGGCATAGGCGGCCATTAGCTCGGGCGTGCCATCGTAATGGATCGCGCCATCCTGATAGCGCGGGATACCGGCATTGCCCTTGGCGATCACGGGGCGCTCGGTGCCCTGGCCAAAGAAGCCCAGCACGGTGCGCATCAGATCCGAGGCGCCGACGCCGCAATTGGCGCCAAAGGCCAGCGGCGGGTTCGGCAGTTTCTCGACCAGGGCTGCGAGGTCGGAGGAGGTCAGGCCCATCATGGTGCGCCCGGCGGTGTCAAAGCTCATGGTGCCGCACCAGGGCATGCCCGCCAGCGCGGCGGCCTCGGCGGCGGCGCGGTATTCCTCGGGGGCGGAGATGGTTTCGACCCAAAGCACATCGGCGCCCCCGGCCTTCAGGCCCTCGGCCTGTTCATGGAACATTTCCACCGCCAGCTCATGCGTCAGGGCGCCCATCGGGGCCATGATCTCGCCCGTCGGGCCGACCGAGCCTGCCACCACCACCTCGCGCCCGGAGGCATCGACGATCTCGCGCGCAAGGGCGGCGCCAACGCGGTTCAGCTCATGCACGCGGCCTTGCGCGCCGTGCAGTTTCAGCCGCGAGGCATTGCCGCCGAAGGTGTTGGTCAGGAAGATGTCCGACCCGGCCTCCACCGCGCCGCGATAGAGGGTGCGGATATTGTCGGGCTTGTCAGTGTTCCAGAATTCCGGCGGCTCGCCCGATTCCAGGCCCATGTTGAACAGGTTGGTGCCAGTGGCCCCATCGGCCATCAGCCAGTCGCGGGTGGCAAGCAATCTGGAAAGCGCGTCGGTCATCGCATGTCCTCACGGGGTATTGGATGGGCTACCATGTGCCATGGCGCGCGCCGCGCTGCAATCGTCTATCCGATCTCCGGCCCTATCCGGTGTCGGGCAGGGGCGGGGGATGGCGGATGGCGCGGCTCAGGTCGAGGGCGGCCAGCGCTGCGGCGGGTAGATGCGGCACGATCAGATAAAGCGGTTCGCAGCGGGGGGCGAAGCTGTGTTTGAACTGCGCCAGCCCGGCAGAGGGGGCCTCGAACCGGCGGCGCAGCCTGGCGGGCAGGAAGGCCAGATCCGGCAGGGCCGCGAGGCTCAGCCGGGTCTGGCCCTCGCGCCGCGCCACTTCGAGGGCCGCGATGATCAGCGCGTGCTGGCAGCCCTCGGGCGCGTCGCGGGTCTGGCGCATCAGATCCAGCACCCATTCGCGCGGTCCGGCATGAAAGCTGGCAAAGGCCATGAGGCGCGCGCCTTGCCAGGCCAGAAACACCCGCTGGCGGCGCAGGTAGTCCGGGGCAAAGCGCCCCATGGAAAAGCCGCGTTCGCCGCCGCGCATCAGGCTCCAGTCGCGGTTCAGCACCGCCATTTCGGCCATGGGCAGCGCGTCGGGGAGGGCCTCGCCGATCCGCAGACCGGCGGCCTCGGCCTGTCGCAGCTTGCGCCGCAGCCCCGCGCGGGCGCTGCCGGTCAGCGTGAAACTTTGCGGCGCCAGCACGGCCTCACGCGCGATGCGCAGGCTGCGCAAGCCCTCTGCCCGGGCGCGCGCCGCAGGACGGGCCGAGGCCTTGTAGATCACCGGCCAGCGCCCCTCGGCGCGGGCACCGCGCGCGAGGGCCGACAGGTCGGCCGGGCCCGTGACCGGATCGAACATGGCGGTGAGCAGATGCGGGCTGCGCCCGATCAGCCAGATTGCGGCGCCCATCCGCTCGAGGCTCAGGTGGCCCTGACGCAGCAGCCCGCATTCCGCCCGGGGGGCGTGGGCCACCAGATGCGGTGCGGGCGGCAGGGGCGTGCGGCGCGGGGGCGGGCCGGGGCGCAGCAGCGCCAGCGTGCCCAAAAGCGCGGGCAGCGCGTAATAGATCGCCCGAAAGGCAAGGATCGCGGCCACCATCGGCGCCTCGGGCGTGCCGGGCAGCAGGCCAAGCAAGGTGACCTCAAAGGCGCCCAGTCCGCCCGGCGCGCCCGAGACCAGACCCGCCCCGAGGGCCAACAGATAGGCGGGCAACAGGGCCGCAAGGCCGGGGCTGGCCCCGGCCGGGCACAGCAGCCAAAGCGCGAGCGTGGCCGCCCCCAGATCCAGCGCCGCAAAACCCAGCAGACGAAGCGACAGGAAGGCATTCGGCAAGGGCACCGGCAGGCGCCACAGCAAGGGCAGCATGGCCAGCGCAGGCAGGCCCCACAGGGCGACGGGCTGAAACGGGCCGGGCAGAGCGGCCAGAGCCAGCAGCGTCACGATCCCCCAGGCCAGAAAGAAGCCGCCGCTGACCGCCGCCGTCAGGCGGGTCGCCTGCCAAAGGCTCATCCCCGGCAGCAGCCGCCAGCGCATCAGCGCCCCGGTCACCAGCCCGAGCCCGAGGCTTTGCGACACGGCAATCGCCGCCGCCCCCGCCCGGACCGAGGCCGCGCCATGGCGCCCGGTGCGCAGATGGCGGTGCATCACGTCATCATAGCGGCCAAGCGCCCAGAAGCTGAGCCCGGTGGCGAGCGTGGCCGCCAGCCATTGCCAGGCCTCCAGCGCGGTGAAGGCGGCGCGGGTCGCAGCCAGATCGAGGCTTTGCAGCCGATCCGCCAGCAGCCAGAGAAACAACCCCGCCGCTGCCAGTGACAGCGCCGCGCGGCCGATCAGCCGCCCCGGCGCCCCGATCCCTTCCCGCAGCACGGCCGCGCGCGCAAACGGGCGCCTGCCCGGCCAACCTTGACCCATCATCCGCCAACCCCTTCGATCCCACCGGATCAGCATCGGCGCTCAGGGTGGCCAAACCGTTAACAGGTCAAATCCGACGCGAATATGTGGTCGGCCATCTCTGGCGGGGGGGCATTGCGGAGGGCCACATGCAAAAAGCCGCCCACAAGGGGGCGGCTTTCCAATGGTCCGATCTGCCGTTGCGGCGATCAGAGTTCCGCCATCAACTGCGCCTTGGCGACCGGCAGCAGCTCGGTCATCTTGGCGCGGATCTCGTCGGCGGAGGCCTTGCCTGCCAGATCGGCGGCCAGCTTGCGCACCACATCCTCGATCCCGGCCTCTTCCAGATCGGCCATCACGACGGTGAGGGCGTAATCGGTCGCCTCCTCGCCCGATTTGCCCAGCAGCCCCGCCGCCCAGAGGCCGACCAGCTTGTTGCGGCGGGCATCGGCCTTGAACTGCATCTCGGCATCATGCGCGAACTTGTTTTCAAACGCGTTTTCGCGGTCGTTGAAGGTGGTCATGGTCAGGCCCCCTGAAAGGTGAATATGTCTCTCCCTTCATATGCCCGCGCGGTGGCGGCATCGCAAGGGTGCAAGCGCCACAGGCCGCGCGCAAAACCGGCGCGGCGGGCGTGAACCTTGCAGCCGGGCAGGGGCTGCACTATAGCCGCAGCAAAGGACGGGCGCGCAAGGGTGTCGCCGTCCCTGTCGCGATTCGGGAAAGTACATGGCACGCCGCAAGAAGGTTTACGAGGGCAGCGCGAAGATCCTTTACGAAGGGCCGGAGCCGGGCACCCTGATCCAGTACTTCAAGGATGATGCCGCCCCCGCCGGCGATCAGGCCGATGCGCCGCCGCAAGGCGCGCTGGAGGGCCGGGGCGTGCTGAACAACCGGCTGAGCGAATTCTTCATGGCCGGGTTGAATGCCATTGGCGTGCCCACGCATTTCATCCGCCGCTTGAACATGCGCGAGCAACTGGTGCGCATGGCGGAAATCCTGCCGCTGGAAGTGGTGGTGCGCAATTACGCGGCGGGCGATCTGTCGCGCCGCCTTGGCATCCCCGAAGGCATGGGTCTGCCGCGCCCCATCGTCGAATATTACTACAAGGACGAAAAGCTGGGCAATCCGCTGGTGGCGGAAGAGCATATCATCGCCTTTGGCTGGGCCAATCAGCAAGATCTTGATGACATGGTGGCGCTGGCGCTGCGGGTGAACGATTTCCTGTCGGGCGTCATGCTGGGCGTGGGCGTGCGGCTGATGGATTTCCGGCTGGAAGTGGGCCGCATCTGGGAAGGCGATTTCATGCGCCTGATCGTCGCCGACGAGATCAGCCCCGACAGCTGCCGCCTGTGGGACATGCGCGGCCTGGATACCCCCGACCGCGAGGGGCAGGTGCGCGAGCCCGGCCCGCTGGCCGATGTCTATACCGAACTGGCGCGGCGCCTTGGCGTGCTGCCGTCCAATGTCACCCATACCCCCAAGCCGACGCTGATCAACTGAGAGGGCTGCCCCATGAAAGCGCGTGTGACCGTGATGCTGAAAACCGGAGTGCTGGATGTGCAGGGCGAGGCCGTGCGCCGCGCGCTTGGCACCCTGGGCTTTGAAGGGGTGGAGGCCGTGCGTCAGGGCAAGGTGATCGAGCTTGACCTCGCCGCCACCGACCGCGCCGCCGCCGAAACCGAGGTGAAGGCGATGTGCGAAAAGCTGCTGGCCAATACCGTGATCGAGACATACTCGGTCGAGCTGGTCTGAGCCTGCGCTCTTGCAGACACAAAGCCGCCGGGTGCCGCCCGGCGGCTTTTGTCGTTCCAAAGCAAGATGGATATTTGAACCAAGATGAAGGGCGCGCGCTTTCTCTTTCATCTTGGCCCAAATATCCATCTGCCCTTGCCCCCGGGTGCTGCGACATAGGATTTTGCACTGGCAGGGTGGCCGCCTTTACGCTAGGAGGCTGGCAATCCCGAGACCTTTGCCCGAGAACCACGAGG
>NZ_JAEULU010000111.1 GCF_016792925.1 Gemmobacter sp.
GCACGGGAAATTTGAACGGCTTTGTAATGTAATCATTCGCGCCCGCATCCAGGCCCAGAATGGTGTCGGCATCCGAATCATGCCCGGTCAGCATCAGGATCGGGCATTTCACCCCGGTCTTGCGCAACCGGCGACACAGCTCGCGCCCGTCGGTATCGGGCAGGCCCACATCGAGGATCACCATGTCATAGGCTGCGGCCTTGGCCTTCTCCATGCCCTCCAGGCCATTGGCGGCCTCGAACACGTCGAAATCCTCGGTCATCACCAGCTGTTCCGACAGCGCCTCGCGCAGGTCGTCATCATCATCCACCAGCAGGATCTTGCGCAGCTGAGCCATGGGGGCCTCCGTTCTCTGTGGCTTCAGACATGCGCGCAGGCCCGGCTTGCGGCAAGGTTTGCAACAGGGTTTTCACGCGCTCGTGTCACAGCCGCGTGATATGTTTCAATTTCCCCCGCAGCCCGTTACATCTGGGCGCGAAAGGAAGCCCCATGTCCCTGACCCCCAGCATCATCGAACGGCTGACCCGCGCCCGCGGCGATTTGCGCATGGGGGTGCCGGTGGTGCTGACCTCGGAGGCAGGCGCCGCGGTGGCCGTGGCGGTCGAGGCGCTGACACCCGCAAGGCTCGCCGATCTGCGCGGCCTTGGCACGCCGGAACTGGCGCTGACCGCGCGGCGGGCCGAAACGCTGCGCGCGCGCGTTTATCATGGCGATGTGGCGCGGCTGGCGGTGCCGGCGGATCTTGGCACCGCCTGGTTGCGCGCCATGGCCGACCCGGCCGATGATCTGCGCGTGCCGATGAAAGGGCCCTTCACCTGCCTGCGCGAGGGCGATGCAAACCTTGCCCGCGCCGCCATCCGGCTGGTGAAATCGGCGCATCTGCTGCCCGCCGCCGTGCTGGTGCCAGTGGCCGATCCAGCGGGCGATCTGGCGGCGCTGGTGGCGCAGGGGCTGACCTGCATCAACCTGACCGAGGCCGCACCAGAGCTGGACGCCGCGAGCGTGATGAACGAGGTGGTGGCCGCCCGCCTGCCGATGGTCGCCTCGGAGCGCGGGCGGGTGCATATCTTCCGCCCCGAAGATGGCGGCGAGGAGCATTACGCCATCGAGATCGGCCAGCCCGACCGCAGCCAGCCGGTGTTGGCACGGCTGCATTCGGCCTGTTTCACCGGCGATGTGCTGGGCAGCCTGAAATGCGATTGCGGCCCGCAGCTGCGCGCGGCTCTGGCCCAGATGGGGGCCGAAGGGGCGGGGGTGCTGCTCTACCTCAACCAAGAGGGGCGCGGCATCGGCCTTGCCAACAAGATGCGCGCCTATTCCTTGCAGGATCAAGGCTTTGACACGGTGGAGGCCAATCACCGGCTGGGGTTCGAGGATGACGAGCGCGATTTCCGCATCGGCGCCGCGCTGCTGCGGCGCATGGGCTTTTTGGCGGTGCGCCTGCTGACCAATAACCCGCGCAAGATCGCGATGATGGAGGGGCAAGGCCTGACCGTGACAGAGCGCGTGCCGCTGAAAGTGGGCGAGACCGCGCAAAACCGGGCCTATCTGGCGACCAAGGCCGCGAAATCGGGGCATCTCCTGTGATCACCGTCACCCCCACCGGCGCCCTGTTCCGGGGCCGCCGCTTTCCCTGCACCATCGGTCGCGGCGGCCTGATCGCCCCCGAGGCCAAGCGCGAGGGCGATGGCGCCACGCCCTTGGGCGAGCATCGCATCATCGGCATGCTCTATCGCCCCGACCGCATCGCGCGCCCCGCCCCCTGGGCCGAGCCGATCCTGCCCGGCGACCTGTGGTCCGACGATACATCCGACCCGATGTATAACCAGTGGGTCCGGGCGCCCCACAGATTTTCGCACGAAAATCTGCGGCGGGCCGATCCGCTTTACGACCTCGTGCTGCTGACCGACTGGAACTATCCGCTGGCCGAGGCCGGGCGCGGTTCGGCGATCTTCCTGCATCGCTGGCGCAGGCCCTGCTATCCGACGGCGGGCTGTGTGGCCTTTGCCCCGCGCGATCTGGCCTGGATCGCCGCACGTCTCACCCCCGGCGAGGGGCTGCGCATCCTCGGCTGAGCTTTTCAAAGCGCTTTCAAATCGCTATGCTCGCCCGAGCAGCGGGAGGACAGTATGGCGCGCAAGGCAAAGACCCAGCAGGACGAGATTTTCACGCTGCGACTTCAGCGCAGCGCGCCCGATCTCTGGCCGATGCTGGAGGCGCTTTATGGCAGCCACCCCGATTACACAGGCTTTTGCGACCGCCTGCTGACCGCGCTGCACAGCGCCTGGGCGGCCCGCCCCGCCGATCTGCGCCGCCTTGACCTGCACCGCGATCTGGAACCCGACTGGTTCCAGCGCCCCGATCGGGCGGGCTATGTCTTCTACATCGACCGTTTCGCGGGCAGCCTGCGCAACGTGTTGGACAAGCTGGATTATCTGCAAGAGCTTGGCATCACCTATGTGCATCTGATGCCCTGCCTGAAACCGCGCCCTGGCGACAGCGATGGCGGATACTCGGTGATGGATTACCGCGCTATCAACCCCGATCTCGGCACGATGGAAGATCTGGAACAGGTCGCCAGCGCCCTGCGCGACCGGGGCATGAACCTGTGCATTGATCTGGTGCTGAACCATACCGCCAAGGAACACGCCTGGGCCGAAGCCGCCCGCGCCGGCGACCCGGCCTATCAGGATTACTACCTGATGTTCGATTCGCCCGAGCTGCCAAATCGGTTTGAAGAAACGCTGGTCGAGGTCTTTCCCGACAATGCGCCCGGCAATTTCACCCATGATCCCTCGACCGACAAATGGGTCTGGACGACCTTCAACGACCATCAATGGGATCTGAACTGGGCCAATCCGCAGGTCTTTCTGGAAGTGACCGAGATCATGCTCTTCCTCGCCAATCGCGGCGTCGACGTGCTGCGGCTGGATGCGGTGGCCTTCATGTGGAAGCGCATGGGCACGCGCTGCCAGTCGGAACCCGAGGTGCATATGCTGTTGCAGGCCCTGCGCGCCTGTTGCCGCATCGCCTGCCCCGCCGTGCTGCACCTGGAGGAGGCCATCGTCGCCCCGGCCGAGATGCTTCCCTATCTGGGGCGCGGGCGGCATGACGGCAAGGAGGGCAACCTCGCCTATCACAACAGCCTGATGGTGCAATTCTGGAATGCGCTGGCCACCCGCGACACGCGGATGATGACCCATGTGCTGCGCACGCATTTCCCCGCGACGCTGACCAATGCCACTTATGCGACCTATATCCGCTGCCATGACGACATCGGCTGGGCCATCACTGATGAGGATGCGGGCGTGTTTGGCATCAGCGGCCCGGCCCATCGCGCCTGGCTTGCGGATTTCTATGAGGGGCAGGCGCCGGGCAGCTTTGCCCGGGGGCGGCTGTTTCAGGAAAACCCTCTGACCGGCGACAAGCGCATCTCTGGCAGTTTCGCCGCCTTGGCAGGTCTGGAAAAGGCGGTGAACGAGGGCGATGGTCCGGCGGCGGAGACCGCAGTGCAGCGTATCTTGCTGGGACATGCCCTGATCGCGAGCTTTGGCGGTATCCCCTTGATTTATATGGGGGATGAGCTGGCGATGCTGAATGATCACAGTTATCTCTCCGTGCCGGAACATGCCCATGACAGTCGCTGGGTGCATCGGCCCCGGATGGATTGGGCGCTGGCTGCGGCGCGCGAGGGGGACAGCCCCTCGGCCCGTTGCTTCCAGGGCCTGCGGCATATCCTCGCCCACCGTCGCGCGGTGGCCGAGCTGCATGGCGGCGTGCCCACGGTCGTGCTGGTGCCACCGGTGCCGGGGCTGTTTGCTGTGGCCCGGCGCGGCCCGGCGCGGACGGTGCTGTGCCTGTTCAACTTCACCGATGGCTGGCTGCATGTGCCGGAAGGCTGGCTGCGCGCCGAGGGGATGCAGCAGCTGTATGACGAGCTGTCAGAGGCGCAGGTGACCCTGCATGACGGCGGGTTGTCGCTGCCGCCGCAGGGTCGGGTCTGGCTGGTCTAACGCGCGCTGCGCGTCCCGAAAATGGCGCTGCCCACCCGCACATGGGTGGCGCCATGGGCAATGGCGCTTTCAAAATCGCCGCTCATACCCATCGACAGGCCTTGCAGGCCGTTGCGCGCGGCAATTTCGGCCAAGGCCTTGAAATGCGGGGTTGAATCCTCGCCATCAGGGGGAATGCACATCAGGCCCGCCACCGGCAAATCCATCAGCTGACAGGCCTTGATGAAATCATCGGCCTGATCCGGCAGGACGCCTGCCTTTTGCGGCTCGGCCCCGGTATTGACCTGCACGAACAGCTCGGGCGAGCGCCCCTGCGCCTGCACCAGGCGCGCCAGCTTTTCGGCCAGCGACGGGCGATCCAGCGTGTGAAGGGCGTCAAACAGCTCCAGCGCGGTCTTGGCCTTGTTGGTCTGCAACGGGCCGATCATATGGACCGAGACTCCCGCGAATTGCTGGCGCAGATCGGGCCATTTGCCAGCGGTTTCCTGCACGTAATTCTCGCCGAAAATGCGCTGCCCGGCCTCCAGCGTGGCAACAACCCGCTCCAGCGGCTGCACCTTGGAGACAGCGATCAGCGTCACCGCCCCCTCCGGTCGCCCCGCGGCCTGCGTCGCCGCTGCGACCCGCGCCTTGATCTGCTCCAACCCCATGGCCCGCCCCTTTTGACGTTTGCCCAGAGATAGAACCCTGATCAGAAAAAGAAAAGAGCGGGCCGAGGCCCGCTCTTTCCTTCGTTTTGATCCGTTAGGATCAGAACGACATGGTGATGCCGAGGTCGGCAACGGTGTCAGCCAGGTAGTCGGAGTCAACCACACCGGCTTTCAGAGCAGCGCCGCCGCCCAGGTCGTAGGCAACGCCCAGACCGAAGGTGTCGGCATCGGTTGCACCGAGGTCGTCACGACGCACGAAGGCGGTGAGGGTGGTGGCGTCCATGCCGTAGTCGACCGACAGACCGAACGATTTTTCAATCGCGGTGTTTTTGAAGTCAGCGTAGTAGGCTTTGACTTTGGCAGCGCCGATGTTGCCCGAACCACCCAGGATGATTTCCTCAGCGGTGTCGTTGCCCGGGGTGCCCGACAGGTAGGCCAGAGCGACCGAGTAAGCGTCGGTGCCGTAGGAAGCGCCGATCGAGTACGAAGCGTCTGCGTCAACGGTGGTCGGGTCGTTGTCCGAACCGTCGGTCATGCCGAGGTGGAAGCCGATGGCGCCGGCCGAGTACGAATACAGAGCGCCGGTGCCGTCGAAGTCATTGCCGTCATCGCCGTTGATGTACGGGATGTCCGAGAAATCGCCGAGGCCGGTGTAGCCCACGCCCGACAGGTCGCCCAGAGCGGCTTCACCAGCCGAAACGACGTCGCCCATGGCGAGCTTGCCGAAGCCACCCGACACCCAGATGGTGCCTTTGCCCATGTCGGTATTGCCTTTGGCGCCGCCTTCAGCGTCGTCACCAGCTTGGTCAGCGCGGAACGAAGCGCCGAACGACAGGCCGTTGTCCGACTCAGCCGACAGATCGAACACGACGCGAG
>NZ_JAEULU010000176.1 GCF_016792925.1 Gemmobacter sp.
GTCTATGAGGTGGAGCTGATCACCCCCGACGGGCGTTTGATCGAGATGGATCTGGAGGCCGCGACCGGCACTCTGGTCGAGATGGACGAGGAAGAGCAGGACTGATGCGCGCGCTTGTGGTGGAGGATGACCGCCGGATCGCCGAAGATCTGGCCCGCGCCCTGACCTCGGCGGGGTTCCGGGTGGAAAACGTGGCCGATGGCGAGGCTGCGTGGTTTCAGGGCGGCACCGAGGCCTATGACCTGATCGTGCTGGATCTGGGCTTGCCCCGGCTGGATGGCCTGACCGTGCTGAAGCGGTGGCGCGCCGAGGGGGTAGAGGCGCCTGTGCTGGTGCTGACCGCGCGCGGCGCCTGGACCGAACGGGTGGAGGGCATTGACGCCGGAGCCGATGATTACCTGCCCAAGCCGTTCCGCATGGAGGAATTGCTGGCCCGTGCGCGCGCTTTGGTGCGGCGCTCCGGGGGCCTCGCCACGGCGCAGCAAGAGGTGGGGGCGCTGTCGGTCGACCTCAACCGCATGACGGTGGCGCTGCGGGGCGTGCCGGTCAGCATGACGCCGCTGGAATTTCGGGTGATCGCCTATCTGGCGCTGCATCGCAGCCGGATGGTGCCGCCGACCGAGTTGATCGAGCATCTTTATGGCGATGATGACGCCAAGGAGGCCAATGCCGTAGAGGCGATCATCGCCCGGCTGCGGCGCAAGCTGGGGGCGGGCGTCATCGGCACAAGGCGCGGCTTTGGCTATTATCTGGAAGGCGCGCAGGCGTGAGGGCGGCGCCCGGCTCGATCCGCTGGCGGCTGATGGCGGCAGGGGCGGCGGCCATTGCGGGCGCGCTGCTGATTGCGGCCTTTGGCCTGACTTTCCTGTTTGATCGCCATGTGCAGCGCGTGGCAGTGGCCGATCTGGCGGCGCGGGCGTTGTCTGTCGTGGCCATGGTGGAGCCCGATACGCCGGGCGGGCCCAGCTTCCGGCAGGCGCCGGGTGATCCTCTTTATGAGCAGCCCTTTTCCGGCCATTACTGGCAGGCCGAACTGGCGGGCGAGCGGCGCCGCTCGCGCTCGCTGTGGGATTATACCCTGCCGCTGCCCGCCATCGACCTGACGCCCGGCCAGTCGCGGGTGCAAACCCTGCCCGGCCCGATGGGCGAACCGCTGCTGGCCTTTGAACAGCATTTTCAGGTGGGCGATGTGCCGCTGCGTGTGGTGGTCGCCACCAATCGGGGCGAGCTGGAGCGCGCGCGGGCCGGGTTTCTCTCGGACCTTCTGCCCTATCTGGCCCTGCTCGGGGGCTTGCTGCTGGCCGGGTCTGTCGCGCAGGTAATCATCGGGCTGAAACCCCTGTCGCAGGTCAGCGCCCGGGTGGCGGCGCTGCGTTCGGGGGCGCAGCCGCGCATGGGGCAGGATATGCCGCAAGAGGTGCAGCCTCTGGCCGCCGAGATTGATCAGCTTCTGGATGATCGCGATGCCGAGCTGGCGCGGGCGCGCCATCGCGCCTCGGACCTCGCGCATGGGTTCAAGACCCCGCTGCAAGCGCTGCTCGGCGATGCGCAACAGCTGCGCGACCGGGGCGCCGCCGATCTGGCCGAGAGCGTGGAAACCGTGGCCACCGCCATGCGCCGTCTCGTCGACCGAGAGCTGGCGCGGGCG
>NZ_JAEULU010000280.1 GCF_016792925.1 Gemmobacter sp.
AACCACGACAAAGCCATATTGATTTGCCTATCAAGCCGCGCCATCTTCCCGCCCAGCTAACGGGAGGTCAGCCAATGCCGGATCAATCCGCCATCATCGCGCAGGTGACACAGATCATCGCGGCGCATCAGGGGGTTGAGGGGCCGCTGCTGCCGATCCTCCATGCCATCCAGCACCAGTTCGGCCATGTGCCGCAGGCCGCGCTGCCGGTGATCGCGCAGGCGCTCAGCCTGTCGAAGGCCGAGGTGCATGGCGTCATGTCTTTTTATCACGACTTCCGCGAAGAACCGGCGGGCCGCCATATCGTGAAACTGTGCCGCGCCGAAAGCTGCCAATCTGTTGGCGCTGATCGCGTGGCCGCCCATGCGCAGGCCCGGCTGGGCGTTGATTGGCATGGCACCACCCCCGATGGCGCCGTGACGCTGGAGCCGGTGTTCTGCCTTGGCCTTTGCGCCTGTGGCCCCGCCGCCATGGTGGATGGCCGCCTTGTGGGCCGGGTGGATGAGGCGCGCGTGGATGCGCTGCTGGCGGAGGTGCGCTGATGCTGAAGGTTTACATTCCCCGCGATGCCGCCGCCAAAGCGCTTGGTGCTGAGGATGTCGTGGCCGCCCTGCGCGCCGAGGCTGCGCGCCGTGGCGTTGAGGTGTCGATCATTCGCAACGGCTCGCGCGGGATGGTCTGGCTGGAGCCGCTGGTCGAGGTGGAAACGCCCGAGGGCCGCGTGGCGTTCGGCCCGATGACCCCCGCTGCCGTGGCGCAGGTGTTTGACGGCGGCCCGCTGTCGCTGGGCCTGACCGAGGATCTGCCCTGGCTCAAGGCGCAAACCCGCCTGACCTTCGCGCGCTGCGGCATCATTGATCCGCTGAGCCTCGCCGATTACCGCGCCCATGGCGGGCTGGAAGGGCTGGCAAAGGCTGTAGCGATGACGGGCGCCGAGATTGTGAACGAGGTTTCACAATCTGGTCTGCGCGGTCGCGGCGGCGCGGGTTTCCCCACCGGCATCAAGTGGAAAACCGTGCATGATGCGGCGGCGCCGCAAAAATACATCGTCGCCAATGCCGATGAGGGCGACAGCGGCACCTTTGCCGACCGTATGATCATGGAAGGCGACCCCTTCGTGCTGATCGAAGGCATGGCGATTGCAGGCCTTGCCGTGGGCGCCACCAAAGGGTTTGTGTATATCCGTTCGGAATATCCCGACGCCATCGAGGTGATGACCGAAGCGGTGGCGATTGCCACGCGCGAAGGCGTGCTGGGGGCCTCGGTTCTGGGCTCCGGCAAGGCCTTTGACCTGGAGATCCGCACCGGCGCCGGGGCCTATGTCTGCGGCGAGGAAACCTCGCTGCTGAACAGCCTTGAAGGCAAGCGTGGCACCGTGCGCGCCAAGCCGCCGCTGCCGGCGCTGCAAGGTTTCATGAACCGCCCGACCGTGGTGAACAACGTGATCTCGCTGGCCTCGGTGCCGGTGATCCTGGCCAAGGGCGCGGCGTTTTATGCGGGCTTCGGTCTGGGCCGGTCGCGCGGCACCATCCCGCTGCAAATCGCCGGGAATGTGAAACAGGGCGGCCTCTATGAGATCGCCTTTGGCCTGTCGCTGCGCGAGATCGTGCAGCAGATCGGCGGCGGCACGGCCTCGGGGCGGCCCGTCAAGGCGGTGCAGGTCGGTGGCCCGCTGGGCGCCTATCTTGCCCCGCATCAGTTTGATATTCCTTTCGGATATGAGGAATATTCCGGCCAGAACGCGCTGATCGGCCATGCTGGCCTGACCGTTTTTGACGACAGCGCCGACATGCTGAAACTCGCCCGCTTCGCGATGGAATTCTGCGCCATCGAAAGCTGCGGCAAATGCACGCCCTGCCGCATCGGCGCGGTGCGCGGCGTGGAGACCATCGACCGCATCGGGCGCGGTGACGCCGCCGCCATCCCCTTGCTGACCGATCTGTGCGACACCATGAAATCCGGCTCGCTTTGCGCGCTTGGCGGCTTCACGCCCTATCCGGTCATGTCTGCCCTCACCCATTTCCCCGACGACTTCTCCGCCACCGCCAAGGAGGCCGCCGAATGAAAGACTTCATCATCCCCGACCGCGATTTCGGCACGCCTGCGTCCAAATCGAAACAAATGGTCACATTGACCATCGACGGCTTCGACGTGACCGTGCCCGAGGGCACCAGCATCATGCGCGCCGCCGCCGAGATCGGCATTTCGGTGCCGAAACTGTGCGCCACGGACAATATTGACGCCTTCGGCTCCTGCCGTCTGTGTCTGGTGGAGATCGAGGGCCGCAATGGCACCCCGGCCTCCTGCACCACGCCCGTGGCCCCCGGCATCAAGGTGATGATGCAAACCGGCAAGCTGAAGCAGCTGCGTCGTGGCGTGATGGAGCTGTATATCTCCGATCACCCGCTGGATTGCCTGACCTGTGCCGCCAATGGCGATTGCGAGCTGCAAGATCAGGCGGGCGCTGTGGGCCTGCGCGATGTGCGCTATGAGGCGGTGGAGACCCATTTCCGCGCCAAGGACACCAGCGGCCTTGCCAACCCGCAATGGCTGCCGAAAGACGACAGCAACCCCTATTTCAGCTATGACCCCAGCAAGTGCATCGTCTGCTCGCGCTGCGTCCGTGCCTGCGAGGAAGTGCAGGGCACCTTCGCGCTGACCATCGAGGGCCGGGGCTGGGACAGCCGCGTGTCCTTCGGCATGAAAACCGACACGGCGCTGGCCTCGGATTGCGTGTCTTGCGGCGCCTGCGTGCAGGCTTGCCCGACCGCGACCCTGACCGAGAAATCGGTGATCGACATCGGCACGCCCGACCGCGCCATTGTGACCACTTGTGCATATTGCGGCGTCGGCTGCCAGTTCAAGGCCGAGATGCGCGGCGATGAGCTGGTGCGCATGGTGCCCTACAAGCACGGCAAGGCCAATCGCGGCCATAGCTGCGTCAAGGGCCGCTTCGCCTATGGCTATGCCAGCCACAAGGATCGCATCCTGAACCCGATGATCCGCGACAGCATCAACGATCCGTGGAAAGAGGTCTCCTGGGCCGAGGCCATGGAGTTTGCCGCCAACCGGATGAAGGGCATTCAAGAGCGCCATGGGCGGCAATCGGTCGGGGTCATCACCTCGTCGCGCTGCACCAATGAAGAAGCCTATCTGGTGCAGAAACTAACCCGCGCCGTATTCATGAACAACAATACGGATACCTGCGCGCGGGTGTGCCATTCGCCCACCGGCTATGGTCTGGGGCAAACCTTCGGCACGTCGGCAGGCACGCAAGATTTTGATTCGGTTGAACATTGTGATGTGGCGCTGGTCATCGGGGCCAACCCGCATTCCGGCCACCCGGTCTTTGCCAGCCGCTTGAAAAAGCGCCTGCGGCAAGGGGCCAAGCTGATCGTCGTCGATCCGCGCCGCACCGAAATGGTGGAAGGCCCGCATTTCAAGGCCGCCCACCACCTCGCGCTGAAGCCCGGCACCAACGTGGCCATCGTCACCGCGCTGGCGCATGTGATCGTCACCGAAAAGCTGTATAACGAAGAGTTCATCCGCGCCCGCTGCGACTGGGACGAGTTCCAGGATTACATGGAATTCGCCGCCGATCCGCGCAACAGCCCCGAGGCGATCGAGATGCTGACCGGCGTTCCGGCGGCAGAGGTGCGCGGCGCGGCCCGGCTTTATGCCACCGGCGGCAATGCGGCGATCTACTATGGCCTTGGCGTGACCGAACACAGCCAAGGCTCCACCACCGTCATCGGCATCGCCAATCTTGCGATGCTGACCGGCAATATCGGCCGCCCCGGCGTGGGCGTGAACCCGCTGCGCGGCCAGAACAACGTGCAAGGCAGCTGCGACATGGGGTCTTTCCCGCATGAGCTGCCGGGCTATCGGCATGTGAAGGGGCCGGAAGTCCGCGCGATCTTTGAAAAGGCCTGGGGCGTGACCATCGACCCGGAGCCGGGCCTGCGCATCCCGAACATGCTGGACGCGGCAGTGGAGGGCAGCTTCAAGGGCCTGTATTGCCAGGGCGAAGACATCCTGCAATCCGACCCCGACACCAAGCATGTGGCGGCGGGCCTTGCGGCGATGGAATGCGTCATCGTGCATGACCTGTTCCTGAACGAAACCGCTAATTACGCCCATGTGTTCTTCCCCGGCTCGTCCTTCCTGGAAAAAGACGGCACCTTCACCAATGCCGAGCGCCGCATCAACATGGTGCGCAAGGTGATGGCGCCGAAGCAGGGCTATGCCGATTGGGAAGTGACCCAGATGTTCGCGCAGGCCATGGGCGCGGATTGGAACTACACGCATCCCTCGCAAATCATGGAAGAAATCGCCCTTACCACCCCCAGCTTCGCCGGCGTGAATTACGAGGCGTTGGAGGCCAGGGGCTCGATCCAGTGGCCCTGCAACGAGAAGGCGCCGGAAGGGACGCCGCTGATGCATATTGACGGTTTCGTGCGGGGCAAGGGCAAGTTCATCCGCACCGAATATGTCGCGACGGATGAGAAAACCGGCCCGCGCTTCCCGCTGCTGCTGACCACCGGGCGCATCCTCAGCCAGTATAACGTGGGCGCGCAAACCCGCCGCACCGAAAACGTGGTCTGGCATGGCGAGGATGTGCTGGAGGTTCACCCGCATGATGCCGAAACCCGTGGCATCCGCGAGGGCGATTTCGTGCGGCTGGCCAGCCGTGCGGGGGAGACCACGCTGCGCGCCACGATCACCGACAAGGTCTCGCCCGGGGTGGTTTACACGACCTTCCACCACCCGGTGACGCAGGCCAATGTCATCACCACCGATTTCTCGGATTGGGCGACCAACTGCCCCGAGTATAAGGTGACGGCGGTGCAGGTCAGCCCCTCTAACGGGCCGTCGGAATGGCAAGAGGCCTATGAGGCCCAGGCCACCCAATCGCGCCGCATCGCAGCGGCCGAGTGATGCAGGGCCATCGCCCCTTGCCGCGCCTGCTCTACCGGGCAGGCGCGCTGACCCAAGGCAGCCGCGCGCTGCCCGAGGAGGTGGCGGTGGCGCTGTCTTATAATGGCTCCACCCATGCGGTGATGATGGCGACACCCGCCGATCTGGTTGATTTCGCACGCGGATTCACCCTGACCGAGGGCATCGCCACGTTGGACGAGATCGAGAGCATCGAGGCGGTGGAAACCCCCCGCGGCCTGGATCTGCAAATCTGGCTGACCGAGGCAGCGGCCGCGCGGCAGGCCAAAAGGCGGCGCAGCATGGCCGGGCCGGTGGGCTGTGGCCTTTGCGGCATCGACAGTCTGGAAGAGGCGCTGCGCGCGCCGCGCCCGATTCCTGAAACATCGTTCACAATGAGCCCGGATCAGGTGCTGGCCGCCATCCGCGATCTGGAAAACCACCAGCCGCTGCATGATCAGACCCGCGCCGCCCATGGCGCGGCGCTGTGGTCAGGCGGCGCGATCCGCCTTGCGCGCGAGGATGTGGGCCGCCACAACGCGCTGGACAAGCTGATCGGGGCGGTGCGTGCCAGCGCGCATCCTCCGGGCAACAGCGCCCTGATCCTCACCTGCCGGACCTCGGTCGATATGGTGCAAAAGGCCTGCGCCGCCGGGTTTCCGCTGCTGATCGCCGTATCGGCCCCCACCGCCGCCGCCGTTGCCATGGCCGAGGCGGCGGGGCTGACACTGATTGCGCTGGCCCGCCCCGACACCTTTGAAATCTTCACCCACGCCGCGCGCATCCGCCCGGAGGAGGCAGCCCATGTCGCATGACACCCATTGGCAAACCAAGCTGATCACCATGGCGAACCAGATCGCCCGCTTCATGGAAAGCAAACCCCATGCCGAGGGCGTGGAAGGGCTTGCCAGTCATATCAATGACTTCTGGGAGCCGCGCATGCGCCGCCAGCTGTTCGAGCTGCTGGACCAAGGCGGCACTGGCCTGCGCCCGCTGGTGCTGGACGCCGCCGAGAAAATCCGCCGCCCGGCCGCCGCCTGACCTGTTAT
>NZ_JAEULU010000295.1 GCF_016792925.1 Gemmobacter sp.
GTCGCGGCGGCGGCCTCCATCTGCGCATATTCCGGCGCACCCAGCAGGCGGCGCTGTTCGGCGGGCACGATCTCGGGCACGCAGACATGGCCGCTGTTCGGGTCGGGGATGCAATCGCTGGCCGCAGGGGCATAGCGATAGGGCTCGATCACGATGGCCGCCGTCTTGCCATCGGCGGAAACGATGAAGTTGCGATACAGCGGCGTATCCATGATGCGGTCGCGCAGCTCGGCCGGATCGCGGCCGCGCAGCAGCATGTTGCGCACCAGATCCTCCAGATAGACGCCACCATTCTCATACTGGATGAAGGGAATGTTATAGGGGCTGAAAATCTCCGAGATATAGGGCACGCCCTCGGAAATCTCGTTGTGAAGCTGGCTGAACCGGGTCAGGAAATCGCGGTCGAAAATATCGGGCGCGGCCACGGCGATCACCAGCCGGTTGTCCTGACCGAATTCGCGGCGCATCGCGTAATAGGACAGCAGCGCCGGGTCTTGCGGGTGCATGAAGGCCTCGATCCGGCCATCTTTCTGGATCGTCGGCAGGTTGGTGGCGACATAGCCGAAAATCAGCGCCATCACCACCAGCAGCGTTTTCAGCCGGTGGGTGAAGGCGGCGGTCAACAGCCGGGTCACCCCGGCATCAAGCGCGGTCATCAAATTCATATGGGTTCTCCCCGATGGGCCGCAGCGGCGGGCAGGGCGCCGCTGCGGGGCCAGAGCGCTGGCCTTGGTGCTGGTCGTGGCGTCAGGACCGGATCAGTGGGTGAAGTTCGGGCCGCGATAATCGCGGAAGGTGCTGGCCTCGGCGCCCATATCCTCCAGCTGGAAGAACTGGTCCGGCAGGCCCTGGTTGAAGGTCTCGCCTTCGGTGACAAACACCGAGTTCGACACCACCCGGCCCTCCTTGAGGGTCGAGACGCGATAGCGCTCGGGCGCGAAAACACCATTCACCCACCGCATATCCATGGTTTCCAGCACGCGCTGCTCGTTCGGGGCATCGGCGTTGAAGCTGGAATACATCGGCATGAAGGTCTCGGTATCCACCCAAACCTCGCCATCGCGCAGGCCCAGACGCACCACCTCGGCCTCGGTGCGCGGGTTCACATAGATCTTGTAAACCGGATAGCCGTTGAATTCGCCGGTTCCCAGCATCTTGCAATCGTAATCGCGGGCTTGCCGGATCAGCATTTCGCCCACAGCCAGGTCAGAGCCGTAAAGCCGCTGGCTCAGGTCTTCGGATTTCACATCCACCACCGATTTCGACGAGGGCAGCCAGACCCACACCTTGTCGGCCATGCCGACCTCGAAATTGTCATGCACATAGGATTCGACGCCCTCCAGCTCGGCCGGTTCCAGCACGATCGAGCGCAGGCGGCGGTTGATGCCCTGGTTCTTGTGCGCGGCGGCGATGCGGCGGGTTTTCACGGCGCCGGTCTCATCGGTGATCGTCATGTTGACGATGCGCCAGCTGTCATAGCCGTTATAGCGGTTCTGCATGCCCAGCATCACCTGGCTGCAATCGGTCAGCACCGGCGAGGTGGGGGTGGCGGCGGGCACCAGCGGCTGTCCCGTCTCGGCCGAAGCCCCGCCAGCAAGCGCAAGCCCTGCGGCAAAAACCAGCGCTGAAACCACATTTTTCGTAAACTGCGTCATCTTTGTTTCCTCGTTGCCGAAACGTCGTGAAAGGGATCGGAAGTTCCGAGGGCAGACTGGTGCAGAGTGGCGCCAGAACATAAATCTAATTTTAAGAGATAATTGGCTTTAGATGATGCCATATTTCCGAATTTGAAAATCGTTGTGACAAAATGCGGTGAAATCCATGCGCCTTCCGCAGGGTCAGATGGAAATTCCCTGCCCCGGCAAGGCATTGGCGCGCAATCCTCACAGAAATACACCCTTTGCGGAATTATGGCGAAACATGACCTGTCGCCCACCAATTTCCAAATAATGCCACACCCTCCGGTTCCCGATTTGGCTAAATCTGATTCAGGGCCATCTGCTGTAATTGGCCCGTGATTTGCGGTGAATCATGGAAACCAAAATCTGCGGGGCCACACGGCCCGAAGAAATTGCCATTCTGGAACATGAAGACGTGCGCTATTGCGGATTGTGGACCGGCATTGCTGGCCATCCCAATGATCTGGAGGATGCGCGCTTTGCCGCGCTGGCCGCCTGCTGCCGGAATGTCACCCCGGTTGCCGTCTGCGTGCGCAAGCCGGTGGCCGATCTTGTGGCGCTGTTGCGGCCCACACGGGTGCGCATGGTGCAACTGCACGGGTTCAACACGCCCCGCGATGTGGCAGAGCTGAAGGCGGCGGGCTTCACCGTCATCAAGACCCTGCATCTGGCCGATCAGGGCCAATGCCCCGAGGCGCGCTGGATCGCCGCCTATGATGCGGCGGGTTGTGACATCTATCTGATGGACCGTTTCGGCGGCCCGGATCAGATCGGCAGCTGCGGCAAGGCGCTGCCCGAGCCGGTGCTGCGCGACTGGCGGCACCGGCTGGCCGGGCGGCGCATCTGGCTGGCAGGCGGGCTGACGGCCGACCGCATCGCGACCCTCTCTGAACAGGACGGGATCGAGGCTTTCGACATCGACAGCGCCGCCCGCCATGCCGGGCAGATTTGCCGCAAGGCGGCGCGCATGCTGGTGACCGCCGCGCGGCCCGCCGACAGCTACAGGCTGACCGCATGAGCCGCGCCGCACAAAACCGGGCCGCGCAAAACCGGGCCGCACAAAACCGGGTCTGGCCCCTGCCCTTCACCGCCCCCGCGCAGCGCCGCCACCGGCTGTGCCCGCTGGTCATGGTGGGTGACCCCGATATGGGCGCCACGCGCGCGCTGCTGGATCTTTGCCTCAGCCTTGGCATTGATCTGGTCGAGCTGTGCCTGCCCTTCCCCAATGCCTTCACCGATGGCGAGACCCTGCGCCGCGCCCATGGCCGGGGCCTCGCCTCCGGCGCGGGCCTGCCCGAGGCGCTGCGGCTGATCGCCGATTATGCCGGGCGGATCGACATGATCCTGCTGGCCGACAGCAGCCACCACCTGCGCCCGCTCGGTCTGGCCGAGGTCTGCACCGCAGCGGCAGAGGCCGGGGCCGCAGGCATCCTGCCGCATGGCCTGCCGCCGCGCCTGACCGAGGCGTTTCACCATGCCGCGCAGGCGGCTGGCCTGCCCGTGGTCGGCACGCTTTATGCCGGTTCGGCCCCCGATCAACGGCAGGCCGCCGTGGCGCGCAGCACTGCCTTTCTTTACCTCGTTTCCGCCTATGGCCGGTCGGGCGGCGCAGCCCAACCCCACCTGCCGGGACCAGAGATCGCCGCCCTGCGCCAGATCACCGACCTGCCGGTGGCGCTTGGCTTTGGCCTGAAAACCCGGGCCGATGTGGAGGCCGCCTTTGCCGCCGGGGCGCGCATCGCCATTGTCGGCAGCGCCCTGTCAGCGGCGGTGGAGGCAGGCCTTGGCCAGCCCGACCCGCTGGCGCCAGCCCGCGCCCTGCTGACCGATCTGACCGCCGCCCTGCCCGCAGAGGAGCCCGTCGCATGACCACATTGGATGCCCGCACCCATCCGCGCAACGCGGCGCTCTTGCCCCAGCCCGACAGCGCCGATCCGCAGCAGGCGCTGCTGCGCGTCGACCGGGCGCATCCGTTCTTTTTCGATCACCCGCTGGATCACCTGCCCGGCCTCCTGCTGCTGGAGGCCGCGGTGCAGTTGGTGCAGCGTGGCGCGCCCTCGGGCCATTTCGTCAGCGCGATCGAGGGGCGTTTCCTGCGCTATGCGCTGTTTGATGCGCCCGTGCATCTGCAAGCGCACCCTGCCGGTCCCATGATACAGCGCGTTACCCTTTCGCAGCGCGGGCAGGCGCGGGCCGAGGTCACCGTGACCCTCTCCCCCTTTGCCCTGCCCGCCGCGCAGGGCAGCCAGCCGCGCCCCTTGGGTCTTGGCCCCGCGCCCCAGGCGGCCCTGAACAAGACCCGCCCGGAAAACGTGCTGATCGCCACGCCGCAGATCAGCGGCGACCGGGTGACCGCCTGGCTTTTGCCGCCGCCCGAGACCTGTCTGATGACCGACAGCGCGCAGGCGCTGCATCCGCTTTGCCTGCTGGAGGCCTTCATGCAGGTGCAGCGTTTCCTCAACAGCCAACGCCCCGAGATGGGCCGGATGCGCGACATCCTCACCGGGGTCAGCTTCCGGCAATATGCCCCCGTCCTCGACCGCGCGTCCGGGCTGCGCATCGACGGCGCGGCCCGCTTTACCGAAACCGGCCCCTCCCGGCTGTCGCGCAAGGCGACCATCGCGCAGGGCGGCATCGCCTTTGCCGACTGCGCCCTGCATACCGCGCTGGCCGGGCGCGCCACCAGCACAGGATAACCCAAATGGACCCCGTTCACATCATTGGCGCCGGCGTTGCCGGTCTGGGTGCCGCGCATTATCTGGCGGCGCGCGGCATCCCCTCGATCCTGCACGAAACCGCCGATCACTATGGCGGGCGCGCCGCCGCGATCCGGCAGGGCAGCCACCGCTTCGAGGTGGGGGGCAAGAATTTCTCCACCGCCTGGCCGCGTTTCGGCGCGCTGCTGGCCGAATTCGGCATTTCGGAATTCGAGCCGCAGCATCCCGGGTTTCACATCGTCATGGCCGACCGGCTTGTCGCGCTGGAGAAAAGCAAGACGCTGACCGGCGATCTGCGGCTGGCCTCGGCCATCGGGCTGCGCGGGGCGTTTCAGCTGCGGTCCTTTCTCGCGCAGGCGCGCAGCAAGGCCGAGGCGCTGAACTACACCGCTGGGCTGATCGAGGAGGTGGAGGCCGAATGGGACCACATGACCATCGACCGCCATTTCGCGCCCACGCTGGTCGACGGGCCGCTGCGGCTGTTTTCCATCATCATGGGCGCGGCGGAACCGTCCGAGCTTTACCCCTCGCTGCTGATGCTGTTCGCATCGGGCTTCGGCAAGGGGCAGCACCGGGCGGTGCGGGGCGGCATCGGGCGCTTTCATGATGCGCTGGCGGCGGGCAAGACCATCCGCCATGGCAGCACGGTGCGGCGCATCCATCTGGCAGGCGGCGCGGTGGCAGGGCTGGAGCTGGCCGAGCCCGGCGGCACAAGGCGCATCGCCGCCAGCCGCGTGATCTCGGCGGTGCCGCTGCATGTGCTGCGTCAGATGGTCGATCTGCCCGCCTATGCGCGGGTGGCGGCCTCGGCGGTGCGCTATCATCCGCTGGCGCTGGTGAATGCCACCTATGACGGGCCGGTGTTCCGCGACGGGGTGCATTCGATCATGTTCGAGCCGGGCTCGATCCTGGGCCATTGCTCGGCAAACCGGCTGGATCAGCCGCATCATGCGCGGTTCACCCTGTCGGGCAAGGCCGCGCGCGAGGTGCTGGACCGCCCGGATGACTGGCTGGTGGAGGCCGCCGAACAGACCTTTGCCCGCCGGATGCCGCTGCGTGCCGCGCGGCAAAGCGCGCATGTGGCGCGCCACACCGGCGGGATTTGCGGCTATGCCCCCTACTTTACCAAGGTGAAGCGCGATCTGCTGCGCGGGGTTGCCAGCATCGAAGGGCTGGAAATCGCAGGCGATTATCTGGAAGGGCATACGATGGAAGGCTGCCTGACCTCCGCCGCGCTCGCGGTGGAGCGGCTGCTGCATGGCGGCCAGTGGCGGCAAGCGGCCTGAGCGCGCCATGACAAAACCGCCCGGCCGAAAGGCGCGGGCGGTTTTTCCTTTGCGGCAGAGGGATCAGACCGGCAAGGCCTGCCGGGCCGCCGCCAGAAAGGCGCGCGCCGTCGCCTCGGGGTCGCTTTGGCCGTCGCCCATCAGCGCGGTGCCGATCAGCACCCCGTCAAAGCCCGCCGCCAGCACCTGCGTCGCCTGTTCGGGCCGGGTGATGCCGCTGGCGCTGACCAGCAGGCCCTGGGGCTGCACCCGCCGCGCCATGCTGCGCAGCGAAAGGCTGCGCTCGATGCCACCGCCATCGGTTTCCCGCTGCCGGATATTGCGGTTGTTCACCGCCAGAACCGCCCCTTCCGGCAGGCTCAGCCCCTCCAGCTCCGCCGCCGAGGCTGCCTCCACAAAGGGCGTCAGGCCCAGATCCAGTGCAAGGGCCGCAAGGCGGGCCAGATCGCGCGGGCGCAGCAAGGTGCAGGTGAGCAGCACCGCCGAGGCGCCCCAGCGGGCGCTTTCCTCCAGATGGCTGCGCGACACGATGAAATCCTTGCGCAGCACCGGCAGGCCGGTGGCAGCCAGATCGGCGATCATCGCGGGCGTGCCGCCATGCCATTGCCCGGTCGTCACCGACACGCAGGGCACACCGGCACGGGCATAGGCGGTGGCGATCTCGGAAACCGAGCGCCCGCCGATCAGGTCGCCCGCGGCGGGAGAGAAGGGCTTCACCTCGGCAATGACCGGGGCGGAGGCCGCGCGCAGGGCGGCGCAGAAGTCCGGCGCGCTCATTCTGCCGCTTCCAGACTGCGGCGGACAGATTGCGCAAACCGTTGCGCCTCGCGCAGCTTGGCCAGTGCCGCGCCGCTGTGCAGGCACTCCAGCGCCTGCCCGGCACCCGCCGCCAGATCGCTAGCCAGCCCGGCAGCATACAAAACCGACCCGGCATTCAGCGCCACGGTTTCCAGCGCCGCGCGCGGGGCGGTGCCGCGCAGCACGTCTTGCAGCAGGATCAGGTTCTGCTCCAGCGTGCCGCCTTGCAGCAGCACCAATGGGCCGGGGGCAAAGCCGATGCTGGCGGGGTCGAACCCCTCCGCCTCGGGGGCATCGGCCCAGCCCAGCCGGTTGCGGCCAATCGACAGCAACTCATCCACCCCCAGTTCGGAATGCACCGCCAGCAGTCGCCGCCCGGTGCGCGCGGCCACCCGGCGGATGAGGCCGAAAGTCTCGGATGTTGCCGTGCCCACCACGCTGGCCTTCACCTCGAAGGGGCAGATCAGCGGGCCCAGCCCGTTGACGAACCGCCCGATCACCTTGAACGGCAGGGGTTGCGCCGCAATCGCCAACCGGCGGCAGATCGGCGCATAGGCCGAGGCGGGGGCGAAGGCGATGCCGGTTTCTGACAGCATCGCATCCAGCACCGGCATCGGCATGGCCCGCCCCAGCCCAAGCGCCGACAGGATGTCGGCAGACCCGACCGCGCCGGAATAGGCCGAGGAGCCGGATTTCAGCACCCTGGCCCCGGCGGCGGCCGCCACGAAGCTGGCGGTGGTCGAGATATTGAAGGTCGAGGCCCCGCCGCCCGTGCCCACGATATTCACCGCATCGGCGGCCTGGCTGAGGCGGGTCTGTTCATAGCTTTCATCGACATAGCGCACGAAAGCCTCCACCCTGCTGTCCTGCGCGGGGGCGGCGGAAAGGGCAGCCAGCACGGCCACGGTTTCCGCCTTGGGGCGGGCCGCTGCATCGGTGGCCAGCCAATAGGCCACCATGTCGGTCATGTCCGGGGTCTTGCCGGCGATCAGCGCGGCGGCAACGGCTTCGGGGGTCACTTTGGCGGCTCCTTGCACGTTGGAGGGTGTTGGGTGAACACCCCGGCCATGGGCGCGCCATGGCCGGGGCCGCAGCCGTCAGGCCGCCACCTCGGTCTTGCTGGCCAGCAGCGCGGCGATGGCCTCCAGCGAGCGATACAGCTCGGCATCCAGTTCCTCGGGGGCGATGGCAACGCCGCACTCATCCTCCAGAAAGGCCACCAGCTTCAGCACGCCAAGGCTGTCGATCACCCCGCTCTGGATCAGGTCCATGTCGGCGGGCAGGTCTTGCGGCGCGATGTCGGGGGCGAATTCGGCACAGATGAAGGCGCGGATACGGGCGATTTGGGTCATGGAAAGCTCCTGTTGCGAAAGGTCGGGATCAGAGGGCCAGCGCAAGGCGGGCCAGCATCCGGCGGCAGATCTTGCCGTTGGAATTCTTGGGCAGCGGGTCCGGCCCGATGCTGTAGCGGCGCGGAATGGCCGGGGCGGGCAGGCCGGTCATGGCGTGGCGGCGCAGATCAAGGCTGCTCAGCGCGCGGCCATCGGTCGCCACCGCGCATTCCAGCCGCCTGTCGCCCTCGCGCTCGGTCACAAACACCGCCAGCTCCACCACGCCGGGCAGCCGCGCCAGATGCGCCTCGACCTCGGCCAGATCGACACGGTGGCCGCTGATCTTCTGCACGCTGTCGGCGCGGCCCAGAAAATGCAGGAGCCCATCGGCGCCAAGGCGCACCCGGTCATTGCTGCGGTAATGCCGCACGCCCTGCCAATCGGCAAAGGCGCGGGCATTCAGCGCGGGGTCGGAATAGCCCTCCATCAGGGTCGGGCAGGCCACCCACAGCTCGCCCTCCTCGCCGGGGGCGACGGGCTGGCCCGCCTCGTCCATCACCACATGGCGCACATAGGGCAGCGGCTGGCCCAGAGGCAGCGGGTCGGGCGTGTTCGCGCGCGGCACGTCATAAAAGAACGTGTCATTCGTCTCGGTGCAGCCGTAGATATTGGTGATCCGCGCCGCCGGGAAAGTGGCAAAGATCGCCTGAAGCGTGGCGGCGGGCATCGGCTCGCCCGCGAACAACACGGCGCGCACGGCGGGAAAGCGGCGCCCTTCGGCGGCGCGCACCATCAGCGCGAGCGCCGAGGGCGCGGCCTGCACCACCGTCACCCCGGCGCTGTCGATCAGGCGCAGCAGACGCTCGCCGCTGCGGGCGGTCTCGGCATCGGCCAGCGCGAGGCTCGCCCCCGCCGTAAGGCCGCTGAAAACATCGAGGAACGACAGGTCAAAGGCCAAAGGCGCATGGCTGAGCAGGCAATCCCCCGGGGTCAGGGCAAATTCCTGCCCGACCCAGCGGTTGAAGGCCACCAAGGCAGGCGCGGCGATCCGCACCTGTTTCGGCGTCCCGGTGGAGCCGGAGGTGTGCAGCACCGCCGTCACCTCTGGCCCCACAGCGGCGGGCAGGGCGCCCCGGGCAGGAGGGCGCGCATGGGCATCCAGCGCGATCAGCGGCAGCCCCTCGGCCCCGGCCCAGACCGCCAGCCGCGCGGCCGCCGGGCCATCGACCAGCACCGCCACCGGGCGCAGCAGGGCCAGAATGCCGGTCAGCCGCTCCTCCGGGTGGGCCGGGTCCAGCGGCGCATAGGCGCGGCCATCCGACAGGATCGCCAGCAGCCCGGCCAAGGCGAGAGGGGTCTTGGCGGCACAAAGCGCCACCGGCCCTTCCGGCAGATGCGACAGCAGCGCGCGCAACCGCGCGACCTCGCCGCGCAGATCGGCCATGGTCACAGGCCGGGCGGCGGCATCCAGAATACGGGCGTCAGGGCTGGCACGCAGCAGGCTGTCGGCAAAGGCGGCGGGCGACAGGCAGAGAGGCGAAAGCTGGTTCATCCGCGCCCCCTCACAAGCCCAACATCGCGGCGATGCGGTTGCGCTGGATGTCCGAGGTGCCGGAATAAATCAGCCCACCCACCGCATTGCGCAAGCCCGCCTCGATCCCGGTGTCAGACATATAGCCCGCCCCGCCATGCAGCAGCACCGCATCCAGCGAATTGGCGACATTGGCCTCGGAAATCGCCAGCTTGGCCGCCGCGATCTCCAGCGAGGCACGGCCCCCGCCCTCCATCGCGCGGACCGCGCGCGCCAGCCAATTGGCCGCCCCCTCCAGCCGCATATGCATATCGGCAATCCGGTGCGACACCGCCTGATAGCCGCCAATCGCCTGCCCGAATTGCTGGCGCGTCTTGGCCCATGTCAGGCATTGCCGCAGCTGCCGCCGCATCTCGCCCAGTTGCAGGGCAAAGACACAGAGGATTTCCCATTTCATCACATAATCAAGGATCGAGAAGCCCTGCCCCTCGCGCCCGATCAGCGCCGCGCCGGGCACCTCCACCGCGTCAAAATGCAGATCGGCCATCGGCGCGCTGCGCAGGCCCATCTTGCTGCGCGACCGGCCTACGCTGACCCCCGGCAAGCCCCGGTCCACCGCCAGCGCCGAAAAGCCGCCAAGCGCGCCCTTCTCGGCATCGGTGCGGGCATAGACCACGATCACATCCGCCAAGGGGGCGCTGGAGATATAGCATTTCTCGCCGCTCAGCGTGTAACCCGTGGCATGGGGCAAAGCGCGGCTGCGCATCGCGAAAGCATCCGAACCGCTGTCCGGCTCGGTGATCGCATGGGCGCCCACCCGGTCGCCCGCCGCCAGCGCGGGCAACAGCGCCGCCTTCATCGCGGGCGAGCCGAAGCGCGCCACCGGAATGCAGGTGCTGCACAGATGGGTCGCCAGCGTGAAGCCAAGGCCGCTATCCTCGCTGATCGTGCCGAAATGCTCCAGCACCTGCGCCAGCTCGGCGGCAGAAAGGCCAAGGCCCCCGAAATCCTCGGGCACGGTCAGGCCGGTCAACCCGGCCTCGCACACGGCCAGCCAGCGCGCCTGCGACAGGGTGCCCGCGCGGTCATCCTCCTGCCAATTGGCGTTGAACTGGGCCGCCCAGCGGTCCAGCCCAAGGCACAGCTCCTCGACCAGATCGGCGCGGAAGCCGGGCTGCGGCGCGGTTTTCGGAGACGGGGCGGTTTTTGGAAAAAGGGCAGTGCGGGTCATGCGATCTCTCCTGAACAGGCCTCGAAGATCAGGCTGCTGTTGATGCCCCCGAAGCCCAGCGAGTTGCTCATGGCATAGGGGCCGGTGATGGCGGCGGGGCCCTCGGGGCCGGGCATGGGAAAGCCGGTGGCCTCGGGCGTGGTGGTGGTGGCCATGGCGGGCGCCAGCCCGGCACGCAGGGCTAGCACGGTGATCACCGCCTCGATGGCGCCCGCACTGCCCAGCAGATGCCCGGTGGCCCCCTTGGTCGAACTGATCAGCGGGCGCCGCGCGGGATCGGTGAAAACGGCGGCCAGGGCCTCGCATTCGGTGCGGTCATTCACCGGGGTGCCGGTGCCGTGGCAATTGACATAGCCGATGGCCTCGGGCGGCAGATCGGCCATGGCCAGCGCCTGCCGCATGGCGCGGGCCAGGCCATCGGGGCTGGGATGGGTCAGGTGATGGGCGTCAAGCGCCAGGCCCGCCGCATGGAGCCGGGCCAGAGGCCGGGCGCCCCGCGCGCGGGCATGGGCCTCGGTCTCGATCACCAGCATGGCCGCGCCATCGGCAATGACCATCCCCTTGCGGCTTTGGTCAAACGGGCGGCAACTGTCGCGGTCCATCGCGCGCAGGGCGTTGAACCCGGCGAAATCGGCGGCGCGCATGCGGTCGCTGCCGCCCACCAGCATCACCGGCGCATCGCCCGCCCGCAGCCGCGACAGCGCATAGGACAGCGCGGCGGGCGAGCTGGCGCAGGCGCTGGAGAAGCTGGCGAAAGGCCCGGCCAGACCAAAGCTGCGCAGCAAGGTCTCGGCGCAGGCGCCGGGAGGGGCGGTCAGGCCGAAGACCTCGCCTGCCTCGCCGGCCGCCACGGCATCGGCAAAGCCATCCAGCAGGCCGCCGCTGGTTGTGGCCAGCGCCACGCCACAGGCGGCGCGGCTGACGGGATCGGCCAGGCCCGCCATGGCCAGCGCCTCGGCTGCGGCGATCAGGCCGTGGGCCGCGCAAGCGCGATCCGCCTCGGGCAGCGCGGCCAGGCCGCAGGCCTCCAGCGCGGCAGCGCGGCGCGCCGGGCTGACGGCATAGGCATTGCAGGCGCGGAAGGCGCTGGTATCGAAATGCGCCGGTCGGTCGGGCAAACCGCCCCCCGGCATCAGCCATTCGGCAAAGGCCGGAATGCCGGTCGCATCGCGCACGACGACGCCCAGCCCGGTGATGACGATGGCGCCGCTCATGCCATGGCCTCCTGTCGCGCGGGGGCGGCAAAGCTGGCCACCGGCAGGCAGTGCAGCCCGGCCAGAATGCCGCCGCAGCGCGGGTCCAGCGCGCCCACCAGCCAATCCTGCGCCTGCTCGCTGGCCGCCGTGGCCTCCAGGGCGCGGATCAGGGCCAGAAGTCCGCCCACGGCCAGACAATCGACCAAGGGCGGCACAGGAGCCTCGGCTTCGGCAATCAGCAGGCGCGGCGCTGCGGGGTCGCCTCCGAAGGCCCGCGCGGCGACGGCGCGCGGCTGGCCTTGCGGCGGCACCATCGCCAGCCCGGCCAGCTCGGCCAGAACCGGCGCGCCGCGCGCCCGCGCCAGACTGCCACGTTCCAGCAGCACCAGCGCCATTGCCTCATGCACCGGGGGTGCATGCGGGGCTGCCAGCAGTTCGACATGCGCGGCGGCAGGGCCGTGCAGATCCTCGAAGGCCGCGACGATCACCCGGTCGCAGCGCCCCTCGCGCAGCCAGTCGCGCCCGCAGGTCAGCGCCTCCATCCCGGCGGCCAGCGAGCTGACCAGCGCAATGCCCGGCCCCTGAATGCCATAGTCAATGGCGCAGGCCGAAACGGGGAAGTTATGGGTCGCCTGCGCAAAGCCCACGGCATCAATGCCGCGCGGCCCCAGATCGCGCAGGCGCCGGTGCATGTCGGCGACCAGCGAACAGCCATAGCGCGACCCGGAGACCAGCCCCGTTGCCGGGCCAGCCAGATCGCCGGGGGCAAGGCCCGCATCGGCGGCCAATTGGCCGATCAACCGCGCAAGGCGGCTGGAGGGGCCGGTATGGCGCCGGTCCGGCGCCTCCTCAGGCAGTCGCAGAATGGAAACTGCGCCAGAGACCGGGCCCGCGCCGATGGGCCCGGGGGCATCTTGCTGCGCCAGCGCAAGCGCGGTCGCGGTGATGACGATGCTGTCAGACATTCTGTCCCGGTCTCCGGCAAGAGGGAGGATCAATAGGCCGAGCTGTCGGCACCGCCGAGCTTGTGCGCTTCCTGGCCTTTCAGGGGCGGGTTGAAGACGCAGACCAGACGCATGGTCTTGTCGGCCTTCAGGATGTGCTTCTCGTGCTTGTCCAGCGCATACATGGTGCCCGGCACGATCCGGTGGGTCTCGCCGGTGGTCTGGTCGATCACCTCGCCCTCGCCCTCGATGCAGTAGCAGGCTTCCAGATGGTTGCGGTATTCCAGCAGCGAGGCGGTGCCCTCGTCGATGATGGTATCGGTCAGCGAATAACCCATGTTGTCAGAGGCCAGCAGCAGGCGACGGCTTTGACCATTGCCCCAGGCCACGTCGCGCTCGGTATTCTCGATCTTGTTGATGGAATTGATGATCATGTCAGTTTCCCTGTGAAATGTGCGGGTCACAGGCTGCCGCATTTTGCGGACCAGGCGTCATGTGACCTGTCTTGGACTATATGTCGGAGCCGCAGCACAACGGGTTGTTAATTTATGGAATATGATTTTAACGCAGCAAATGGATTGCCAATTTCCGCTGTCACAAAGGCAAAAAACCCGGTTTTATGGCAAAACATCACAGCCGGATTTGCCGTGGCGAAAACAAGAAAGGCGGCCCTTGGGCCGCCCTTGCGAGACTGTCATCCGATCTACACGCCAGAGTAGTTTTTGCGTCACGAACAGGCGGGATTCGCCGATTGCAGGGCATCGCGCCGCAGCGAGCCGGATTGAAAGCGCGTGGGCGTCGCAAAAAGCGCGGCATGTTTCTGGCGCAGGCCCGACAGAATCATCGCATGCGGCAGGTCGTCATATTCGCCATGATCCTGAAGGATCTCCATATGCTGCCGCCCGGCCTCGTCGAAAGGGTGATGCACGCAATCGCTTTCGCCATCGAAGTCCAGCGGGCGCATGCGGAACATCTGGCACAGGCGCTTGTTGAACACGGGCGTGGCGCGCAGCCAGCGCCCGCCCAGGTTCAGGCTGACAAGGCAGTGGTAATGGAACACCCGCCCGCCCATCAGCGCCGCAAGCTGATCGGAACAGAGATGGTTCTGCACATCGGTGAACCACAGCCGCGCCGGGATGCCCAGGCTGCGCAGGGCCGCCGCATAGACCACGGATTTATGGATGCACAGACCCGCCCCCTTGCGCAGGATGGCGCTGGCCCGCATGTCCTCGGCGGCGAAATCGGCATTGTAGATCTCGTAATGCAGCCGGTCGCGCACGGCATAGAACAACGCCACCGCCTGTTCGCGCGGGGTCGCGCCCGGCGGCCCGGCGTGTCGGGCCACGAAGGCGGCCACTTCCGGCGCGTCCAGATCCAGAAACTCTGTCCGTGCCAGGCTGGCAGAGGGCGGAGCAGCGGCATCATGGCAGGAAACAGGGCTGAAGGCGATCATTTGGCCATTCCTTCAATGGTTTCACAAATGGCATTCGGGATGGTGACAGAGATGCGCGTGCCGACACCCAGCTCGCTTTCGATCTCGATATGGCCGCCCAGACCCTCGGCGATGGTGCGGCACAGATAGAGGCCCAGACCATATCCGCCCGAGGCGCGGCCCCGCGATTCATCGACGCGCCAGAACGGCTCGGTGAGATAGGGGATCTGGTTGGCGGCAATGCCGATGCCCTGATCCTCGACCGACATGCGCAGGGCGCGCGGCTGCGCCCCGTCGCGTTCGAACCGCACGATGATCTGGCGGCCATTGCCATAGCGCACGGCGTTGGAGACAAAGTTCTTCAGCAGGATGCCGACGACGAAGGGATCAAAGAAGGCCACGTCAAAGCCGACCTCATTGATCACCTGCAAGGGATAGCCGTCATCCACCTGCTGCGCGATCTGCTCGCGGGCATAGGGCACGATCTCGACCAGCTCGGTCGCATCCTCGTTGGAATGGCGGCGCTCGGCGGCAAGGATGGAGGAGAGGATCTCCTCGACCACCGAAATGTCCTTGCCGATCCGGGCGCGCAACTCCTCGTCCTGCACCAGCTCCTTGCGGACCTTTAGCCGCGACAGCGGCGTCAAAAGCTCATGCGGCAGGGCCAGCAGCATGTGGCGCCGCGCCTCATGGATGCGCTGCAATTCGGCCACCATGGTGTTGAACGATACGGCAAAGCTGCGAAACTCGCCAAAGGTGTCGGTCAGGGGGATCTGATAGTTCAGGTCGCCCTCCTCGATCCGGGCGATGCCTGCGCTGAGCGTGATGAAAGGCCGGGTCAGCCGCCGCATCAGATAGTAGATCAGCCCCACCACCACGAAGGAACTGACGATCACCACCCCCACAAGGAACAGCGCAAAGCCCGAGATCGGCTCGCCGAATTGCGGCAGCACGGTGAAGGTGGTGCCGTCAAAGCTGCCCGCCGCATAGCGGTTGCCGAAGCGTTCAATGGCGATCCCGTCGCGGTCGGCGCGCGCGGCCTCGAACAGGCCCGCGAAATCCGAGGTGGCGGCGGCCTCGGGGGTCATGTGGCGCAGGGCGACCCCGCCCACCGTCACCGGCTGGCCGCCTTCGCGCCCGCGGCCCTCGATCTCGGCCCGCTCCACAAGGTCGTGGAACAACGCGCGCGCAAGGTAGCGGCGCGGGTGTTCATCGGCGATGCGCTGCAAGGACAGGATCAGCACAAAGCTCAGCAGCAGGGTTGCCCCCACCGTGGTCATCAGCAGCAGGGTGAACACCGATTGCGAGCCGATCCAACGCAGCAGGCGGTTCAGCGTCGCCCTCATGGCTGGCTCGCCTCGGGCAGCAGCGCATAGCCCTGCCCTCGCGCCGTCACGATGATGTCGGGCCGCCCGCCAGCGGCGCGAAAGCGTTGGCGGATGCGATAAACCAGCGTGTCGATCAGCGCCGGGTCGCTGTCCGGCCCATGGCCGATCAGGGGCAACAAGGCGGCGCGGCTCAGCACCTGCCCGCCTGCCGATTGCAGCGCCTGCAACAGATGCAGCTCCAGCTCGGTGAGCGACACGCGGATCGACCCCTGCAAGGCCTCCAGCCGCCCGTCATCCAGCACCAGCGCCTCGCGCGCGCTCGCGACCCCGGCCGCGCGCGGCACCTGCCCGGTGCGGCCATGGCTGCGGGTGATGGCGCGCAGACGGGCCACCAGTTCGCGCAGCTCGAAGGGCTTGGCGATGTAATCATCCACCCCGGCCTCCAGCCCCACCACGCGGTCGGTCAGCTCGGCCCGGGCCGAAAGGGCGACGATGGGCGGATTGCCATAGACCTCGGGCGCGGCGCGGATCAGACGGCAGACCTCCATCCCGTCCATCTCGGGCAGCATCATGTCCAGCACGACGGCATCGGGGCGATCTTCGCGCAGCCGGGCCAGCCCCGCCTGCGGCGTTGCCGATTGCGACAGCGTGATGCCGTAGCGTTCCAGCAACGGGGTGATGGTTTCACCCAGGTCCTCGTCATCGTCGATCATCAGCACTCTCACTGCCCGCGTCTGCCTCTATCTTATGCGTATGTAACATCTGCGCGATACACTTAAAACGTGTATCGCACCGCGATCTGGGCGGTGGTCTCGACCGGGTTGGCCCCATAGGCCGAAGCGCTGTCGCCAAAGCTGCGCGAGGCGCGCAGGCTGAGTTCGGCCTTGTCGTCATGGAAGGGCATGGCAATCGAGGCCTGCCACAAGCCGCTGTGATCGGCGGGCACATAGAAGGCCAGCACCGAAAGATCGGCGTCTTTCCACAGGTCATTCCAGGCCATCCGGGCGAAGACCTGCTCGCGCGCCAAGGGCTCTTGCTGCCGGGCGGCATAGCCGCGCAAGGCGCCCGCCGCCGCCAGATCGGCGCCGGAGGCCAGGGCCAGCGCATCCAGCCGCGCCTCCGACAGGCCCGCGCCGTTATAGTGATATTCCAGTGCCAGCGAAATATCGCGCTGCCCGACCAGCGCCGAGGGCAAGGCCCAGCTGCCGCCAAGCGCCGCCTGCGCCTGCCAGCCCTTGCCCGCATCTGCCCCCAAGGCATCGCGCAGCGCCGCTGAGCCGCCCGCCATCCCTTCGCCCGCCAGCGAGCGGCGGCGCTGTGCAAAGCCTTCGGCATATAGCACAAGGCTTTGCCCCACCGCCGCGCTGACCTCCATGCCCAGGCCGGGGTCGCCATCCTCCACCAGCGCCGAAACCGTCAGGTTCAGGTTGTCGCCAGTATCGGGGGCATATTTCAGGAACACCGCCTCGGAGGGGTTGGTGCGGTGCAGGTTCAGCCCCACCACATCCTGCCCTGCCAGCAGATCATCGCCCGAAGCGCTGATGCGCGGGCGATAGCCAAAGCTCAGCAGATCGGCGCCAAGGCTCAGCTGCCCCGCCAGCATCAAGGTGCCCAGACGCTCCAGCCGCCGGTCGCCGGGATCGGCGCTGTCGCTGATCACCAGACTGTCGGCCTTGAACCAGTCGGTCGGGTTATAGCCCTGCGCCACGCCGTTGCGCAGATTCACCCGCCCGATGTCAAAGGCCAGACCCGGCCGCGCCTGCCAATGCAGCGCCAGTTCCTGCACATCCAGCCGCAGATCCTCGCGCACGGCGAAATCTTCGTGCTGCACCTGCGTGGCACGCACCCGCAGATTGTAGCGCAGCCCCAGATCGGGGCTGACGCTGCGATGGCCCATCCATTGCGCCGTGGCGCGGAACGAGCCGGTCTCGGTGCCGTCGCGCGTTTCGGCCCGCAGCAGACGGGCCTCGACGGTGAGCGTGCCGGGGGCCTCTGGTGCGGCATCCGGGGCAGGCAAATCCGCCTCGGACGCCGCAGCCACCCCCATTTCGGGCGCAAGGCCCACATCGGGGGGCAAATCATACTCATCCGCCCGCACCGGGCCCGCCACCACAGAGGCGGCCAGCATCGGCACCAGACAGAAAAGCGCTGCGCGAGACCCTTGCATTTCCCGCCCCCTTACAGCCGGAACCCGGCCAGCGCTTCCTTGCGGAACATCGATTCCGGCAGGTCGCGGCCCTGGAAGCCCTTCATCGTCATCACCGTGATCTTGTTGGGGTCGAACCCGTCGGCGATCACCACTTCGGTCGGGCGGCTGGCGCCCATCTGATTGGCGAATTTGCGATACCAGGACACTTTCAACAGCTTGCCGCTGCCTGCGTAATACTTACCCTTCACCGGGCGCCCCGAGGCCTTGTCGACCCAGAATTCGATGCTGCTGTAGGGCGTGGATTTGTCGCGCGATTTCAGATCGAGCTTGTAGCAATCGCGGGTCTTCTTGTCCCCATCGGCCACCGCCTCCTCGCCGGCCAGCGTGGGGGTGTAGTCGCCCATCAGGTTGGAGCTGACCACATCGCCATTCGAGGCATTGCCCAAAAGCCGCTGCCGCGCCGAGATGCGCACCGAGGCCTGCGAGGCCGGGTCGAACATCCACAGGCTGTTGCCATTGCGCAAAAGCAGCTTGCCGCGATCGGCGCTTGGCGCGTTGATATGCACCAGCGTCTGAAACTGGCCGCCCGCCCGGCGCGACAGGGTGGTGACCTGGGTTTGCCCGGTCAGCGCGCTGCCCTCGTAATTCTTCAGGTCCACATTGACCATGAACGAGGATTGCGGATTCCGGATCGCATCGGCATGCGCGAGGATGCCCCCGGCATCCACCGCCAGCGCCATGCGGGGCATCGCGCCCATGCCGGCCAGAACGGCGCCTCCGAACAGAAGCTGGGTGAAGCTGCGGCGGTCAAGTGTCATGGCAGTCTCCTTTCCAATAAGGGTGCTTCAGCCGCGCTGAAGGCTTTGAACAATGTTGAGCCGGGCGGCGCGGAAGGTCGGCAGCACTGCCGCCAGAACCGCGATCACGACGAGGAACAGCAGAACCGAGATGGCGAAGGTCGGGTTTTCCAGCACCATCAGCCGCACGGTCAGGGGGGTGGCATTGCTGGGCGGCGTCCATTGCACGCCCGCCGAATTGACCATCCGCGACAGCCCGACCCCAAGCGCCAGCGCCAGTGCCGCGCCAAACAGCCCGGTCAGCGCGCTTTCCGCCAGAAACAGCCGCCCGACAAAGCCCCGGCGAAAGCCCATGGCGCGGATCGTGCCGATCTCTTTCACCCGCTCCACCACGGTCATCGACACGGTGTTGAAGATGGTGAAGACGATCACCAGCGCCAGCACTGCCGAGACGACGGCAAAGATGAAGGCGAACATGCCGAAGATGCGGGTAAAGGTCGGGTCCACTTCGGTGAAGTGATAGGCCGAAAGATCCATGCCCGCCTCGCCCAGCAGGGTCTGGATGCGGGCCTTGACGGCATCGGCGCGGTCCGGGTCCTGGATCTGCACCATGATCGTGGTGGCCTCGGGGCTGCCATCGAAGACCAGCGCGCGGGCCTGATCGAAAGGCAGCAGCACAAAGGCATTGTCCAGCGCCCGCACGGCCTGCGCCTTGGCGGCGGCGATGCGCACGGCGATGATGTTCGGCACGCCCTCGGTGGTGGCGGCCATCAGGTTCAGCTGCGGCTGGCCCGTGCCGCCTGCCGTGATCCCGGCCAGATCGGCGTCGCCCGCCACCAGCCCGGTATATTCGGCGGCCGAGGGGTCAGCCTCGCGGCCCGCGCCTGCCTCGGGGGCATCCTTGCAATCGGGCACGGCCAAGGCCTCGCAGACGCCCAGCATCCGCGCCATGCCCAGCCCCACCACCACTTCCTCGGAGGCCGGGTCTTCCGGCAGGCCGGTGGGCAGGCCCGCCTCGCCGATGTTCCAGCCATCCCATTGGCGCATCTTCGCCAGATCGGCGGCCACCACGCCCTGCCCGATGAAGGTCTTGGAATTGCCGGTGGCGGCATTGCCCGCCACGCCGGACAGATCAATGCGGGGCGTGATGACCGCGATCTCGGCGGCCAGTGCGGCATCGGCGCGGATCACGTCGATGGCGGCCTGCCAATCGGGGATCGTATAGGCCTCCGGATTGGCGGCGCCAAATTCAAGATAGCCGTTGCGATAGATTTGCAGATTGCCCTGATCCTGGATCATCGAGGTTTGCACCCCATACCAGATCGAGGTGACAAAGCCGCCCAGCAGCAGCGCCGCCAGGCCCCCCACGCCGATGGCCAGCGCCGTGGTCACCGAGCGGCGGGCGTTCTTCACAAGGTTGCGAAATGCGATTTTCCAGATCATGTTCGGGGTCTCTTTCCTGTCGGGCTGCGATCACACCACCCGGCCGTCGATGATCTCGATCACCGGGCTGTGGGGGGGGATCAGCTGGGTCTCATGGGTGCAGATCACCACGGTCGTATTGAACTCGGCCTGCATGCGGGCCAGCAGTGCCACGATCTCGCGCGAGGTGCGGGTATCCAGATTGGCAGTCGGCTCGTCGGCCACGATCAGCCGCGGTTCGGGCGCCAGCGCACGGGCCACCGCCACACGCTGCCGCTGGCCGCCGGAAATCTCGCCGGGGCGGCGATCCATCAGGCCGCCAAGGCCCACGGCCTCCAGATAGGCCGCCGCACGGTCGCGCCGGGCGCGGCCCGACATCGGCTGGCGCAGCAACGGAAATTCCACATTCTCGCGCAGGCTCAGCACCGGGATCAGGTTGAAGGACTGAAAGATGAAGCCGATGTTGCGGGCCCGGAAATCTGCCGCCGCCGCATCGCCAAGGCCGGTGACATCGGCGCCGAACAGCTCCAGCCGCCCGGCATCGGGGCGATCCACCAGCCCGAGGATGTTGAGGAAGGTGGATTTGCCGCTGCCCGAGGGGCCGGTGATGAAGGTGGTGGTGCCGGCCAGGATGGTGCAGCTCACCTCGGTCAGGGCGCGGACCTTCACCTTGTCCAGCCGGTAATCCTTGGTCACCGCCTCGAACCGGGCGGCGCAGGGCGCGGCCGATCCGGCGGTGATGGTCTGCCCGTCAAGCTGGGCCGCTTCGATATGCTGGTTCACGCGAAACCCTCCGCAGACTGATTGCAGGGTCAGGATGGGTGCGGGGGCGCGCGCAATCAAACAGCAAAGGATGCAGTTTCAAGGCGTTGCTACGGCCATTGTCACAGCAGATGGCAGAGTGTCATGGAAAGCGACGCCGCCGTGACGGGCAGCCGCGCGCTGTCACGCAAGGCCCATCTTCGGCGGCAAAGGGCGGGCTTGCCTCTTGCAGCGCGGGCGGCCAGCGGGCAGCCTGCCGCTGTCAGCCGGAGAATGATGATGGAATATGTCTTTGCCCCGCCCGCCCCGCCCAGCCTGCCGGTCGAGGGGATGACCGCGCGATTCCCGCTGCGCCGCATCCTCTGCGTCGGGCGCAACTATGCCGAACATGCGCGCGAGATGGGCCATGACCCGGACCGCGAGCCGCCCTTCTTCTTTGCCAAGCCCGCCGATGCGCTGGTGCAGCATGGCGCGGTGATCCCCTATCCGCCGATGACCGCCGACCTGCATCACGAGGCCGAGCTGGTGGTGGCCATCGGCACCGGCGGCGCCCATATCGCGGCAGGCGATGCGCTGGCGCATGTTTTCGGCTATGCGGCGGGCAATGACCTGACCCGCCGCGACCTTCAGGCCGAGGCGAAGGCGGCCCGCAGGCCTTGGGACATGGCGAAAGGCTTTGATGCCTCGGCGGTGATCGGCACGCTGCGCCCCGGCGCGACCCCGCCCGAGGGGCGCATCCGTTGCAAGGTGCAGGGCGAGCCCCGGCAAGAGGCCGCGCTGTCAGAGATGATCTGGCCGGTGGCCGGGGTGATCGCGCATCTGTCGCGGCTGATCGTGCTGGCGCCCGGCGATGTGATCATGACCGGCACCCCCGCCGGGGTCGGGCCGATCCGGCAGGGCGAAACCTGCGTGGTGGAGATCGACGGGCTGGCCCCCGCCGCCGTGACCCTTCGCTAACCGAAACGCGCCGCCGATCCACAGGCGCAGATCGCAGAAAGGCCCGGAGTTTCCTCCGGGCCTTTTGTCAAATCCCTTGCGGGATCTCATGTAATAGGCGCGCTCGCCATGCTCTGCGATGTCGAGGCCTTCGCGCTCCACTTCCTGCTTCACGCGCAGGCCGATCGTCAGATCCACCAGCTTGTAGAGGATGAACGACCCGATCCCCGAGAAGACGATGGTGAACAGAACCGCTTTCACCTGCGCCATGATCGCGGTCGACGCCACATATTCTGCCACTTGCAGCGTGCCCGGTTGCGACAGGTAATCCGGGATGCCCGCGCCACCAAGGGCGGGGTTCACCAGAATGCCGGTGCCGATGGCGCCGATGATGCCGCCGATGCCATGCACGCCGAACACGTCGAGGCTGTCATCCAGCTTGAACGCGTTCTTGGCATAGGCCACGAACAGGAAGCAAAGCACACCGGCGACGAGACCCAGCACGACCGAGCCCATCGGCCCAGCAAAGCCAGCCGCCGGGGTGACCGCCACCAGACCGGCCACGACGCCCGAAACCAGACCCAGCAGCGACGGCTTGCCCTTCATCGCCCATTCGATGAACATCCAGGCCACGCCACCGGCGCAGGCGGCCACGAAGGTGTTCACAATGGCCAGCGCGGTGATGGCATTCGCTTCCAGGTTGGACCCGGCGTTGAAACCGAACCAGCCCACGAACAGCAGGGCCGCGCCAATCATCGTCATGGTCAGCGAGTGCGGCGCCATGGATTCCTTGCCATAGCCCACGCGCTTGCCGATCACGATGCAGCCCACAAGGCCCGCAATCCCGGCATTGATATGCACCACGGTGCCACCCGCAAAGTCCAGCGCGCCCCAGTTCCACAGCAGACCATTGGCAGCCAGATTGGCCGCGGCCGTCTCGGCGGCGGCGGTGTCGCCTGCGGCCTCTGCGATCAGCTTGGCGGTCTGTTCCTGCGCGAGGAAATCCGGGCCGCCCCACCACCAGACCATATGGGCCATCGGGAAATAGATCAGCGTCACCCACAGCACGACGAACACCATCAGCGCCGAAAACTTGATCCGCTCGGCAAAGGCGCCGACGATCAGCGCCGGGGTGATGCAGGCGAAGGTCATCTGGAAGGCGATGAAGGTGAATTCGGGCAGATAAACGCCATTGGTGAAGGTCGCCACCTTGGAGTTCACGTCAACGCCCGACAGGAACAGCTTGGAGAAGCCGCCAACATAGGTATCCAGCGCGCCGCCATAGGTGAAGGCCAGCGAATAGCCGTAGGTGATCCAGATGATCGACACCACCGCGCAGATCGCAAAGACCTGCGTCAGCACCGACAGCATGTTCTTGGAGCGCACAAGCCCGCCATAGAACAGGCCAAGGCCCGGCACGATCATCATCAGCACGAGGACGGTCGAGATCGACATCCAGGCCACGTCGCCATTGTTCACGCTTTGCTCGAACGTATAGGGCGCGAGCGGCGCTGCGGCGGCGGTGGTCGCGGTGGCCGCCTCCTGTGCCATGGCGGGCAGGCCGGCCAGCGCGGAAACCGCGCCCAGGCTGGCAAGTTTCATCTTGTTTTTCATGGTGTTTTTGTCCCCTTCCACCCTGGTCCGTTCACAGCGCGTCGTCGTCGGTCTCGCCGGTGCGCACCCGCACCGCAGCCTCGACATCCAGCACAAAAATCTTGCCGTCACCGATCTTGTCGGTGCGCGCCGTGCTGCGGATGGTCTCGACCACCTGATCGGCAAGGCTGTCGGACACGACGATTTCCAGCCGCACCTTCGGCACGAAATTCACGGCATATTCGGCCCCGCGATAGATCTCGGTATGGCCCGACTGCGAGCCGAAGCCCTTGATTTCGGTTACCATCATGCCGCGCACGCCAATGGTGGTCAGCGCCTCGCGGACCTCCTCCAGCTTGAACGGCTTGATTGCAGCGATGATCAGTTTCACCTGTGATCCCCTTTTTCTGGCAGGCGGCCCGAGGCTGGCGCGTCGGACCTTGCGCCCTCAAGAAGGCGGGGAATGCTGCACATGCACAAGTTTTCAGCCTTGCCGGCACTGGAGAACTGCGCGCATGTTGCACATTTTTTGCACAATCACCCGCGCATGATGAATTTTTGAGCGGCATGGAATTGCGAATCGCCCTCGCGCCCACTCCACATTCGCGACGCGGCAGGGTAAGATTCCGGCAAAAGACAAAGATCACAGGCGTATCGGGCATGAGTGGATCGGGAAAATCGGGCGCGCCCCTTGTGGCGGATCGGCGCTATGGCAGGCCTGCGGCCAAAAGCGCCAAACCCGCGGGGGGCGGCTCGGGGGGCGGCTCTGGGCGCGGCACGCCGCCGCCCAGAAAGCCCGGCCCGCCCAAGCGCAGCCCGCGCAAGGCCAGCCCGCGCAAACATGGGCTGATCCTGACGCTGATCCTCGGCTTGCTCTCGCTGGTCTGGCGCATCATCTGGGGCGTCGGCTGGCGGGTCACCGCGCTGGTTGCGCTGATCGTGGCGGGCTCCACCGCCTATTTCTACCAGCAACTGCCCGAGGTGAGCGCGCTGGTCGATGCCCGCGCGCGCGGTTCGGTCACCATGCTGGATCGCGACGGCCAGGTTTACGCTTGGCGGGGCGAGACCTTCGGCGGCATGATCACCTCGGATCACGTCTCGAAATACCTGCGCGAGGCAGTGGTTGCGACCGAGGACAAGCGGTTCTACGGCCATCTGGGCATCAGCCCGCGCGGCATTGCCTCGGCCATCAAGATCAACCTCGCCGAAGGCCGGGGGCCGCTTTCGGGCAATGGCGGCTCCACCATCACGCAGCAGGTGGCCAAATTGCTGTGCCTTGGCGTGCAATATGACCCCGCGCTGTGGAAGACCGAGGGCGAGTATGAGGAAGATTGCCGCGCCGGGGGCGTCTGGCGCAAGGTGAAGGAAATCCCCTTCTCGCTGGCGATGGAGGCCAAATATTCCAAGGCCGAAATCCTGACGATCTATTTCAACCGGGCCTATCTGGGCGCGGGTGCCCGGGGGTTCGAGGCCGCGTCGCAGCGCTATTTCGGCAAATCGGCGGCCAATGTCAGCGCCTCCGAGGCGGCGATGCTGGCGGGCCTGCTCAAGGCGCCGTCGCGCTATGCCCCCACCTCCAACCTGCAACGCGCGCAGGATCGCGCCAATGTCATCATCGGCCTGATGGAGGAGCAGGGCTATCTGACCGCCGCCGAGGCCGCCGAGGCCCGCACGAAACCCGCGCAATTGTCGGAAGCGGCGGCCAAGAACGCGGGCGGTTTCTTTGCCGATTGGGTGATGGAATCCGGCCCTACCTTCCTGACCAAGGACACGACCGAGGACGTGATCATCCGCACCACGCTGGACCAGCAGATCCAGCGCAAGGCCGAGGCCGGGCTTGCGCATATCTTTGACACCAAGGTGAAAGCCGGGTCCGAGGCGCAGGCCGCCATCGTGGTGATGAGCGCCGACGGCGCCGTGCGCGCCATGGTGGGCGGGCGCAAGACCCAAGGGGCCGGCAGCTTCAACCGCGCCACGCAGGCGTTGCGCCAGACCGGATCGACCTTCAAGCCCTTCGTCTATGCCGCTGCGCTGGATCTGGGCTATAGCCCGCTGGATATTGTGGATGACAGCCCGCTAACAATCAATATCAAGGGTTCAGGCCCCTGGTCGCCCGAGAATTACGACAAGAAATATGATGGCCCGATCACCCTGATCCGCGCCCTGGCCGAAAGCCGCAACATCCCGGCGGTGAAAATCTCCGAAGCGGTGGGGCGCGACGTGGTGCGGCAGGTCGCCTCGCAATTCGGGCTGAAAAGCGATCTGGCGGCCGGGCCTGCACTGGCGCTTGGGGCCAGCGAAAGCACCCTGCTGGAGATGACCGGCGCCTATGCGGGCATTCTGAATGGCGGTTCGGCAGTGAAGCCTTACGGCCTTGTCAGCCTGCAATTGCAGGGCGAGGAGGCCGAGCTGATCGGGCAGGATGGCGGGATCGGCGAGCGCGTGATCCAGACCGAGGCCGCGCAGCAGCTGATCTACATGCTGACTCAGGTGGTGGAAAGCGGCACCGGCGGCCGCGCGCGGATGGGCGAGCGCCCGGTGGCGGGCAAGACCGGCACCACCAATGGCGCTCGCGATGCCTGGTTCATCGGCTTTTCGGCCAATTATGTGGTCGGGGTCTGGATGGGCTATGACGACAACCGCCAGCTTCAGGGCGTGACGGGTGCGGGCCTTCCGGCGGAAATCTGGCACGAGGTCATGGTGCGCATCCATGAGGGCGTGCCGCCGCAGCCGCTGCCCCTGCTGCCGCCGCAACCGCGCAAGGGCCAGATCAGCGCCAGCTCGCAACAGCCGGGCGACATGATCCCGGCGGGCAATATCGGAGGGCCGGCGCCGGGGTCGAACCTGCCGGTCGATCTGGGCGGCCAGACTGGCGGTCAGACTGGCGGTCAGGCGGCCAGTTCGGGCAATGTGGCCCCGCCTCCGCCGCCCTCCCCCAGCGGCGACCCGCTGCAAGACGCGCTGAACGAGGCGCTTGGCGCCACGAACGGGCTTTACTGAAACAACCGCAGCACCAGCGGCGCCAGGAATGCGGTGAGAACTGCGTTCAGCCCCATGCCAAGCCCCGCAAAGGCCCCGGCGGTCGGGTGAACCTGAAAGGCCCGCGCCGTGCCGATGCCATGGGCGGCCACGCCGGTGGCAAAGCCGCGCGCGCGCCAGTCGCGGATGCCAAGCGCATTCAGCAGGGGCGTCGTGCAGATCGCCCCCACAATGCCGGTCAGGATGACCAGCACCGCCGTCAGCGTGGGCGAGCCGCCAAGGCTGGCTGAAATGCCAAGCGCCACTGGCGCGGTGGCCGATTTGGGCGCCAGCGAGGCCAGAACCTCGCCCTCGATCCCGAAGCCCACCGCCAGCGCCAACGCGCTGACCACCGCGACGGTTGACCCCGCCAGCAGCGCCGCCAGCAAGGGCAGGGCCGCGCGCCTCACATGGCCCAGATTGTCCCACAAGGGTAGCGCCAGCGCGACCGTGGCGGGCCCCAGCAGAAAATGCACGAATTGCGCGCCCTCGAAGTAAACCGGGTAGGGCGTCGCGGTCAGCCACAGCAACCCCGCCAGCAAGGCCACCGCAATCAGCACCGGATTGACGAAAGGCCGCCGCCCTGCTGCCTGAAAGCAGGCATTCCCAATGGCATAGGCCGCCAGCGTCGCTGTCAGCCACAGCAAAGGGCCTTGCGCGAGGTAAGACCAGATTTCGGTAAAATCCCTCACGTCTCCGGCTCCGTCCCCAGAAGTTTCGCCACCGCCGCAAAGGCCTGCGCCCCCGCCGCGATCGCGGCCAGGGTGGAGACCACCAGCACCACCGCCAGCCCCAGCCCATGCGCGGCGATCTTGTCCAGATGGCCCACCACCCCCGTGCCTGCCGGCACAAACAGCAAGGACAGATTGCCCAGAATGGTGGTCGCCAAGGGCCGCACCACCTCGACCAGCGGGCGCCAAAGGGCAAAACCCGCCAGCAGGATCAACATGCCCGCCACCGGGCCGGGCAGCGGCAGGCCGGTCAACCGGGTCAGGGTCTCGCCCGCCAATTGCGCGGCGAGCAGGGTCAGAAGTGCTGGGATCATGGGGCCTCCGGGACGGTGCGGCGGAAGGTCAGGCTGGTGTCGCGCCTATAGCCGGGATGCCGAGTGGCACCCACCACCGCGAACCCCATCGCCTTGAAGGCATTATGATTTTCCACAAGCTCGATGCGAGATTGCAACTCCAGCAGGGGCAGGCCAAGCGCCCTGGCGCGCGCCTCGGCCAGGGTGATCAAGGCCCGCGCATGGCCGCGCCGCCGCGCCCCCTCCGCCGTGGCCAGCTTGCCGATATACAGCGCGCCGGGCTTTGGCGTGAGGAACACGCAGGCCTCCGGCGCGCGCCCGATCAGCCAGACCTCGCCCTCTGCCGCCTGCCGCCGCACCTCTGCCCCGGTCAGCGCGCCTGCCGACGAGGGCGGATCAATCCGCCCCGCCATATCGGCAAAGGCCGCCCGGATCAGCGCCAGCACCGGCGCGGGATCGTCTTGCGGCTGCATCTGGTAGGGCGTCAGGCTCATGCCGCCACCCTGCCCCCGGCCTCGCGCCGCGTCAATGACGCAGCGTTGCCGGTGACAGCGCCGCGCCGCTTTGCGACTGTGGCGCCAAGCCAAGGGAGGGCCCAAGCCATGACCACCTATCCGCATCTGATGCAGCCGATCACGCTTGGCGCCGTCACGCTGAAGAACCGCGTCATGATGGGGTCGATGCATACCGGGCTGGAGGAAACCGGCGACTGGAACCGCGTGGCCGAATTTTACGCCACCCGCGCCCGCGGCGGCGTGGGGCTGATGGTCACCGGCGGCATGGCACCCAACCGCGAGGGCGGCGTGTTTCCCGGCGCGGCGGGCCTGTTCTCCGCGCAAGACATCGCCAATCACCGGCTGGTCACCGACCGCGTGCATGATGCAGGCGGGCGCATCGCCATGCAGATTCTGCATGCGGGCCGCTATGCCTATGGCCCCGATTGCGTCTCGGCCTCTGCCGTCAAATCGCCGATCTCGCCCTTTCCGCCCAAGGAGCTGGACGAGGCCGGCATCGAAAAGCAGATCGCCGACATCGCCACCGCCGCCGCCCGTGCCATGGAGGCGGGCTATGACGGGGTGGAGGTCATGGGGTCAGAGGGCTATTTCCTGAACCAGTTCCTCGTCACCCATGTGAACCGCCGCGCAGATCGCTGGGGCGGCGCTTACGAAAACCGCATGCGCCTGCCGGTCGAGGTGGTGGCACGGGTGCGCGCGGCGCTCGGGCCGGGGCTGCTGATCTATCGCATCTCGCTCATCGACCTGATCCCCAACGGCTCGACATGGGAAGAGGTCGTGCAGCTGGCCCATGCCATCGAGGCCGCCGGGGCCGATGTGCTGAACACCGGTATCGGCTGGCATGAGGCGCGAGTGCCCACCATCGCCACCTCGGTGCCGCGCGCGGCCTTCGCGCATCTGACGGCGCGGCTGCGCCCCGAAGTGGGCATTCCGGTCATCACCTCCAACCGCATCAACACGCCCGAGGTGGCGGAAGGGCTGCTGTCCAGCGGCATGGCCGATATGGTCTCGATGGCGCGGCCCTTCCTTGCGGACCCCGATTTCGTCGCCAAGGCGGCGGCCGGAAAGGCGGCGCAGATCGCCCCCTGCATCGCCTGCAATCAGGCCTGTCTGGATCATACGTTCAGCGGCAAGCTGACCTCCTGCCTTGTGAACCCGCGCGCCTGCCATGAAACCGAGCTGGTCATCACCACCACCACCGCGCCGAAACGTCTTGCAGTCGTCGGGGCCGGGCCTGCGGGCCTCTCTGCCGCCCTCACCGCCGCCGAGCGCGGCCATGAGGTGACCCTGTTCGACCGCAGCCCGCAGGTGGGCGGGCAATTGCATCTGGCCGCCTCCATCCCCGGCAAAGAGGAGTTTCGCGGGTTGATCGACTGGTTCGCCGCGCGGCTGACCGCCAGCGCGGTGAAACCCCGCCTCGGGCACGAGGTGACGGCGGCGGATCTGGCGGGCTTTGATGCGGTCATCCTTGCCACTGGCATCACCCCCCGCCCCGCCGGCATCCCCGGCGAGGACGCGCCGCAGGTGCTGGGCTACCGCGAGGTCTTGCGCGGCGCCCCGGTCGGCGCGCGCGTGGCCGTGGTGGGCGCGGGCGGCATCGGCTTTGATGTGGCGGAATATCTGGTGCATCACGGCACCAGCCCCACGCTCGACGCCGCGCTGTGGCGGCAGGAATGGGGGGTCGGCGACCCGGCCGAGGTGCCGGGCGGCCTCGCCCCCGAGGGCCCCCGCCCCGAAGCGCCCGCGCGCGAGGTCTGGCTTTTGCAACGCAAACCCGAGAAACCGGGCCGCAAACTGGGCAAGACAACCGGCTGGATTCACCGCGCGACCTTGCAGATGAAGGGCGTGAAGATGCTGGGCGGCGTCAGCTATGAGGCGATCACACCCGAAGGGCTGCACGTCACGGTGAACGGCACGCCGCAGCTGCTGCCGGTAGATACGGTGGTGATCTGCGCGGGCCAGACCCCCGACCGCAGCCTCGCCGCCGGGATCGAGGCCCTGGGCCTGCCCTGCCACATCATCGGCGGCGCCGATGTGGCGGCCGAACTGGACGCAAAACGCGCCATAGATCAAGGCGTCCGGCTGGCTGCGGCGTTGTAACGGGGGGCTTTGCGCCCCCCACGGCCCGTGCCGGGCCTCCCCCCGCAGGATATTTGCAAACAGATGAATAAGGCGTCTTTCATCTGTTCAAAAATATCCTCGGGGGTCGGGGGGCAGACAGCCCCCCGGCGCGGTCAGGGCTTGGGGCGCTCGTCGTAATCCTTGGTGAGGATGCGGTTGGCATCGCCATGGGGGTCGTCGAACTGGCCCTTTTTCAGCGCCCAGAAAAAGGCCACAAGCCCGATCCCGCCCAGAAACAGCGAGACCGGAATGAGGATGGTCAGGATTTCCATTATTTCAGCCTCAGCGCGTTCAGCGTGACCGAGATCGACGACAGCGACATGGCCAGCGCCGCCGCCAGTGGCGTGGCCGCCCCCACCAGCGCCAGCGGCACGGCGACCACATTGTAAAGCGCCGAGATCGCAAAGTTTTCACGGATGCGCCGGGTGGATTGCCGGGCGATGCGCAGCGCGTCAGAGATCGGGGCCATATCCTGCCCCAGCAGCACGATGTCGGACGCCGTGCGCGCGGCATCCAGCGCCGTGGCGGGCGAGATCGAGACATGCGCCGCCGCCAGCGCCGCCGTGTCGTTCAGCCCGTCGCCCACCATCAGCACGCGCCGCCCCTCTGCCGTCAGAGCGGCCACCAGCGCGGCCTTCTCGGCGGGCAGGGTGCCTGCGCTGTAATCGCTGATGCCCAGACGCGCGGCCATGGCCGCCACCGCGCCGGGCGTATCCCCCGAGACCAGCCGCACCGCCATGCCCTGCTGCAACAGGCCCGCCACCACCTCGGCGGCACCGGGGCGCAGCCGGTCGGCGAAGGTGAAGGGGCGCGGCGCCCCTTCGCCGGTGCAAAGCCATGTCGCCGTGACGCCCAGATCGGTCTCGGCGCCGCACCAGCCCGCCCGGCCCA
>NZ_JAEULU010000318.1 GCF_016792925.1 Gemmobacter sp.
TCACACGTGACGTGGAGTATTGAGAGATGATGACTGCAAACCTGCGCAAGCTGTTGGTGAGCGTGGCGGTTTCGGCCCTGCTGGCGGGCCCGGCCCTGGCCGAGGGCGATGAGACGCCGGTGGATGATGGCGGTCTGGTGTCGGTGGACGAGCCGGAAGTGGCCGTCGATCCGATGCCGGAAGGCGAGCCGGATATGTGGACCGGCGGCAGCCCGGATTTCTGCGAGGCTTGCTCGGGCGAGCCGGTGGACCAGCCGGCCGATGGCGGCTCGGAGGATGGCGGCTCGGGGGACGGGATCAATGTTGATGAGCCGCAGATCGACGAGCCGCAGGTCGAAGAACCCATGACGCTGGATGGCACCGTGGATGACGTGACCGATCTGGGCGTCGATCCCGACGAGATCGAGCCGCGCATCCGCGAGACCATGGCGGATGGCGAAGGCATGGGCGCCCCGGCGCAGGGCCGCAGCTCGGTCGAGACGAGCGGGGGCGAATGCGTCTGGACCCCGCGCCAGATGCATTGCCGCGACTGACATGCGCAAGGCCGGGCGCTTGACCCAGTGTCGTTTCTGGTGAGAGGTTCACAAAGGTTGAGGGTTCCGCCCGGAGCTTGACATCCAGCCACCCTGCCGCAAGGCGGGGTGGCGCCTGGGTTTGAAAGGGATTGGCTGGAGATGACGATGCGCAGGATCATGCTGGGAGTTGCAACCATGCTGGCGCTGGCCTGGCCGGCCCTGGCGGAAAGCGTGGCGGAAACCGTGAAGCGGCAACTGCGCGAGCAGGGCTATCAGCGCATCGAGACCAGCTATACTTGGCTGGGGCGGCTGCGGGTGAATGCCGTGCAGGGCGATATGCGGCGCGAGATCGTGATCAACCCGAACACGGGCGAGATCCTGCGCGATTATGAGGCGATGATCCCGCGCATGGCCAAGGGCGAGGGGGTCACCGGCGGCACCAATGCGACCGTGGGCAGCATGACAGCCACGCGTACGGAGAGCGATGGCGGCAAGGTTGTCGATCTGGTGGAGCCGGGGACGACGATTGGCGACGAGACTTCTGTTGATACGGAGCAGGAATGACCCCCCTCCCGCGCAGGACGCTGCGCCAATATCTGACGCGCGGCACCATTGGCATCGGCCTGCTGATGACCTTGCAAGTGCTGTGTGCCGCCGTGTTTTTGTTCGACATCCTGTCCTCGGTGGTGGGGCTGCGCGACCGGCCGATCTCGTGGCAATTGCGCGAAATGATCGAGCTGGGCGCCGCGATCGGCCTGATCACCGGGCTGGCGCTGGGGGCCTATGCGCTGTGGCTGGTGCTGGGCGAGCGCAACCATGCCGAGGCCAGCCTGCGGCGCGCCTCGGGCGAATTCAATGACTTGCTGGCCGAGCGCTTTGCCGAATGGGGCCTGACCCCGGCAGAGCGCGATGTGGCGCTGTTTGCGATCAAGGGCATGTCCACCGCCGAAATCGCGGCGCTGCGCGAGACCTCGGAGGGCACGGTAAAGGCGCAGACCAATGCGATTTATCGCAAGGCGGGCGTGAGCGGGCGGCCGCAATTGCTGAGCCTGTTCATCGAAGAGCTGATGCGCGAGCCGGGGGCCGGGCCTTTGCGGAGCGACAGCAAGCCGGGCAGCCGCGCGGCACGGCGGGAGGCGGCGTAAGGGGGGGGCCCCGATTCAAGAAAAAGGGGGCGCTCGCGCCCCCTCTGGGCCTTCGGCCCATTCACCCCCTGAGGATATTTTCATCAGGTTGAAGGGCGCGACGGGGCGCCCTTCGTTTGGTTTGGGGTTCAGGCGGCCTTGGTGGCGGGGGCGGCGCTTGGGTAGAAGGTGGTGCCTTTCGCGGCCATGTCGCGCAGGCTTTGCGGTGCGGTGAAGCGCGGACCGAAGCGGGTGGTGAGATCGTCGCAGATCTCGACCGCGCGGGCCTGGCCCAGAATATCCAGCCAGCCGAAGGGGCCGCCCGACCAAGGCGCGAAACCCCAGCCCAGAATGGCGCCCACATCGCCCTCGCGGATGTCGGTCAGCACGCCCTCTTCCAGCGCGCGCACGGCCTCCAGCACCTGTGCCATCAGCAGGCGGTGTTGCACGGTGGCGAGATCGGGTTGCGTGTCGGCCACCGGCCATTCGGCGGCGAGGCCGTCCCAGAGGCCGAGACGATTGCCTTTCTCATCATAGGCATAGAAGCCCGCATTGGCCTTGCGACCCAGCCGCCCGAGGTCGGCCATGCGGAAGATCACCGCATCCACAGCGCCATCCGGGTAGGCGTCGCCCATGGCGGCGCGGGTCGCCTTGGCGATCTTCACCCCAAGGTCGATGGAGGTTTCATCGACCAGTTGCAGCGGCCCGAGCGGCATGCCGACGAGGCGTGCGGCGTTTTCGATGAGCGCCGGTTCCACCCCTTCGGCGACCATGCGGATGCCCTCGTTGATATAGGGGATGATGCAGCGATTGGCGTAGAAGAAGCGGGCGTCGTTCACCACGATGGGGGTCTTGCGGATCTGGCGCACGAAATCCAGCGCCTTGGCGACGGCGCGGTCGCCGGTGGCGCGGCCCTTGATGATCTCCACCAGGTTCATCTTGTCGACCGGCGAGAAGAAGTGAATGCCGATGAACTGCTCGGGGCGGGTGCTGGCTTGGGCGAGGCTGGTGATCGGCAGGGTGGAGGTATTGGTGGCGAAGATGCAATCGGCGGGGATGGCGGCCTCGACGCGGGCAGTGACCTCGGCCTTGACCTTCGGGTCTTCAAACACCGCCTCGACGATCAGGTCGCAGCCTGCGAGGGCGGCGTAATCGGTGGTGGCGGTGATGCGGGCCAGCACTTCGGCCTTTTTCGCAGCCGTGACCTTGCCGCGCTTCATGCCCTTGTCGAGCAGGCCCTCGGAATGGGCGCGGCCCCGGTCGGCGGCCTCGGGAGTGGCGTCGATCAGGACGACCTCGATCCCGGCAAGGGCCGAGACATAGGCAATGCCCGCGCCCATCATGCCCGCGCCGATGATGCCGACGCGCTGCACGGTCTGATCGGCGACTTGCGGGCGGTTGGCGCCTTTTTCCAGCGCCTCCTTGTTGATGAACAGTGACCGGATCATGGCGCTGGCCGAGGGGTTCATCAGCACGGAGGTGAATTGCCGCGCCTCGATCTTCAGGGCGGTGTCGAAGGGCACCAGCGCGCCTTCATAGACCGCCGAAAGCAGCGCCTTGGCCGCCGGATAGACACCTTGGGTCTTGCCATTGACCATGGCCGAGGCGCCCACGAAGGTCATGAAACCCGCCGCGTGATAGGGCGCGCCGCCGGGCATCTTGTAGCCCTTGGCATCCCAGGGCTTCACCAGATCGGCCTCCTTGGCGGCCAGAACCCACTCTTTCGCCCGCGCCAGCAGCGCCTCGGGGGCGACGACCTCGTCGATGATGCCGGCGGCTTTGGCCTTTTGCGGATCGCTGAGCTTGCCTTCCAGCAGGAAGGGTGCGGCCATCATGGCGCCGAGCTTGCGGACCAGGCGGGTGGTGCCGCCCGCGCCGGGGAAGATGCCGACCATGATTTCCGGCAGGCCGATCTTGGCCTTGGGATTATCGGCGGCGATGATGCGGTGGCAAGAGAGCGGCAGTTCCAGACCGATGCCCAAAGCGGTGCCGGGCAGCGCGGCCACGATGGGTTTGCCGCCCTTCAGGGTTTTCGGGTCCATGCCCGCGCGCTCGATCTTGCGCAGCACGGCATGCATCTGCATCACGCCATCAAAGATCGCCTGCGCCCCCCCGGCCCGCATCTGCGCGATGACGTTCAGATCCATCCCGCCCGCGAAATCCTTCTTGCCGGAGGTGACGATCACCCCTTTCACGGCAGGATCGGCCAAGGCGGTGTCGATATGGCGGTCGAGCAGGGCAAAGCCCTCCAGCGACATGACATTCATGCTTTTCGCGGCCACATCCCAGGTGATGGTGGCGACGCCATCGGCATCGACGGCATAGGTGAAATCGGTCATTGCGTCCTCCTCTCGGGTGCGGTTGCCGCGGGGGCTTCGCGCCCCCGCACCCCCGCGGGATATTTGTGCCAAGATGAATGTGGCGGGTTCAGTCTGTCGGGTAGGGGCTGCCGTCGCGGTGCAGATAGTGCCGGGCCGGGCCGTCCTTGATCGTGATCAGGTCGTGATCGGTGTAATGGATGGTGTCCTGCCGGTTGCGGGTGCCGATCACCAGATAGCGCGCGGGCGCCTGCGACCGGTTGTCGAGCCGGTGGCCGATCGGCGCTCCGGCGGGCCAGCAGGCAACGTCGCCGGGGTGCAGGGGGGTCTCCTCGTCCTCCACCAGCACCACCTCGCCCGAAAGCATCAGGATCATCTCATCCTCGGTCGCGTGCCAATGGCGGCGGCCAGAGGTGGAGCCGGGCGGCAATTCCTCGATGAAGGCGCCGAACTGGGTCAGGCCGCCGGGGTCGGAGAGCAGTTGATAGTGATAGGTCCCGATGCCACCGCCGAGAATCGGGTGCTGGTGGTCCTCCTCGGTGGCGAAGGGCGGGCGCGCGAGTTTGGGCATCAGCGCGGGCCCTCCCAATCGCTGCCATCGCGATAGGTGAAGCGGGCCTTGCCGCCCTCGATCTCGACCCGGAGGTCAACATCGGCATAGGTTGCCACCTCACGCGGGGCCTTGGTGCCGACCACCAGAAACACCGCAGGCGCGGCGCTGCGGTTCAGGAAATGGTGGCCATCGGCGCGGCCTGCCGGGAAGGCGGCGCAATCGCCCGCCCGCATCAGCGTTTCGCCGGCATCGGTGACCATGACGCATTCGCCCGCCGTCACCATGACGAATTCATCCTCGTTCAGGTGCCAATGCCGCAGCGAGGAGAGGGCGCCGGGTTGCAGCGTCACCAGATTGACGCCGAATTGCGTAAGCCCGCCGGCCTCGCCCAGCCGGAGGCTGCTGCGGCCCTGCATCATGCCTGCATAGGGTTCGGGGTAGATGGAGCCGGTTTTCATCGGCATCTGGCTCAGATCAAGTTTTGGCATCATGCGCCCCCCTGGCCGGGCGCCCGCGCCCTCAGGCCGAAATACGCCGCATGGTCACCCAGCCTGCGGTATCGGCATGGGGCATGCGGGTCACCTCCAGCGCCTCGATCAGCAGACGGCGCCCGCGATCCCGGCAATGGAAGATGCGGTCGGAATGGTCGATCACGCTGCCCGCCGCATCCATGTGGTGATAGCGCACCCAGGCGCGAAACCGCGCGCGGCGTGGCAGTTCCAGCGCCATGATCTCGGCCCGGGTAGAGGCGAAGCGCGCGCGCCGCCGCTTTGCCAGCAATTCGCGCAGCAAGGCCTCCAGCTCTGACGGGCGCGTCATCAGCAGCTTGCGGTCTTCCAGCTCCAGCGGCAGCGGAAAATCGTAATGCCCGATCACGCCCGCAAAATCCCCGCGCTCGAAGCAAAGGGTCAGGTCGGTCAGCAGAGCCTGCATCCGGCTGAACATCGCGGGGCCTTTCCAGTCCCGGCGCCATCAGCCGGGGATGATTTGCATTCTGCGCCACTCTGGCACAACTTGCAAGAATCAACCCCTGATTGCAACCCATGGCCCGGCACATGGTCAGACCCGCTCAATGATCGTGGCAGCCCCCATGCCGCTGGCGATGCAAAGCGTGGCGAGGCCGGTGGATTTGCCGGTCCGCTCCAGCTCATCCAGCAGGGTGCCGATGATGATGGCGCCGGTGGCGCCCAGCGGGTGCCCCATGGCGATGGAGCCGCCATTGGCGTTGACCCGCGCGGGGTCCACGTCGAAGGCTTGCTGGAAGCGCAGGACGACCGAGGCGAAGGCCTCGTTCACCTCGAACAGGTCGATGTCGCCAATGGTCATGCCGCTGTCGCGCAGGATTTTCGCGGTGACCGGGACCGGGCCGGTGAGCATGATGGTCGGATCGGTGCCGATCTTGGCGGTGGCACGGATGCGGGCGCGCGGGGTCAAGCCATGGGCGCGGCCGAAATCGGCATTGCCGATCAGCACCGCCGCCGCGCCATCCACGATGCCCGAGCTGTTGCCCGCGTGGTGGATATGCTCGATCCGCTCCAGATGCGGGTATTTCATCAGGGCGATCTTGTCGAAGCCCGGCATCGTCTCGCCCATATCCTTGAAAGCGGGCTTGAGGCCGGAAAGCGCCGCCAGATCGGTGCCGGGGCGCATGTATTCATCATGGGCCAGAATGGTCAGGCCGTTGCGATCGGTGACCGGCACGATGGATTTGGCAAAGCGGTTGTCGGCCCAGGCCGCCGCCGCGCGGTGCTGGCTTTCCACGGCCAGGGCATCGGCCATATCGCGGGTGAAACCATATTCGGTGGCGATGATGTCGGCGCTGATGCCCTGCGGCACGAAATAGGTTTTCAGCGCCAGCGCGGGATCGACCGCAATGGCCGCGCCATCACTGCCCATGGCAACGCGGCTCATCATCTCCACCCCGCCGGCGATGTAGGCGGCCCCTGCCCCGCCCTTCACCTGATTGGCGGCGATGTTCACCGCCTCCATCCCCGAGGCGCAGAAGCGGTTGATCGCCAGGCCGGGAATCGCCTGATCGAGATCGGAGGCCAGCACGGCCGAGCGCGCCAGGCAGCCGCCCTGCTCGCCCACCTGGGTGACATTGCCCCAGATCACATCCTCGACCGCATGGCCCTCCAGCCCGTTGCGCGCCTTCAACCCGTTCAGCATCTGCGCCGAAAGGGCAACCGAGGTCACCTCATGCAACGCGCCATCCGGGCGCCCCTTGCCGCGCGGGCTGCGGATCGCGTCATAGATAAAGGCTTCGGTCATCGTATCCTCCCAGTCGATCTGCGGGCAGCCTAACAGGGCTTCCTGCCCAAAGTGTAAATGCCGTCACGTCGCGAAAAGGGTGACGTGACCCTCACGTCACGTCACTTTGCCGCCGCGCGATCCGCCGGGTTTCCGGGCATGAGATCATAGGGATGCGCCCAGCCCGGCAGGGCGGAAATGCGGGAAAGCCAACGGTCGATGGCAGGCCATTCGGCACGGTCAAAGCCGAAGGGTTCTGGGTAGTAAAGGTAGGAACAGCAAGAGAAATCGGCGATGGTGGGGGCGCTGTCCGCCACCCAGTCGCGGCGGGCCAAATGGGCCTCCAGCACCTGACAGGCGGCACGGATGCGGCCTTGGGTGAAAGCGATCACCTCGGCCGGGCGCTTGGCTTCGGGCAGGAAATTCATCAGGAAGCGGCATGTGCCGATCTGGGCCGAGAATTTGTGATTGTCCCACAGGATCCAGCGCAGCACCTCATCGCGCGCCTCGGGCGTGGTGCCGCCGAACTGGCCGGACCGGTCGGCAAGATGGAACAGGACCATGCCGGATTGGGTCAGCACCGCGTCGCCCTCCTGCAAGACCGGGCATTCGCCCATCGGGTTCAGCGCGCGGAAAGCAGGGCTGCGCGCCTCGCCGCCGAAGAAATCCACAAAGCGCGGCTGCCAGTCGAACCCGGCCAGGCGCAGCATCAGGGCGACCTTGTAGCTGTGCCCGGATTCGCCAAAGCAATGGAGGGTGAATGTCATGGGTCAGCTCCCTGTAATCAACCGAGGTGGGGGCTTTGCGCCCCCACACCCCCGCAGGATATTTGGGCCAAGATGAATAACCAAATCTTAACTTTATGCGGGTTCATTGGTGGGGCGGTACAGGCTGGGAAGCCGATGACCGCCCAAGGTGAAGCCCCGTTCTGCCATACGCATAGCCAAGGCGGGCCGCGGAACGGTGTGGACCTGCATTTCATCTTGGCCCTAAATATCCTCCCGCCGAAGGCGTCCGCAGCCAGCCACAGGCTCAGCGCTTGCGATCTTCCAGCTCGGCGTTGAACAGGCGCAGGCGGTGGGTCATCGTGTCATGGTCGATCACGCTGGTCCAATTTTCAAACAGGAAAGACAGCGCCTCGCCCTCATCCAGACCGGCCTCATGGGCGAAGGCGCGCAGGCGGCGATAGCCGTCTTCGGTCATGGCGACGGGGAAGCGGCGGGTCAGGCGAAAGCGGCGGGGCATAGGGCGTCTCCGGTTGGCTGGGGCGCGATTTTTCGGAGAAAAATCGCACCCCGCCACATTAGAACGCCTCGGCGGCCAGCGCCATCACCGGATCGGCGCCGGTTTCGATGCGAGCGAGGTGCAGGGCGCAGGCCGGCATGTGGCGCGCCATGTAATAGCGCCCGGTGGCGATCTTTGTCTCGTAGAAGGTTTTATCGGCGGCCCCTGCGTCCAGCGCGGTGAGGGCGGCTTTGGCCATGCGGGTCCACATCAGGCCGAGGCAGACATGGCCCATCAGATGCATGAAATCATAGCTGCCCGCCAGCGCGGCATTGGGGTTCTTCATGCCATTCTGCATGAAGAACATGCCTGCTTGCTGCATCTGTTTGGAGGCCAGTTTCAGCGCCTCGGTGAAGGGTTTCATGCGGTCGTCGCTGTCATGCGCCTTGCATTCGGCCTTCACCATCTCGAAAAATGCCATCACATGCTTGCCGCCATCGGTGGCGAGTTTGCGGCCCACGAGGTCCAGCGCCTGCACGCCATTGGCGCCTTCATAGATCATGGCGATCCGGGCATCGCGCACGAACTGGCTCATGCCCCATTCTTCGATATAGCCATGGCCGCCGTAGATCTGCTGGGCCTGCACCGCCATGTCAAAGCCCTTGTCGGTCTGGAAGCCCTTGATCACCGGGGTCAGCAGGCCGATCAGGCCATCCGCCGCCGCATCATCCATGCGGCGGTGGCGGTCGATCAGCGACGCGCCCCAGAAGGTCAGCGCGCGGGCGCCCTCGACGAAGCTTTTCTGATCCATCAGGTTGCGGCGGATGTCCGGATGCACGATCAGCGGATCGGCGGGACCGGTGGTGTTCTTGACGCCGGTGACATCGCGGCCTTGCAGGCGGTCCTTGGCGTAATCGAGCGCGTTCTGATAGGCGGCTTCGGCCACGGCATAGCCTTGCAGGCCGACGCCCAGCCGCGCCTCGTTCATCATGGTGAACATGGCGCGCATGCCCTTGTGCAGCTCGCCCAGCAGGAAGCCGGTGGCGCCGTCATAGTTCAGCACGCAGGTGGCATTGCCGTGAATGCCCATCTTGTCTTCGATCTTGCCGACCGAGACCGGGTTGCGGGCGCCCAAGCTGCCATCGGCATTGACCATGAATTTCGGCACGATGAACAGCGAGATGCCCTTGGTTCCTTCGCCGCCACCGGGGGCCTTGGCCAGCACCAGATGGATGATGTTTTCGGCCAGATCATGTTCGCCCGCCGAGATGAAGATCTTCTGGCCGGTGATCTTGTAGCTGCCATCGGCCTGCGGTTCGGCCTTGGTGCGCAACAGGCCCAGATCGGTGCCGCAATGCGGCTCGGTCAGGTTCATCGTGCCGGTCCAGTCGCAGGAGACCATCTTGGGCAGATAGGTGGCTTTCTGCTCTGCCGTGCCATGGGCATGGATCGCGGAATAGGCGCCGTGGGTCAGGCCCTGATACATGTTGAAGGCCATGTTCGCGCTGACAAAAATCTCGCCCACGGCCGTGCCCATGACATAGGGCAGGCCCTGCCCGCCATAATCGGGGTCGCAATCGAGCGCGGTCCAGCCGCCCTCTTTCATCGCGGCGAAGGCGGGTTTGAAGCCATCGGGCGTGCGCACCACGCCATTTTCCAGCACGCAGCCGATCTGGTCGCCCACGCTGTTCAGCGGCTCCAGCACATCCGAGGCCACCTTGCCCGCCTCCTCCAGCACCGCAGCGGTGAAGCCGGCATCCAGATCTTCATAGCCGGGAATCCCGGCCTCGGTCACTTTCAGCACGTCCTGCAACAGGAATTGCATGTCCTTCACGGGGGCGGTGTAGCGGGTCATCAGTCTCTCCCTCTGATGTCTGCGGCGGGCGCGCGGCCCGCAAAATTGGGTGGTCTATGGGTCGTCAGGCCTTGCCCTTGCGCAGCGTGGCCAGCATCTCGTTGCCCCAGGCCATCTGGGCCTTGAGGTCGGCAATCGCCTCGTTCAGCTCGTCGCGCTGTGCCTCCATCGCGGCGAGGCGGTCCTGCGCCAGCGCATAGGTGCGGCTGAGCTGCGCCTCTTGCTGGCCGGGTTCGCGGTCATACATGTCGAGCAGTTGCCGGATGTCCTCGAGGCTGAAACCGAAGCGCTTGCCGCGCAGGATCAGTTTCAGCCGCGCGCGGTCGCGGCGGGTGAACAGGCGTTTGGTGCCCTGACGGATCGGAAACAGAAGCTCTTTCTGTTCATAGAACCGCAGCGTGCGCGGCGTGACCTCGAAGGCGTCGCACATCTCGCGGATGGTCAGGGCGTCAGACAGATCGGACGGGTTACGGTCGGGCATGGAACAGCTCTCGCAGGGTTACTCTGCGTCAAAGATGTGAGGTCAGCCCATGGGATACCAGAGAGTCTTACGTTGACGTAAACAGAACGTCGCGTCAGATCGGAAATGACGTAATGTCAGGAAAAATCTGCTTCAAATGGCGCAATTATCTGACGCTGCGTCAGGCGGTTTTTCGGCAAATCGCCCCGGAATTCCGGGGTTCAAAGCGTATTGAGCTGGGTGAGCGCGGTTTCACGCAGGGCCTCCAGATCGGTGATCGAGCTTTCCAGCTCGGCCTTCTGGCGGGCCAGTTCGGCCAGCTGGCGGTCGGCCATGGCGATCCAGGCCTCCAGCTGCGGCTTGGTGCCCTTTTGCTGATAGATCAGCAGCCATTGCCGGATTTCCTCAAGGCTGAAGCCAAAGCGCCGCCCGCGCAGCACCAGCGTCATGCGGGCAATCTCGCGCGGGCCGTAAAAGCGGGCGCGGCCTTCCTTTTCGGGGGCCAGCAGCTCGATATATTCGTAATAGCGCAAGGTGCGGGGCGTGACCTCGAACTTCGCACACATTTCCTTGAAACTCAGACGAATGTCGCTCATGCCCGGCCCTCCTGCTGCGGGCAGAGTAACGGGGAATGCACAGGTTTCGCAATGGTTTCGCCGCGTTGCGGCTTGCGAGGCGCGCGGGGGGCGTGTCAGATGCCCGCAATGGGCCCCGAGGCGGAGGGAGAGAATGGCAGATTTGCTGGATCGTGCGCGCGCCTTCATTCAGGCGCTGCCCCATGCGAGGGCGCTTGGCATGGAGATGGAGGCGTTCGGCGCGGGCCGCGCCACGCTGGCGATGGCCTATGATACGCGCTTTGTCGGTGACCCGCTGACCGGGGTTATTCATGGCGGCGCGGTGTCGGCCCTGATGGATACGGCCTCGGGCGCGGCGGTGATGGGGCATCCGGCCTCGCCCGGGACCACGGCCACCATTGATCTGCGGATTGATTACATGCGCCCGGCCACGCCGGGGCAGCGCATCCGGGCGCGGGCGGAATGTTACCATGTGACGCGCAGCGTGGCTTTCGTGCGGGTGACGGCGACCGACGAGGATGAGGCCCGCCCGGTGGCCACGGCCACGGGGGCCTTTACCTTTGACCGTCGGGGAGTGCAGGCATGAGCGAGCGTCAGAAGCCGGAACCTGTGCAGGTGGTGAAGGGGCGGCGCGATGCGATGCTGCGGCGTCTGGTCGAGGGCGTGCCCTATATCGGTTTCCTCGGCATCCAGTTCGACCGGCGCGGCGACGAGCTGACCGCGGTGCTGCCGTTTCAGGACATGCTGATCGGCAATCCGATGATCCCGGCGCTGCATGGCGGGGCGACCGCGGCCTTTCTGGAGGTGACGGCGATCATCGAGCTGGCCTGGGTGATGCTGTGGGAGGATATGGAGGCCGGGCGGATCGACCCGAGCGCCGAGGGCGCGCCCTTCCCGCGCCTGCCCAAGACGATTGATTTCACCGTGGATTATCTGCGATCCGGCCTGCCGCGCGATGCCTATGCGCGGGCGCGGGTGAACCGCTCGGGGCGGCGCTATGCCAGCGTGCATGTCGAGGCCTGGCAGGACAACCGCTCGCGGCTGTTTGCACAGGCGACCGGGCATTTCCTGATGCCGGACAAGACCGATTGAGATGGCGGAGCTGGCTCCGGCCCCGACGCCGGCCTTGCCCCCGACCCTGCCGCCGCCCCTGACGCATCGCCGGGTGCTGCGGATCGCGGCGCCCATCGTGATTTCCAACGCCACGGTGCCCTTGTTGGGCGCGGTGGATACGGCGGTGGTGGGGCAAATGGGGCTGGCCGCGCCCATCGGGGCGGTGGGGCTGGGCGCGGTGGTGCTGGCCAGTTTCTACTGGATTTTCGGCTTTCTGCGCATGGGCACCACCGGGCTTGCGGCGCAGGCCCATGGCGCGGGTGATGTGGGGCTGCGCAATGCGGTGCTGATCCGGGCGCTGCTGATCGGGCTGGCCGCCGGGCTGGTGCTGGTGGCGGCGCAGGCGGCGATCTTCTGGGCGGCGTTCCGGTTGGCCCCCGCCTCGACCGAGGTGGAGCGGCTGGCGCGCAGCTATCTGGCGCTGCGGATCTGGGGCGCACCCGCCACCATCGCGCTTTATGCCATCACCGGCTGGCTGATCGCGCTGGAGCGTACGCGGGGCGTGCTGCTCTTGCAGCTGTGGATGAACGGGCTGAATATCGGCCTCGATCTGTGGTTCGTGCTGGGCTTGGGTTGGGGCGTGCCGGGGGTGGCGGCGGCCACGCTGATCGCGGAATGGAGCGGCCTCGGGCTGGGGCTGTGGCTCTGCCGTGACGGGCTGCGGCTGGCGGGCGCGCGGCTGTGGGACGCGGCGGCGCTGCGGCGGATGGCCAGCGTGAACGGCGACATCATGATCCGCTCGGTGCTGCTGCAAGGCAGCTTCACCGCCTTCCTGCTGCTGGGCGCCGGGAGGGGCGATGTGACGCTGGCCGCCAATCAGGTGCTGATGCAGTTTCTGGAAATCACCGCCTATGCGCTGGATGGCTTTGCCTTCGCGGCAGAGGCGCTGGTGGGGCAAGCGGTCGGCGCGCGGGCACGGGACAGCCTGCATCAGGCGGTGCGGCTGGCCTTCCACTGGGGCTTTGCCGGGGCGGCGGCGCTGGCTTTGGCCTTCGCGCTGGCGGGTCCGCAAATCATTGATCTGATGAGCAGCGCGCCCGAGGTGCGGGCCGAGGCGCGGGCCTATCTGCCCTGGCTGATGGCGGCGCCGCTGATCGGGGTGGCCAGCTGGATCTGGGACGGCGTGTTCATCGGCGCCACCGCCACCCGGGCGATGCGCAATGCGATGGTGTTCTGCGTCGCGCTTTACGCGGCGAGCCTTGCGCTGCTGCTGCCTGTTTGGGGCAATCACGGGCTTTGGGCCGCGCTGATGGGGCTGAACGCGGCGCGCGGGCTGACGCTGGGCTGGCTGTGGCCCCGGGTCTCGCGCGGGCTTGTCGATTGAGCGGGGGGCGATTTTTCGTCGAAAAATCGAGCGCGCCCTGTCACCAGCGCATGCGCTGGAACAGGGCCGAGGCCGCCCAACCGGCAAAGCCCGCGATCAGCAGCGAGGCCAGGCCGTACAGCAGCGGTTGCTGATGCGCGTTCTCATAGATGAAGCGCTCCAGCCCGGCCTTGCGCACCCAGATCGTGCGCTTGACGGTATCCAGCACCTCGCCCTCGCGGGTGAGGAACAGGCGCACGGTGTAATTGCCCTCGGTCAGCGCGGCGGGCAGGGCCACATCGGTGCGGAACAGGGTTTCCTCGGTCAGGGCAATGCTGTTTTCCTGCGTGAAATAGCGCCCTTCGGCGGTGCCGATGCGCAGGATCGCATCCATGAAGGGCTGCGAGGTTGGCTCTTCGCTGCGCAGCACCCGCGCCAGCGTCACGCCATGGCGCAGGTCTTCCTCGGGGGTCAGCGCCTCGTCCAGCGGGGCAGAGCTGGCCACCGCATAGAAGCTGGGCACCGGGCCGGGGCGGAGCCGGTCGGTATTGGCCCAGATCGGCCCGATGCGGTCCTTGCGGCGCACCACCACCGGCAGGTCCGGCCCCTCTACCGTGATCACCACGCGCAGGCTGCGGCCCGGCGCGATGGGGGCCTCGCGCTTCACCGCGCCATAGATCAGGATTTCCGACCCGGCATAATCGGCGGTGATCGAGACCGAGGATTGCGACAGGCCCGCCACGATGCTTTCCGCCCCGGCGGGCAGGGGCAGCAGGGCGAGGGCAAGGGCAAGCGCGCGGATCATGGCAGCCGCCCCGCAAGGGTGACGGAATAGAGTTCCGAGGGCGTCAGCACCAGATCGAGGCCGACCTTGAAACAGACCAACAGCACCAGCCCGGCCAGCAGGATGCGCAATTGCTCGGCTTTCAGCCGCACGCCGAAGCGCGCGCCGAATTGCGCGCCGATCACCCCGCCCAGGATCAGCAGCACGGCCAGCAGGATGTCGACCGATTGGCTGGTGACGGCATGGGCGACGGTGGTGAAAGCGGTGGTGAAGATGATCTGGAACAGCGAGGTGCCGATGACGACCTTGGTGGGCATGCCCAGCAGGTAGATCATGGCGGGCACCATGATGAAGCCGCCGCCCACGCCCATCACCGCCGACAGGAAGCCCACAAAGGCGCCGATCATCAAGGGCGGCAAGACGCTGATATAAAGGCCGGATGTGCGGAACTTCACCTTGAAGGGCATGCCATGCGCCCAGGTATGCACATGCGCCCGGCGCACCACCACGCCGCCCGCCTGCCGCGCCCGCCACAGCGCCCGCAGGCTTTCCTGCATCATCATGGCGCCGACAATGCCCAGAAACACCACATAGGCCAGCGAGACGAACAGATCGACCTGCCCGATGGCCGTAAGCCGGGCAAAGACCCAGATGCCGATCCCCGAGCCGATCAGGCCGCCGCAAAGCAGCACCACGCCCATGCGGATATCCACCGCCTTGCGCTTGAACTGCGCCAGCACGCCGGAGATCGAAGAGGCCACCACCTGATTGGAGCCGGTCGCCACCGCCACGCCGGGCGGCACGCCGATGAAGATCAGCAAGGGTGTGATCAGAAAGCCACCGCCCACGCCGAACAGGCCCGACAGAAACCCCACAAGCCCGCCGATCCCGACCAACGCATAGGCGTTGACCGCAACCTCGGCAATCGGGAGGTAGAGCTGCATCGGCCTGCTCGCATTCAGTGTTTTCACCAGCCTTGCCGCAGCGCGGCGGATTGTCAAATCCACAGGCGGCAGATGGGCGCGGATTTGCGGCACTGTGGCGGTTACAGCGCCTTCTTGTAGCCCAGATGAGAGGGTTCATACCCCAGCCGGTCATAGAAGGCATGGGCGCGCAGGCGGGATTTGTCGGTGGTCAGCTGGATCATCGCGGCGCCTGCGGCACGGGCGCGAGCCTCGACCTCGGCCATCAGGGCGGCACCGATGCCGGTGCTGCGCAGATCGGGGGCCACGCGCACCGCCTCGACCAGCGCGCGGGTCATGCCCTGGCGCGACAAGCCGTGCAGGATCGTCAGCTGGCAGGTGGCAACCACCCGGCCCGCCAGATCGCCCACGATCAGCTGGTGCATCGGATTGGCCGCCAGCCGGTCAAAGGCGGCCAGATAGGGCGCGAGCTCCGCAGTTTCGCGCCCCTGCCCCAGCGGATCATCGGTCAGCAGCGCCATGATGGCGGGAACATCGGCGCGGCGGGCCGCGCGGAAGATCACCATCGCGGCACGCCATCGCCCTGCGCGCCCAGATGGGCGGCGCGGGTGAAGGCCGCGATGCGGGCCGGGTCTTTCACCCCCGGCGCGCTTTCGACGCCAGAGGAGACATCGACCTGCCGCGCATTGGTCAGGCGGATCGCCTCGGCCACATTCTCGGGCGTCAGGCCGCCGGCCAGCATCCAGGGCCTGAGCCAGCGCCGCTGCGCCACCAGCCGCCAATCGAAGGAAAGGCCGTTGCCCCCCGGCAGATCGGCATGTTTGGGCGGCTTGGCGTCGATCAGCAGCTGATCCGCCACGGTCGAATAGTCAAAGATCGCGGCCAGATCGCCCTCATCCGCCACGCCCACGGCCTTCATCACCGGCAGGCCATAGCGGGCGCGGATCGCCGCCACGCGGTCGGGGCTTTCATGGCCATGCAGTTGCAGCATGTCGAGCGGCACGGCTTCCACGATCTCGTCCAGCGCGGCATCAGACGCATCGACCACCAGCGCCACCTTGGCCAGCCCCACCGGCGCGGCAAAGGCCATGGCGCGGGCCTGTTCCAGCGTCACATGGCGCGGGCTTTTGGGAAAGAACACGAAACCGGCATAGGCCGCCCCCGCCCCGGCGACGGCGGCAATGTCCTGCGGGCTGCGCAGCCCGCAGATTTTCACGCGAATCTCCGCCATGGCTCAGGCCTTCTTTTCCAGGAGCGCCAGCACATCATCCTGCGGCGTGCCCTTGGCATCGCGCATCGCCGCCAGCTCGCGCTGCAAGCGCGCGGCCTCGCGGGTCTTGCTGCTGGCGGTGGAGCGGTGGCGATGCTCGCGCAGCCATTCCCAGACAAAGCCGATGAGAAGGCCGATGGCCACCCCGCCAAAGATCACCACGAACAAGGGCAGTTCCACCTGCCATTGCGCGGCGGCCAGCCCTGCCAGATCCTCGGGCAGGGCCTTCAGCGTGACCGGGGCGCGATTGGCCAGCGCCACCGTCAGCAGGCACAGACCGATGGCCAGCAAGACCAGATAGCGCAGGTATTTCAGCATCGCCGCCGCCCTCTCAGGCCTTGCCGTTCAGCCGGTCGCGCAGCAGCTTGCCGGTTTTGAAGAAGGGCACGCGCTTGTCATCCACCTCGACCGCCTCGCCGGTGCGCGGGTTGCGGCCGGTGCGGGCCTCGCGTTCTTTCACCGAGAAGGCGCCGAAACCGCGCAGCTCGACCCGGTCGCCCTTGGCCAGCGCCTCGATGATTTCTTCAAAGACAGTGTTCACGATCCGCTCGACATGGCGTTGCGTGAGATGCGGATTGGCATCCGCGATTTTCTGAATGAGTTCGGAACGGATCATCCGCAGTCTCTCCCCCGGGGCATATGGCAGCAGCCCACATTTTTATGCCCTTGGACTATAACGGGGAAATTTTGCCGCACAAAAGAAAAAGCCTGCAATCGCGGTCACTTGGCACCGCAGCATGGCGAAAACCTGCCGCAAAAGCCACAGGCCCCGCCAAAAGACGGGGCCTGCGTCAACAATCAGGGGGCCGAGATCAGCCGCGATCCGAGCCTTTGAGGGCCGCGCCGAGGATGTCGCCCAGCGAAGCACCCGAATCGGACGAGCCATATTGCTCCACCGCTTCTTTCTCTTCGGCGATTTCCTTGGCCTTGATCGACAGGCCCAGACGGCGGGTTTTGCTGTCCACGTTGGTCACGCGGGCATCCACCTTGTCGCCAACCTGGAAACGCTCGGGGCGCTGGTCGGCACGGTCACGGGCCAGATCCGAGCGACGGATGAAGGCTTTCATGCCGTTGTATTCGACCTCGATGCCGCCCTCTTCGATCGCGGTGACGGTGCAGGTGACGACGCCGCCACGCTTCACGCCATCAACCGCGTCGGAGAAGGTGTCTTCGCCCAGGTTCTTGATCGAGAGCGAGATACGCTCTTTCTCGATATCCACTTCGGTGACGGCGGCCTTGACCACGTCGCCCTTGCGGTATTCCTGGATGGCTTCTTCGCCGCGCTTGTCCCACGACAGGTCGGACAGGTGAACCATGCCGTCGATGTCGTTTTCCAGACCGATGAACAGACCGAATTCGGTGATGTTCTTGACTTCGCCCTCGATGGTCGAACCCACCGGGTTACGCTCGGCGAAGACTTCCCACGGGTTGCGTTGGGTCTGCTTGAGGCCCAGCGACACGCGGCGCTTGGCGCTGTCGATTTCCAGCACCATGACGTCGACTTCCTGCGAGGTCGAGACGATCTTGCCGGGGTGGACGTTCTTCTTGGTCCAGGACATTTCCGAGACGTGAACCAGACCCTCGACACCGGCTTCCAGCTCCACGAAGGCGCCGTAATCGGTGATGTTGGTGACGCGGCCCTTGTGGACCGATCCCAGCGGGTAGGCGCGTTCCACGGCATCCCACGGATCGGACTGGAGCTGCTTCATGCCGAGGCTGATGCGGTGAGTGTCCTTGTTGATCTTGATGACCTGGACCTTGACGGTCTCGCCGATCGACAGGATCTCCGACGGGTGGTTGACGCGGCGCCAGGCCATGTCGGTGACGTGCAGCAGGCCGTCCACGCCGCCCAGGTCAACGAAGGCACCGTATTCGGTGATGTTCTTGACCACGCCATCCACGGTCTGACCTTCGGTCAGGTTGGAGATGACTTCGGCACGCTGTTCGGCGCGCGATTCTTCCAGGATGGCGCGACGCGAGACAACGATGTTGCCACGGCGACGGTCCATTTTCAGGATCTGGAAGGGCTGCTTGATGCCCATCAGCGGGCCGGCGTCGCGCACGGGGCGCACGTCCACTTGCGAACCCGGAAGGAACGCCACAGCGCCGCCCAGATCGACGGTGAAGCCACCCTTGACGCGGCCGAAGATCGCGCCTTCGACGCGGGTCTCGTTGGCGTATGCTTTTTCCAGACGGTCCCATGCCTCTTCGCGGCGGGCCTTGTCACGCGAGATGACGGCTTCGCCACGGGCATTCTCGACGCGGTCCAGATAGACCTCGACTTCGTCGCCCACGTTGATCGACGGGGCTTCGCCGGGGTTTGCGAATTCTTTCAGGTCGACGCGGCCTTCCATCTTGTAGCCGACGTCGATGATGGCCTGACCCGCCTCGATGGCGATGACGCGGCCTTTGACAACCGTGCCCTCTTCGGGGGTGTCAATCTCGAAGCTTTCCTTCAGAAGGGCTTCGAATTCGTCCATGGATGCTTTAGCGCACATATGCAGTTGGTCCTTTTCTCGTGTTTTCTGGCCATGCGGTTGGCTCCGCCGGTCTTTGGTCGATCCAAAGCGAAACGACCCGGAAACCGGGCCCGAGTCTTTCAGGATGGCCGCGCTATAGCGGGTTTGGCCCAGCAGGGCAAGGGAAAGGGCAGGCAGATGGCGCCGCTTCGCGCATCGGCGGCATGCCGCCTTCCCCGCCCGCCCGCTTGGCGCTAGACTGGTGCCAGAGCAGAACCAGACCCAGCCGCAAAGGGCAGATTGATGCGTCTTGTGAACCCCTTCCTCTCCCTCGCCCTGATGGCCGCGCTTGGCGCCTGCATGGGCGGTGGCGGTGCCGTCTCGCAATCAGGAAACAGCCCCACCGTGATCAAATATGGCCGCGACCAATCGCCCGATCCCGCCAAGGTTGCCGGGCTGAACGCCTGGATCGAGGCCTTCCGCCCGCGCGCCATGGCAGCGGGGATCAGCCCGGCGACCTATAACGCCGCCTTTGCCGAGGTGGTCTATAACCCCACGGTGATCCAGCGCTCGCAGAACCAGGCGGAGTTCACCAAATCGCTGTGGGAATATCTGGAAACCGCCGTTTCGGAGAAGCGGGTGGCCAATGGCCGCGCCATGCTGGCCCAACATGCGGGCGTGCTGGCGCAGATCGAAGCCACCTATGGCGTGGATAAGGAAGTGGTCGTCGCGGTCTGGGGCATGGAATCCGGCTATGGCGAGAAGCGCGGCGACCTGCCGCTGATTGAGGCCCTCGCAACCCTGTCCTATGATGGCCGCCGGGCCGAGTTCTTTC
>NZ_JAEULU010000327.1 GCF_016792925.1 Gemmobacter sp.
GGGGGCCGGGTCAGAAAACGCATCGCGTTTTCCCGGTCCTGTGGGGGCGGTGGAGCAAGACCGCCCCAGTGCGAGACCGAGAGGCCGGTGCCCGCCCCGGCTGGAGCGAAGCGCCCGCCACTGGCGGGGCGGGCGCTGGCCGGTGGCTTCGGGCCACCGGCCCGATGCGGAAACGGTGTCGCATGACCTCGGCGATGGCCTCGGCCAGTTGGGGGCGGGTTAGAAAACGCATCGCGTTTTTCCGGCCCTGTGGGGGCGGTGAAGCAAGACCGGATCAGCGCGAGACCGAGAGGCCATCGCCCGCGCCCCGAAGGGCGGGCGGCTCACCTGGTGGCATCTAGCCACCGGCCCGATCTGGGAGCCGGACCGCAGGGCCTCGGTGATGGCTGCGGCCATCCGACGCGCTAGGCGGCGCCATCGCGGCAGAATTGCCACTTTGGCGCGGTGCGCGGGGCGATGGGGCGGAGGGTCTTGACCGAAACGGGCGATTTGCCTCAGATTGTAGAAAAATCGTCTACAATAAAAACCGAAGGCAGAGCAGCCATGTCCCTAGATTATGCCGGGCTTATTGCCCGTGATCCGGTCATCAACGGTCGGCGCAAGCGCGGCCATGCGGGCTATGTCGATGACCTTAAACGCCTGCGCGATGCGCATTACAGGCAGTTTCTGGAGGGCGGCGAATACCGCTTTGCCGGGGTCAATGAGGTGATCGCGGCCTTCGACGCCCCGCCGCCCGAGGATTTCACCTTCCCCTACAGCCTGACCCCCGAACAGGTGGCGCAGCTGGCGCGGCACCGGGTGCAGGGCAAATATGTGAAACGTTTCGGCAATATCCGCCGCAGCTGGGCGCTGTTGCTGCAATACCTGCCCGAGCTGATGGCGAAGAACGCCCGCTCGCGCGAGGTGCTGGAGCTTTCGACCGCCCATGGCGCCACGCTGGAGATCCTGCGCCACAAGGGCCATCAGGTGCGCGGTAATGACTTTCCGAATTTCATCAGCCGCAAGAACCCCCATGACAGCCGCGAGCGCGGGGTGAATGAATTTGTGCCCGGCCAGCACCGCGACGACCATGGCTTTCTGAACGAGAAGGGCGAGGCGCAGGGCTGGCTTTATCAGCCGATCATCGAAAGCCTGGGCCTCGATGTCGATCTCTTCGATGCGGGGCAGGTGCCTTATCCCTATGAGGCGAAGCGCTTTGATACCGTCATCAGCTTTGACGCGCTGGAACATTACTGCCACCCGAGCGACTGGCTGTTCATCATCGACGAGATGGTGCGGATCGCCCGGCGCTCGGTTCTGGTGGTGACGAACCCGGTGCAGGAACACAAGCTGGCGGACCCGGCCTATATGGAGGCCTTCCATACCTTCCAGAAGGATATGCGCGACTATCGCGATGGCGGGTTTGAATGCGTCTTTGCCGGGATGTATCGGCATCAGCTGACGGTGTTCAAGCTGATGGCCAGCTGAGGGCCTGGGGCTGAGAATCTGAGGCAAGGGGCGTTTCAGGCGAAGATCGCGGCGCCGGGTCTGGGCGGGGCCAGACACCGCCACAGATGCGCCAGTGTCAGGATGGTCAGCGCCAGCGCGGCGCTGAGCGCCGCTGCGGCAAGAAGGCCGGGCAGCAGCAGCCGGGCCGCCAGCGCGAGGCCACAGGCGGGCAGCACCAGAAGCAGCAACCACAGCGCGCTGCGGTGCAGTGCGGGCGGCCTCAGCGCGGCCAGCAGGCCGGGGCGGGGGGTGTCGGCGGGCAGCAAGGGCGGGGCGAGGCCCGTCACCGCCAAGGCCAGCGTCAGCGGCGTTGCCAGCAGCGCGGCACCGATCAGCGCCGGGGCCTCGGGCAGCAGCGCCTTCAGCCCGACAAAGCCGAGGCTGACCAGCATGACCCAGACCCCGAGCGCCAGCCCCACCCGGATCATGAAGGCGAGAAAGGGCGCGCCGGGCATCAGCGGCGGCGGCGCGCCCCGCAGCGCCCGCCAATACAGCCGGAAGGCCAGCAGCAACAGCGCCCCCGCCGTAGCAACCTGCCCCGGCGCGCCGGGCAGGCTTTGCGCCAGCGTGGCGGCCAGCAGCATCGGCGCCTCGGCGCGGAGGGGGTGCGGCATCATGCGAAAACCTCGGCCAGCGGGGCGGGCGGGTGCCGGCGGCGCCAGGCCACGGCGAGGAGGGTGGCGGTGAAGATCACGCTGAGCGCGAACAGCAAACCCTCCAGCGCGCCCACCAGCAAGGCGGGCAGATGGCCAATCATCCCCCCCAATGCGATGGTCAACAGCACAAGGCTGAGGGTGGTGATCAGTCCCTGCCCCAAAAGCAGCGCCTTGAACAAGGGCCAACGCTGGCCGCGCGTATCGGTCAGCGCCGCGCGCGGCCCATAGGGTGCCCCCATGATGGCAGCCGGCAAAGCGGTGCCGAACAGCGCGAGGATGCCCGCCACCGGCAGAACAACCCCGAAAACCAGCGGCACGAGCGTTTCGATCAGGGTCACCATGCCCGTGGCGAGCAGAGAGACCGCCGCCACCAGCCCCGGCAGCAGGGCCAAGACTGTCAGGCCATAGACCCACAGGTTTGCCAGCGCATAGCGGCCGATGCGGCGCAAGCTGATCTCGGTGCTGAACAGGGGCTGGCCTGTCGGCACGGCGTGCGAGATGAAATAGCCGGTGATCGCCGCCGCAGCCAGCCAGAGGACGTCGAAACTCTGGGTCAGATAGCCGGGCGCGATATTGGCCGCGACGTTCAGGGCGCAGGCCAGCATCAGGCGCAACAGGCCAAGGGCTCGCAGGGCGGTGAGGGTTTCGCGCAACATGGCGGACGGGGGAGGGAGGCAGCGCGGGGCTGCCTCCGCGGCCGGTTTATTTCAGCATGGCCGTCAGATCGTCCAGCGCCTTGCAGGCGGCGGCGGTGTCATCGGGGTTGGCGGTCAGCTGTTGCTGGATCTCGGCGGCCTTGGGGGCCAGTTCGGCCAGTTTGGCCGGGTTGCTGGCGGCCACTTTCTGCATTTCCTGGGCAAAGGCGGTCATTTTGGCTTCGGCCTGTTCCTGGGTGCATTTTGCTTCCTCGTCCTTGCAGGCGCCCAGCAGGGCGAGCGTGGCAAGGGCCGCGAGGGCGGTTTTCGGCAGGGTAATCGTACGCATGGAAATCTCTCCGTTCGGTGTGCGCCACGGCGCAGGCTGGCCGTGCCCGGCCTTGGTAGACCGCAGGGCGCGGGCTGTCCATGGGGGTGGTTGACAAGCCGGGCTGGCGGGGCGAGCCTTGGGCGCGCAGGGTGGAGGGCGGTGATGGTGCGGGTCTTGGCGCTGGCGGGCGGGATTGCGGGGGCGGCGGCGCTGTCGCAATTCCCGGAGTTTTCACAGCAATATCTGCAACGGCTGGCCGGGCAGGCTGATGCCTTGCAGGCGGTGGTGGAGGATTTCGACCGCAGCGCCGCGCGCAATCTGCTGAGCCGGGATGAAGCTTTGGCGCAGGTGCAGGGCACGCCGTTTCTGGAGGATCGCCGGGCCGATCTGACCCGGACTTTCGCGCGGGCCGAGCGGGTGGCGGGCGATCTGGCGCTGTTGCGCGCGGCGACGCCGCTGGAGCGGCTGATGATGCCGCAGCGTCTGGCCGAGCCCGAGACTTTCGCCGCCACCTGGGCCGATTTCCGCCCGGCGGTGCCGGTGACGGTGGATGGCGCGATCACGGCGGGGATCGGGTTTCTGGGCGGTTGGGGAGTGGTGAATGCCCTGTTGGCCTTGCTGATGTGGCCGTTCCGGCGGCGGCGGGTCGCCTGAGGCGGCCGGGCGCGGCTTGGCCATGGCGGTGGGGCGGCCCTGTGGGAGCGGAGGGGGGAAACCGTTGCAGCCAAGCTGAGAGAGCCCAGAGCCCGCCCTCCGCCGGGCGGGCGGCTCACCCGGTGGCTTCGGACCACCGGCCCGATGTGGGAACGGTGCCGCGTGACCGAGGCGATGGCCTCGGCCATCGGGGCCGGAAACAGGAAACGCATCGCGTTTCTCCGGCCCTGTGGAAACGCCGCCGCGAGACCGTCTCAACCGATGACCGACAGGCCATCGCCCGCCCGGTGGGTGCGATAGCACCCGCCCCCCGCAGGGCGGGCGCTGGCCGGTGGCTTTGGGCCACCGGCCCAAACACGCCCCCGTTTCAACATGACCTCGGCGATGGCCTCGGCCAAATCGGGCAGGCTCAGAGAACGCGGCGCGTTTTCCCGGCCCTGTGGGAGCGGTGGAGCCGGACCGGCTCAGCAGATAAGTCAGAGGCCAGTGCCCGCCAGGTGGGTGCGAAGCACCGTTCGGCAGGCTTACGCGGCCCATTATGGGCCACGGTCCTGCCTCACCCGCAGTGCGTGCGGCTCAGCCGGTGGCTTCGGGCCACCGGCCCGATGTGGACAGGTTTCCACATGACCTAGGCGATGGCCTCGGCCAGAGGGGCCGGAAACAGGACACGCACCGCGTTTCCCCGGCCCTGTGGGAACGCCGCCGCGAGACCGTCTCAACCGATGGACCGACAGGCCATCGCCCGCCCGGTGGGTGCGATAGCACCCGCCCCCCACAGGGCGGGCGCTGGCCGGTGGCTTTGGGCCACCGGCCCAAACTCGCACCCGTTTCAACATGCCCTCGGCGGTGGCCTCGGCCAAATCGGGCCGAAGCAGAAAATGCAGCGCGTTTCGATGGCCCACTTTATGTCAGAAGCAAGCGCCCGCCCGGGGGGTGCGAAGCACCGTTTGGCAGGCTTACGCGGCCCCATCAGGGGCCACGGTCCTGCCTCACTCCGCAGGGCGGGCGGCTCACCCGGTGGCTTCGGGCCACCGGACCAAACTCGCCCCCGTTTCAACATGACCTCGGCGATGGCCTCGGCCATTTTGAGGCGGCGCGGAAAAGCCCTGACAGGGGCGTGACTTGACCTTTCTCCCCCCCTTGGGCAGGGTGCGCGCCACAGTTGAAAGGGTATCCCTTGGCCAAGACCGCCCCGTTTTCCCGCTTTGAATGGATGATCGCCTGGCGTTATTTGCGGGCGCGTCGCGCCGAGGGGGGGATCTCGGTGATGACCTGGATCAGCGTGATCGGCATTGCGCTCGCGGTCTTTGCGCTGATTGCCACCATGGCGGTGCGGGCGGGTTTCCGGGCCGAGTTCGTCAGCACGCTGCTGGGCGCCAATGCCCATATCACGGTCTATGGCAATGACGGGACGGACCCGGCGGGGCGCCCGCTCAAGGGCTTTGCCGATTATGCCGCGCGCACCGAACGCATCGCCGCCGTGCCGGGCGTGACGCGCGCCGCCCCGGTGATCCGGGGGCAGGTGATGGGCACGGCCAATGGCGTGAATGCCGGGGTCGAGGTCTACGGCATGGCGGCCAGCGATCTGGCAAGCGTGCCGAGTGTGGTGGATGGCGAGGAGGATTACGGCGACCTCACGCGCTTTGACGCGGGCGTGGTGATCGGCGCGGGCCTTGCGCGCGAGCTGGGCGTGGGGGTGGGCGACCGCATCCGCCTGATCTCGCCCGATGGCGCGAAAACCGCCTTTGGCACCAGCCCGCGGGTGAATGCCTATGAGGTGGTCTATGTCTTCACCTCTGGCAGCCCGGATATTGACCGCATCCGCGCCTATCTGCCCTTTGCCGAGGCACAGAGCTATTTCAACCGCGAAGGCCGCGCCGATGAGATCGAGGTGTTCGTGCAAAACCCCGATCAGGTCGAGGCGCTGCAACTGCCGCTCTTGGAGGCGGCTGGGATCGGCGCCGCGCTCTGGACCTGGCGCGACAGTGCGGGGGCCTTCTTGCAGGCGCTGACGGTGGAGGACCGGATGATGTTCATCCTGATGTCGATCCTCGTGCTGATTGCGGCGATGAACATCATCTCGGGGCTGGTGATGCTGGTGAAGAACAAGGGGCGCGATATTGGCATCTTGCGCACCATGGGCCTCAGCGAAGGCTCGATCCTGCGGATTTTCGTGATTTGCGGCGCGGTGACCGGGCTGATGGGCACGGCACTAGGCGTGGTGATGGGCTGCGCCTTCGCCTATTGGTTCACGCCGATCTTCGATTTCGTGAACTGGGTGGCAGGTGGTGGGGTCTGGGACCCGGCGGTGCGGCCGATCTATCACCTTTCGGCGCAGTTGCAGCTGGGCGATGTGATCTCGGCGGCGGGGCTGGCCCTGGTGCTGTCATTCCTTGTGACGATCTGGCCCGCATGGCGCGCGGCGCGGATGAACCCGGTGGAGGCGCTGCGCTATGAGTGAGGTCTTGCGGCTGGAGGGCGTGACCAAGGTGTACAATGCCGGCCAGCCCGGCGAGGTGCAGGTGCTGCGCGGCGTCGATCTGGCGATCGGGCGCGGCGAGGTGGTGGCGCTGGTGGCGCCCTCGGGGGCGGGGAAATCGACGCTTTTGCACATCGCGGGGCTGCTGGATGCGGCGGATGGGGGCCGGGTGGTGCTGGACGGGGCCGATATGACCCGGCTGTCGGGGGCAGAGCGCACCCGGGCGCGGCGCGAGGCGGTGGGGTTTGTCTATCAGTTCCACCATCTGTTGCCGGAGTTTTCCGCGCTGGAAAATGTGGTGTTGCCGCAGCTCGCCAATGGCGTGGCGGCGGCGGCGGCGACAGTGCGGGCGCGTGGGTTGCTGGAGGCGGTGGGCGTGGCAGATCGCGCAGGCCATCGCCCGGCGCAGCTGTCGGGCGGGCAGCAGCAGCGGGTGGCGTTTTGCCGGGGGCTGGCCAATGCGCCGAAGCTGTTGCTGGCCGATGAGCCGACCGGGAACCTCGATCCCGGCACCTCGGAGCAGGTGTTCGGCGCGCTGATGGGGCTGGTGCGCGAGACCGGCCTTTCGGCGCTGATCGCCACGCATAACCTGGAGCTGGCGGCGCGGATGGACCGCGTGGTCCGGCTGGAGGCGGGCCGGGTGGTGTGAGGGGGCATGGCCATGGGCCGGGTCAGAAAACGCATGGCGTTTTCCCGGCCCTGTGGGAGCGGTGACGCAAGATCGGATCAGCCAAACCGGCAGAGGCCAGAGCCCGCCCGGTGGGTGCAAAGCGCCCGCCATTGGCGGGGCGGGCGTTGTCCCGTGGCTTCGGGCCACCGGCCCGATGCAGACAGGGTTCAACATGACCTCGGCAATGGCCTCGGCCATTTCAGGGGGCCGGATGAGAAAACGCACCGCGTTTTCCCGGCCCTGAGGGAGCGGGTCAGCAAGGCCGTTTCAGCCCGTGACCGAGAGGCCAGAGCCCGCCCGGTGGGCGCAAAGCGCCCGCCATTGGCGGGGCGGGCGGCTCACCCGGTGGCTTCGGGCCACCGGCCCGATGTGCGAACAGTGCCGCGTGACCGAGGCGATGGACTCGGCCATCGGGGCCGGAAACAGGAACCGCACCGCGTTTCCCCGGCCCTGTGGGAGCGGCTCCGCAAGACCGTC
>NZ_JAEULU010000335.1 GCF_016792925.1 Gemmobacter sp.
CCGATGCTGGTGCGGGGCGCGAGCCGCGCGCGGGCGCTGGCTGACCCGGCCCCGACCACCCGGCGGCGCCGTGCCGCGCCCGAGGATGTGCAGATCGCAGCCTTTCGCCAGCCCTATGCGCATTTCTTCGCGGTGGAGGAATATGACCTGCGCTTTCGCCGCTTTGACGGCGCGATGAGCCCGCAGATCAATCGCGCGGTGTTTGTCTCGGGCGATGCGGTGACGGTGCTGCCCTACGATCCCGCGCGCGACCGGGTGTTGCTGGTGGAGCAGTTCCGCGCCGGGCCGCTGGGGCGCGGTGATCCGCAGCCCTGGATGCTGGAGGCGATTGCCGGGCGGGTGGACCCCGAGGAGACCCCCGAACAGGCAGCACGCCGCGAGGCGGTGGAGGAGGCCGGGCTGAGCCTCGGCGCGCTGGAATATATCGGCGGCTATTACCCCTCGCCGGGGGCGAAGATGGAATATCTGTATGCCTATGTCGCGCTGTGCGATCTGCCCGATGGCGCGGCGGGCGTGTTTGGCGTGGAGGGCGAGGCCGAGGATATTCGCGGCCATCTGCTGTCCTTCGACGATCTGATGGCGCTGGTGGCGGGGGGCGAGGTGAACAACGGCCCGCTGTTGATCACTGTGCTGTGGTTGCAGCGCGAGCGGGCGCGGCTGCGCGGTCAGCGGTAAATCCGCGCCCGTAAATCCGTGCTTCGGGCGGATGCGCGGCAAGGCAGCTGCGCAGGGTCTCCAGAAAGGCGGCCTCGGCCCGGTTCGGGCGGGCGCGCGGGCTGGTGACCAGATGCACGTCGATGGCGGGCGGCGCCTTGTAGGGCGGTAGGCGCCACAGCCGCCCGGCCTCCACATCCTCGGCGGCGACATGCAGGGGCAGCGGGCCGATGCCAAGCCCCGCCACGATCATGCGCCGCACCTCCTCCAGATGGGTCGCTTGCCCGACCGGGCCGGTCAGCCCCGCGCGGGCGCGCAGCCGGGTGACGGCGGCCAGCGCATCGCCCATGCGGTCGGTCTGAAAGCTGACGGCGGCATGGCCCGCCAGATCAGCCAGCCGCAGGCCCGCGCGCCCGAACAGCGGGTGGCCGGGGCCGCAGAACAGGCCAAAGAACTCGCGGTAGAACAGCTCGGTCGCCAGGGGCGCGACCGGGCCGGAGATCAGGCAGATCGCCAGGCTGGCCTGCCCGCGTGCCAGCCGCGCCAGCGCCTCGCGCGAGGGCAGCACGTCGATGCTGAGCGTGGCGCGGGGATGGGCGCGGTGAAAGCGGCGCAGCGCCTCGTCGAGGATGGGAGAAACGACATGCGAGGCCAGCGCGAGGGTGACCTCGCCGGCCACCTCGCCCGCCGCCTCGGCCATGGCAAGCGCGCCGCGCAGGATGGCCGCGCGCACGGCCTCGGCCTCGGGGCGCAGGGCAAGGCCTTGGGCCGTCAGGGAAAACCCGCCGGGCCCCCGGTCGAACAGCCGGTGCCCCGCGCGATCCTCCAGCCGCTTCAGGGCCTGGCTGACCGAGGGTTGTTTCAGCCCCAGCCGGGTGGCGGCGGCGGTGACAGAGCCGCCCTCGGCCAGCGCAAGAAAGACCCGCAGCAGGCTCCAATCCAGATCGCGGGCGAAGGTTTCGGCGGGGGAAAGGCGCATATGCCCATAGATGCAGCCTATGGCCTGAATTTCAACTATCTATTTTTGCAATGGAGCGCCGTCGGCCATACTGGCCCCGCAGCAGCCGGAGCCTTGAGATGAGCCATCTGTTCTACCTGTCGACCGCCGCGCGGCCCGTGCTGGACCGGGCCGCGGGGATTTACATGTGGGATCGCAGCGGGCGGCGGTTCATCGACGGCTCCTCGGGGGCGATGGTGTCGAATATCGGCCACAGCAACCCGGCGGTGCTGGCGGCGATGCGGGCGCAGATGGAGCGGGCGACCTTTGGATACCGGCTGCATTTCGAGACCGAGCCGGGCGAGCGGCTGGCGGCCAAGGTGGCCAGTCTCAGCCCCGAGGGGATGGAGAAGGTGTTCTTTGTCTCTGGCGGGTCGGAGGCGGTGGAATCGGCGGTGAAACTGGCGCGGCAATGGGCGGTGGTGAGGGGTCAGGCGCG
>NZ_JAEULU010000043.1 GCF_016792925.1 Gemmobacter sp.
CCCCCGCGCCATGGTTTCCCACGGGGGCAACGGCCCCGCCCCCCCCAAGGCCCTGGGGGCGGGGCCCCTTTCCCTAAAATGTGTTTCCGGGGGGGGGGGCGGGGCCAGCGGTCACGGCGGTTTCGGGTGCCGTCATGTCAATCGCGACGATGCTTTGCAGCGGCACCGCAACGACGGGCCAAAGCGGCCAAGCCGTTTCAGTCTCCGGGGATGGTGCCACATCTGCATTCAGCAGCGATTCGAAAGGATCGGCCTCCCCCTCCTCTGGCACAGCCGGTGCGCCCGCCGTCGACGCCACGACGCTCCCCGCCTGAAGGGGCTGGCCCAGCCATCCAATATCCATTTTGACCTCCGACTCCTGCCGTATCGGGGTCAACTATTTCCGCAACTGGTTACCGTATGTTTACCGCCGCAGCGCCATGATCCGGAAAATTGCACGAAACCGGAGCCAAAGATGAGTATCAAGCCGATTCCCTCTGCGCCCAGCCCCGCCATTCCGCCCAAACGACAGGAAGCGATGATGGCGCGTGCAAAGGAGCTGGAGGGCCTGTTTCTGTCGGAAATGCTGGGGAAAGCGGGGCTGGATGCCATGCGCGGTGACTTTGGCGGCGGCATCGGCGAAGAGCAATTTGCCTCTTTCCTGCGGAACGAACAGGCGCGGGCCATCGTCGAAAGCGGGGGAATCGGGCTGAGCGAACAGCTTTTCCGGGCTATGGCAAAGGCCGAGCGTCATGGGGAATGAGAGGGCGCACGATCCCGTAGACGAAATCGAGACGCTGCTCGACCAGATCGGCGAGGCGTTGAAGCAGGGCCAGCTGGCAGCGCTTTCCGGCTTTGAGGACCGGCTGGCGCTGCTGGAACCGGCGCTGGCCGAGGCAGATCAGGATCGGCTGATCGGAATTCTGGCCAAGGCCGAACGTAATCAACGCCTGCTGCGCGCCGCCGGGCGGGGCGTGCGCAGCGCGCAGCGGCGTCTGACCGAGATCGCGCGCTCGCTCCAGGGTCTTTCAACCTATGATCGCAAAGGGCGCCTGCAAGCGCGAGGCGACGGCATGAGCCTTTTGAGCAAACGTTTCTGATCTTCATCAAATGCAGGGCAATTCGGCAGGCGGAAGGTTTCTGGTCTTAGCGATCTGTTAGAACTTCCACCCCATCAATCAGGGGGCAACCCACGACGGGCTGGCGCGGTGCCGCAGAAAGGCAACCGCAGGGCGAGAAAGCCGAACTGGCCGAAAGGCTGACAAGCCGCACGCAAAGCGTCGGCAGCTAAAAGGAACAGGACATGTCGTCCATTCTGACCAATACCGGTGCGATGGTTGCCCTTCAGACGATGAAAGGCATCAACGCCAATCTCGGCAAAGTCCAGTCGGAGATTTCGACCGGCAAATCCGTCGCCAGCGCCAAGGACAATGCGGCTGTCTGGGCGATTTCCAAAGTGATGGAATCGGATGTCAAAAGCTTCGACGGCATCTCGGATGCGCTGTCTCTGGGCAACTCCACGGTGACCGTCGCCCGTCAGGCTGCTGAAACCGTGACCGACCTGCTGACGCAGATCAAGGGCAAGATCGTGTCGGCCCAGGGGGCCAACGTGGACCGTGGCAAAATCCAGTCCGACATCGACGCCCTGACCGGGCAAATCGGTTCGGTGGTGGGTGCGGCACAGTTCAACGGCCTGAACCTCGTGGATGGCAGCACCGCCTCGATGGATGTGCTGGCATCGCTCGATCGCTCGGGGGCGACCACGACCGCCTCGTCGATCACGGTGCAGGGCCAGGACCTTGGCTTTGGTGCCTATGTGGCCAATGACGTTGTCACCACCTCGGGTACTGCCTCGACCAATGGCGACACCTTCGTTCTGTCGCTCGACGCTGCTGGCGGCACCGGCGATTTTACCATTGCCGATGGCACCAACGCCTGGCTGGCCGGTGACAAGATCTCGCTGCAGATCGGGGACAAATCGGTCAGCTATACTGTCAGCGCGGATGATGTTGACGCGGCGAATGCCTCGATGGCCAACACCGTGCCCGACATGATCGCGGTTGGCCTCAAAAACGCCATCGACGCCCTGGGCGTTGACGGTCTCGTGGTCAACTATGACAGCGCGAACCCGGGTCAGCTGTCCTTCGTGAATGATGGGACGACCGACCTGACCACCAGCGGTCAATACACCAACGCCGGGGCCGGTGGTCTCGGGGCTTTGTCGCAGATCGACGTGGTGACCAATACCACCGACTCCCTGAACCGCATCGAAACCATGCTGCAAACCGCGGTTGACGCTTCGGCGGCACTGGGTTCGTCGCAAATGCGGATCGAAGCTCAGGCCGACTTCGTGGGCAAGCTGGCCGATGCCTTGACCACCGGTATCGGCTCGATGGTGGATGCCGATATGGAAGAAACCTCTGCGCGGCTGCAGGCCCTGCAGACCCAACAGCAGCTGGGCATCCAAGCCCTGTCGATCGCCAACCAGGCGCCGCAGAGCATCCTGTCGCTGTTCCGCTGACGGATCAATCACATGGCGCGCCGACTTGGCGCGCCATGACAAATCCCTCCACACCCCATATCCGGAAGGATGATCCGTGAACGCACAGCTTTTCGCGCGGACCGCTTATGGCCGCCCCGAAACTCCGATCCGCTCGCCGCGGCAGATCGAATATGATCTTTTC
>NZ_JAEULU010000058.1 GCF_016792925.1 Gemmobacter sp.
GAAAGCTGTCCAGCGCCGCCAGCGCCCGGTCGCGCCCGCCCTGCTGGCGATGCGGGCAGGGGTCTTCCGCCAGCCCCATGGCGCGGGCCGAGGGCAGCGCGCCGGGTTCCACCCCCGGCACCGGGCTCAAGCCCTCGGGCACCGCCAGCGCGCCAGCCATGAAGGCGTCGCGCCCGCGCTGCCAGCCATCCCGGCTGACCAGCCGCCGCTGCACCCCGCATTGCGGCACTTCGGTCCAGCGCAAACCCAGCCCCCGCGCCCAGGCCGCCACCCGGCGGTCGCGCCCATAGGTCCACAGATTGCCGGTCTCCTCATGGCTGACCATCTCGGTGATGCCATGCGCCCGCACAAGGCGATCCAGCACCGACACCGCCTCGCCCATCCGCACCACCAAGGGCAGGCCAAGCGCCGCCAGTTCGGCCCGCAGGCTCTCCACCGCTTCCACCGTGACGGCCCAATGCCGGGCCGAGGTATCGGGCAGGCGCCAATACTCCGGCTCTGCCAGCCAGACTGGCAAAACCTTGCCCTTCGCCGCCGCAAGCGCCAGCGCGGGATGATCGGCGACCCGCAGGTCGCGCTTGAACCACATGAGAACATTCATGGAACATTTATCTAGCGCATCAGCCGGATTCGGCAAGAGGGTGCGTTAGCCCCTCGCCACCTCGGCACGCGTCTCGGCACGCGCCTTGAGGATCGCCAGCACATTGGCCTCCAGATCGCCCAGCAACACTTCGCCCCACAGCGCGGCATAGCCATTCACCGGCGTGCGCATCCAATAAGTCGTCTCCAGACTGACCCGCACCCCGCCGCCCGGCAGCGGTGCCATGCTGTAACCGCCGCGCCGGATCTGCATATAGGCGCTGTCGGGCATCAGATGGGCATCGGTGATCTCCCATCCCTGATGATCGCCAAAGCGGAAGGCCCAGCCGATGCGGCGCAGCGGCTCCCATTCGGTGATCACCTCGTCAAACCGGATGCCGCGCTGCCATTCGGCCCGACGCAGGGCCCCGATGCCCTGCCCCTCCAGCCGCGCGGCCTGCGGGCGCGGCACGCCGATCAGGCTTTGGGTCACCGTCCAGATGCCTTCCTCCGGGCCGATGGCGCCCGCCCCCTCCAGCAGCGGCCAGACGGTTTCCGGCGCGGCGGCGATCTCGATGCTGCGCGCCACCGTCACCTCGGCCTCGGGGCGCGGCAGATGCGGCTCGGCAGCCATGACCAGCAGCGGCGCCAAGGCCAACACACTGACAAACTGCCGCCCCTGCGGGATACGGCTGCGCAGGTAATAGGTCAGCCCCGCCCCCACTAGGCCCGCAACCAGCCAGATCGGCGCCAGCATCAGGACGCAGATGATGCCCTCGGGAAGGGTGACCAGCGCCAGGATCGAGGCCGCCAGCACCAGCCAGACCGGCACCATCAGATAGCTGCCCATATTCTTGCGCGCCAACGGGTCCGCGACATAGGCCACAAAGGCCGAAAGCGCCGCGGGCAGCACCGCCAGAAAGCCAAAACCGATCAGGCCCTCCGACGGCGCGACCACCGACAGCAGCGCATAAACCGCCAGCGCAAAGGCCAGGGCCACCGCAAAAGCCCCGAGAAGGCGCAGCCCCGCCGAGGCGCCCTGCTCTGGCCGCTCAGGCGGAGGCGCGCCGGGGTCTTGCTCTGCCATCACATCCCTGTTCCCTCATTCCGCGAAAACCCTGACCCTTTCGCGCGCCAGCCGCAAGCCCCGCCAGCGCTGCGCCGCCAGATGCAAGCCGCCAAAGCCGCCCAGCCAGACCAGTGCCGGAACGGGATGCGCCATCGCCATGGCAGGCCCCATTAAAGCCCCCATGACCGGCCCGCCAAACCGCGAGGCCGGATCGAACACCGCCCCCGCAACGGCACCGCCAAAGACCGTCACAGCCACCGCAGCCCCAATGGCCCAAAGCCAACCCAAACCGCCCGCCCGGCCAAACAGCGGCGCAAGCCATGCCCCTGCCACCGCCGCGCCGACACCGGCCCCAAGGATCAACACCCTGCCGCCGATGCCATAACCTTCCGAAAAAACCACCGTGAACAGCGCGATCCCCGCGCTCCAGACCGCCACGCCACCGCGCAAATTCCACATGCCTCATACTCCTTGCCAAGCTGACAAGGCCCAGAAACCCCAAACCTCCCGCACAGCGCCCGCAGCGCTTGCGCAGAATTTGCGCAACCCCCGCCAATTGTGTCGGTAACAGCCCTTCCCCTTGCAGCCCCCCGCGATATGTTCCACAAATCCCTCAAACGAACGCGCGCGCGGCCCTCCGCGCGCCCTTGCCCATGGCGGACGGAATGCTCGATCAGATTGCGAAACCCACCGAAGAAATCTCTGTGCGCGATGTCTTCGGCATCGACACCGACATGAAGGTGAAGGGCTTCGCCGAACGCGGCGACCGCGTGCCCGAGATCGACAGCACCTATAAATTCGACCCCGATACCACGCTCGCCATCCTCGCAGGCTTCGCCTATAACCGCCGCGTGATGATCCAGGGCTATCACGGCACCGGCAAATCCACCCATATCGAACAGGTGGCGGCACGGCTGAACTGGCCCTGCGTGCGGGTGAACCTCGACAGCCATATCAGCCGGATCGACCTGATCGGCAAGGATGCGATCAAACTGAAAGACGGCAAGCAGGTGACGGAGTTCCACCCCGGCATCCTGCCCTGGGCGCTGAAAAACCCGGTCGCCATCGTGTTCGACGAATATGATGCGGGCCGCGCCGATGTGATGTTCGTCATCCAGCGCGTGCTGGAACATGATGGCAAGCTGACCCTGCTCGATCAGAACGAGATCATCACCCCCCACCCGTCCTTCCGCCTGTTTGCCACAGCGAACACCGTGGGTCTGGGCGACACGACCGGCCTGTACCACGGCACCCAGCAGATCAACCAGGCGCAGATGGACCGCTGGAGCCTTGTCGCCTCGCTGAACTACCTGTCCCACGATGCCGAAGCCGCCATCGTGCTGGCCAAGAACGCGCATTACAACACCGAGAAGGGCCGCAAGCAGATCAGCCAGATGGTGACGGTGGCCGATCTCACCCGGACCGCCTTCATGAATGGCGACCTCTCGACCGTCATGTCGCCGCGCACCGTGCTGAACTGGGCCGAAAACGCGCGCATCTTCCACAATGTCGGCTATGCGTTCCGGCTGTCCTTCCTGAACAAATGCGACGAGCTGGAGCGCCAGACCGTCGCGGAATTCTATCAGCGCTGCTTCGGCGAGGAACTGCCCGAAAGCGCCGCCTCGATGGCGATGAAGTGAA
>NZ_JAEULU010000119.1 GCF_016792925.1 Gemmobacter sp.
CCGCCTCGGCGCTGCAACTGCTGCCGGGCGATGGTGATGTGGGGGGCTGGCTCACTTCGGATGCGCGGGTGGATGGGGTGGCCTTTACCGGCTCCACCGCCACGGCGCTGAAAATCCGCCGCGCCATGGCGGAACATCTGAACCCCGCCGCCCCGCTGATCGCCGAGACCGGCGGCCTGAATGCGATGCTGGTCGACAGCACCGCGCTGCCCGAACAGGCGGTGCGCGATGTGATCGCCTCCAGCTTCCAGTCGGCCGGGCAACGCTGCTCGGCGCTGCGCTGCCTCTATCTGCAAGAGGATATTGCGCCGCATGTGCTGGAGATGCTGAAAGGCGCGATGGCCGAGTTGCGGCTGGGCGAGCCGTGGCATCTGACCACCGATGTCGGCCCGGTGATCGACGCGCAGGCACAGGCGGGGATCGCGGCGCATGTGGCGCAGGCGCGGAGCGAGGGCCGGGTGCTGGCCGAGATGGCGGCGCCGTCGGGCGGCACCTTCATCGCGCCGACGGTGATCAAGGTCAGCGGCATCGCGCAGATGCAGCGCGAGATCTTTGGCCCGGTGCTGCATGTTGCGACCTTCAAGGCCTCGGAGATCGAGGCGGTGATCGGCGCGATCAATGCCACCGGCTATGGGCTGACCTTCGGGCTGCACACGCGGATTGATGACCGGGTGCAAAAGGTGGTGGAGACGATCCGGGTCGGCAATGCCTATGTGAACCGCAACCAGATCGGCGCGGTGGTGGGCAGCCAACCCTTTGGCGGCGAAGGGCTTTCGGGCACCGGGCCCAAGGCGGGCGGGCCGGAATACCTGATCCGCTTCACCGCCGCCCCGGCGCCGGTTGCCCATGGCCCGGCCGGGCAGGCGCAAGAGGCCAGCGTGCAGGCCGCGCTGAAGGCGACGCAACCCGCCGCGCAGGCGCTGGAGGCCCATGACCTGCCGGGGCCGACGGGCGAGAGCAACCGGCTGTCCTTCTACCAGCGCGCCCCGATCCTCTGCCTTGGCCCCGATGCCGCCAGCGCGCTGGCGCAGGCCGAGGCAGTGCGCAAACTGGGCGGCCTGGCCGTCGAGGCGGCGGGGCTGGAGCCGCAGGCGCGGACCCGGCTGCAAGGCTTCAGCGGCGCGATCTGCTGGGGCGAAGCCGCGCACGCCCATGCCCGCGCGCTGGCAGGGCGTGAAGGCCCGATCCTGCCCCTGATCGCAGGCCTGCCCGACAAGGGCCATGTGGTTCTGGAACGCCATGTCTGCATCGACACCACCGCCTCGGGCGGCAATGCGCAGCTGCTGGCGCAGGTCTCCGAGGCGTAAACGATCCTTCTGCGAAGGATCAAAGGGGGCGCTCGCGCCCCCTCTTTGCTGCGCAAATTCACCCCCTGAGGATATTTTTGAACAGAAAATGAAGAGCTTCGGCGCTCTTCCTCATTTTCTGTTCAAAAATATCCTCGGGGGGAGGCCCGACAGGGCCGTGGGGGGGCGACAGCCCCCCCGGCCCCGCCTGACGCAGGGCGGGGG
>NZ_JAEULU010000122.1 GCF_016792925.1 Gemmobacter sp.
ACCCCGCCCTCAGCGGGATCACCTGCACCGGGCAGCCGGGTGGGCTGGCGGCGCTGGCCACCGGCTGCGCGCTGATCCGCGCGGGCCGGGCCGAGGCCTGCCTGATCGGCGGGCTGGAGGCGGTGGATGTGGCGATGCTTGACTGGCTCGACACCCACCGCCAGCTGAAGGCCGAAGATGTGCCCTGCGGCCTGATCCCCGGCGAGGCGGCGGGCTTTGTCCTGCTGGCCAGCGCGGGGTTCCTGCACCGGCATGGCCTGCCGGGCGCGGTGCAGGTGCTGGCCGGGGCCACTGCCGCCGAGCCCTCGCCCTGGTATGCAGGCCAGCCCGCCACGGGCGCCGGTCTGTCTCAGGTTCTGGGCGGGCTTCTGACGCCCGAGGCCCCCCATGCCAAAGATCTGCGCGCCGATGTGACCTTCATCGACCATAATGGCCAGAACTGGCGCGCCGAGGAATGGCTGACCGCCTGGCTGCGCCACGCCCCCCGGCTGGCCGATCCGCTGGACCTGCGCCATCCCGCCGATGGCTGGGGCGACATCGGCGCGGCGACGGGTGTGCTGCTGACCGCCCTTGCCAGCGCCGAGCTGTGCCATCCCTGGGCCAGCCCCGGACATAAGGCGGAGGGTCAGACCGCGCTGCTGGCCTGTGCCGCCCAGTTTGGCCCCGAACGCGCGGGATTGCTGCTGCACCGCCCGCCCCCGCCCGAACCCCGCCCCTCAGCCCACCCGACAGACCACCCGGCAGACCACCCGACAGGAGAAGCCGCATGATCCCCACCACCCGCGTCAATGGCCTCACCGTCGTCCACAAGAACAGCGATGGCGTGATCGTCTCCGGCCCGCCCGATGTCTGCAAGACCCCCACCCCCGGCGGCCCGGTGCCCATCCCTTACGTCAACGTCGCTTTCTCGAAACATCTGGTGAAGGGCACGCCCACGGTGCAGGTCGATGGCGAGCCGATCGCGGTCAAGACCTCGGAATTCGCCACCTCCACCGGCGACGAACCCGGCACGGCGGGCGGTGGCGTGGTGTCGGGCACCATCAAGGGCAAGGCGAAATTCGTGAATTACAGCTTTGACACCTTCGCCGAGGGCAAGAACATCGCCCGCCTCAGCGACCCGATGTCGATGAACAGCAATGCCCCCAATACCGGCGGCCCGGCCGAGGGGCAGGGCAATATCCCCGGTCTGGGCGAGCTGGAGGATATTCTGTGCAAGATCTTTTGCTGGTGCGATGCGGGCAATGATGGCGGCGGCTTTGTGAAGCCGGTGCCGGTCGGCCAGATGATCGCCTGAGGGAGGGGCCATGACCTCGAAAGAAGACTGTTTCAAGGATGCGGCAGAAGCCTATCAGGATGCCACCGGCAAGGATCTGGGGCTGGAATTCCAGCGCCCCTGGCGCCTCTTGGAAAACGGCACCTGGGAGCGGACCTCGAACTGGTGGTCGGCGCTGAATTCCTTTCTGCGCGGCAATGCCGAACAGATCCGCCGCCCCGATCTCACCATCGGCGGCAAGAAGGTGTTCGACCTGAAATTCACCCGCTCGGATGGCACGGTGGACACATGGGGCACCCGCCCCGGCGCCGGCAATGGCCAGACCCAGAAGCATGATTACAACGAGATCAACAAGCAAAACAGCCCCGACCTGAAGAATGACGACCCCAAGCTGGACCCCGAGACCTGCAACTGCAAAGGCCGGGGGGCCAAGTCGGTGGAGGTGCCGGTGACGGTGCCGGGCCTCAGCCCCTATGGCATGCCCTTCATCATGCCGATGCCCGCGCCGGGGGTGGGAGTGCCCGCCCTGCCGCCGCTGCCCGCCTTTCCCGGCTTTGGCCCGATGCCTGTGCCGCTGCCCTCCTCGCGCGCTTACAAGGAGGCGATCGGCGACGAGGCCGATCTGGGCGCCGACCGCCTGCTGGCCCTGAAGGTGCGGCGCTTCCGCTGGCGCCATGGCGGGCCTGAGGATCTGGGCCTGATTGCCGAGGAAGTGCGCGAGACCCTGCCGGAACTGTATCACGAGGGCGAGGGCCTCACCGGGCTGCGCGCCGCCGACCTTCCCTTCTACCTGCTGCAACTGGTTCAGGCGCAACAGGCGCAGATCGCGGCGCTGACCGCCCGGCTGGAGGCGCTGGAAGGAGGCCGGGATGACTGACCGCGACACCCTCGCCGCGCTGGCTCTGGAGGTGGAGGGCCATGCCCTGCTCGCCCCCTGTCTGGAGGTCTGCCTCTATGCCCGCCACGCCCCGCCCGAGGCCCTGCGCGATTTTGCAACGCAGGCCCACGTTGCGCTGGCGCCTTGGCTCACCCGTCACATGACCGGCCAGATGACGCGCCCCGGCCCGCTCGACACCAAGGCCGAAGCGAAATTCGCCGCCCTGTTCGACCGCCCGCGCCCCGGCGCGCAATACTGGTTCCTGCTGCGCGGCGGCTCTGAGGGCACCAGCGCCGCCGAGCTGGAAATCACCTTTCACCCCGCCGTGCCGCCACCCGACACGCCCGAGGCCATCGCCGCCGCCATCGCGGAAAACCGCGCCAAATACGAGGAGCGCGGCGCGATCTTCACCCCCCATGTCAGCGTGCTGCGCGCCAGCTTTCCGCTGGATCATCCGCTGGCCGCCGATCCGGCGGCGCTGCGGCGCTGGCTGGCCGGGCTGGCCTTGCCGCGGGAGGCGGGTTTTCTGGGCGGGTATGCGGGCTATGCGCTGAACTACGACCACGCCGTCAGCCCGCGCCCGTGGCAACAGGCGATGCAGGGCGGGCTGGGCGCCGCGCTGGCCCGCCATCCGGGGCTGGGCTATGATCACACCGGCGCCGTGCTGCGCAAGCTGTTGAAATACTGGCCGGGCCATGCCGGGTTTCTGCCGCGCATCAAGCGTGCCCATTGGCTGACCCTCGTGCCCGATCTCACCCTGCGCGAGCTGTGCGGCGGGGCCGAGACCGTCGCCGCCGCGCTGGAGGCGGTGCCGGGTGTGCGGATGGCCCCGCTGGGCACCGCTATGCAGATCGAGGCCGGGCCGGTGCCGCTGATCGGCGATGTGACGCGCGGCGACCGCTTGCCCGGCTGGCGCGCGGTGGCGCGGGCGCTGGCCCCGGCCCGCCTGCCCGAAATGCCGGGCCTTGGCGCCACCTTTGACGATGATGCCGCACAGGCCTGGCTGGAAGCCTTGGAGCGGCCCGATGATTGACCATCCCCGCCCCTCCGATCATGTCACCCTGCGGCTGGACCCCGGCCAGGCCGTCCACACTCTGTGGATCGAGGCCGAGGGGCCGGGCCTCAGCCTGTTTGCCGCCAATGCCGCGCCCGGCGCCGACCCCGACGAGGTGACGCCCGACCCGCTGGACTGGCTGGCCGGGATGATCGCCGATGGCTGGTTCGGCGCCCCGCCCTCTGGCCCGCCCTCTGGCCCGCCCGCGCTGATCCTGCACCAGACGCACTTCGACGCCACAGGCCCGCGCCAGATCTGGCAGGTGACGGCGCAGAACCTCGCGCCCGGCCTCTGGCGCATCCTTGCCAATCTGCTGGTCGCGCGCGGCCTGACCCGGCTTTCGCTGCGCAGCGAAGATGCAGCATCCGACTGCGACCTGAGCGCCCTGCCCTATCCGCCGCCGCCCCGCGCCACCCTGTTCACGCTGGATCACCAGACCCCCGATCTGGCCGAGCGCGAGCGCTGGCTGGAGCTGGAACTGGCCGCCCCGCCCGATGAGGCCAGCCTTGCACGGCTTTATGCCATCATGGATCGCTGGGTGCGCCTGCTGGCGCTGGGCGCCTATCCGCGCGCGCGCCACAGCCCGCGCGATGCGGGTATCCTGCCCGATCTGGCGGTGCTGACCGCGCCCACCTTGCTGTTTCAGGGCATCGAGATCGCCTTTGCCTGCGACGAGGCGGCCTTCGTGCCGCTGATCACCTGCTTTCACACCGGCGAGGGGCGCGATCTGGGCGTCACCCGCATGACCATCCGCTAGGAGGTTCCGATGCCGCAGCCGAAACCTGCACCCCTGTCCGAGGCCCCCCGAATTGAGGGCGTGGTGGTGGGCCATATCCTGTCGCTGCAAGACGATGGGCCGCTGGTCAGCCATCCGCTCAGCCCCACCCCCGTGCTGGCCCGCAGCCTGTCCGCGCCCGACACGCTGGTGGCGGGCGATGCCGTGGCGCTGATGTTCGAGGCGGGCGACCCCGCGCGCCCGATCGTGATGGGACGCATGGCGGCGCTGCCGGGTCTGGGCGATCTGACCATCAGCAGCGATGCCGAGCAGACGGTGATCAGCCACCCCCGCAAGCTGGTTCTGCGCTGCGGCAAGGCCTCGGTCAGTCTGGATGCCGAGGGGCGGGTGCAGCTGCGCGGCGAATATCTCCTCAGCCTGGCGCGCGGCGTGAACCGCATCGCGGGCGGCGCGGTGAAGGTGAACTGAGATGCAGGCGGCGGCGATCCCCCTCTCGACCCCGGCGGCGGCTCCGGCGGTGATCCCGCTTCTGGTGCAGCAACATGCCGATGAGGCCGCCATCGCCACTCTGCGCCGCGCCGCCCTATGGCAGGCCGAGGGTGCCACCATGGCCGATCTGCGCGCCCTTGATCTGCAATTGGAGGCGCATCTGCACGGGCTGCGCCATGCCGGGGCGACCGGCTGGCGCACGGCGCTGGCGCAGGCCGAGGAGGCGCCCGAGGCGCTGACCGCGCTGGCCTTTCTGGCCTGCGCCGAGGATTTGCAACCCCGCTTGGCCGCGCTGGCGGCGCGGATCGCGCCAGAGGGCGCCGAGGCGGCGGCGGCAGGGTTTTGCTGGCATGGGCCGGGCTATGCGGCGGGCTTGCTCCCATGGCTCAGCGGGGCCGGGCCGGTCTGGGCGCCGGTGATTGCGGCCTTGCGGCAGATGCTGGGCCAACACGCGCCGCCGTCGGACCCGGTGCTGGCGGCGGCTCTGGCCCGCCCGATGGCCGATTGGGCCACGGCCCCCGCCGATCCGGCGGCGGGCTGGGCAGGGGCGGGCTGGGCGGGGGCGGCGGCGCAGGTGCCCGCTTTGGCTGCGCTGCTGGATGACCCGGCGCAGGCCCCCACTGCCGCCGAGGCGCTGCGCCGCATTCTGGGCCAGCCGCCCGAGGCCCTGCTGCCGCTGCCCGACCGCGCGCCGCTGCCCGATCCCTATGGCGCCGCGCCGCCGCCCGCGCCCGCGCCCCTGTCGCACCGGCTGGCGGCGTGGTGGCAGGCGCATCCCGGCTGGCCGCCCGGCTCCCGCCTGGTGCTGGGCGGCCCCGCCACCCCGGCCCGGCTGCGGCGCAAGGCCGCCACCGGCCTCCTGCGCGATTACCCCTGGCTGTGCGCGCTGGCCCGCCACGACCATGGGGCCACCGATCTGGCGCCGCCCGCCGCGCCCTTTCCGATGATCTCCAAAGGCTTCTCCCCTCCTGCAACGCAAGGTGACCCATCATGAATGCGATTCTGAAACAGGCCTCGCGCATGGGGCGACTGTCCACCGTGCTGGGGCCGGATGTGCTGGTGCTGCAACGGTTTGAAGGCATCGACGCGCTGAATGCGCTGTTTGAATACCATGTCGATTGCCTCGCCGCCGATCCCGCCATCGAGTTTGACGCGCTGATCGGCACCCATGCCACCGTCACCCTGCTGGGGACGGATGGCACCGAACACCCGTTCGATGGCCTCGTGGCCGAGGCGCGCTGGCTTGGCCCCGGCGAGAACGGCCACCGCTACCGGCTGACGCTGAAACCCTGGTTCCATCTGGCCACCCTGCGCCGCAACCAGCGGATTTTCCACGACAAGACCGTGGTGCAGATCCTGCAAGAGGTGCTGGCCGATCACGCGGGCGGCGGGCAGGCCGACCTCAAGCTGGCGGGCGATTACCCGGTGCTGGAATATACCGTGCAATATCGCGAAACCGATTTCGCCTTTTGCTGCCGGATGATGGAGCGCTTTGGCATCTCCTATCACTTCACCCATCAGGAGGGGGCGCATCTGATGGTGCTGACCGATGCCGCCGAGGCGCATGGCAGCATCGGCCCCCGGCCCTTCCACCCCGCGCAAGGCGCGCATCTGGAGGATGTGGAGCATTTCAGCGACTGGCGCCCGGCGCGGCGGCTGACCACCGGCAGCATCCGGCTGACCGATTACAATTTCAAGACCCCGATGGCCGCGATGGAGGCCGCGCGGACCGGCGATGCCGCCTATGCGCAGGGCCAGATCGAAAGCTATGATTATCCGGGCGATTACCTGGATCAGGGGCAGGGCCGCGGCGTGGCCCGCAAGCGGCTGGAAGGCGCGCGCGGGCAGGATCACCGCTATGCGGCGGCGGGCGACATCGCGGCGCTCACCGCGGGCAAGCGCGTCACGCTGGAGGGCGATTTCGTGCCCGGCCATGGCGAGGATTTCCTCTGCCTCTCGGCGCGGCACAGCTATGTGTCAGACAGTTACGGCACCGGCGCGCAGGCCAGCGATGGCCGCGCCTATAGCGGCACCTATCTGCTGATGCCCGCCAAGGCGCCGCTGATGCCCGAGCTGAAAACTCCACCTGCGCTGGTTCTGGGGCCGCAAACCGCCATGGTGGTGGGCGCGGGCGAGATCGACTGCGACGAACACGGGCGCATTCTCGTGCGCTTTCACTGGGATCTGGCGGGAGCGCAATCCATGCGCTGCCGGGTCAGTCAGGCCTGGGCCGGAAATGGCTGGGGCAGCATGGTGATTCCGCGCATCGGCATGGAGGTGGTGGTGGAGTTTCTGGAAGGCGACCCCGACAAGCCGCTTGTCACCGGCTGCGTCTATAACGGCCAGAACCGCCCGCCCTATGACCTGCCCGCCAACAAGACCCGCACCACCTTCAAATCCGATACCCATCAGGGGCGCGGCCATAACGAGCTGCGCTTCGAGGACAAGGCCGGGGCCGAGGAAATCCATATCCATGCCCAGTATGACCGCAACGAAACCACGCTGCACGACCATAGCGAGCAGATCGTGAACAACTGGAGCCAGACCGTCGGCAATTGCAAATCCATCACCGTGGGCGTGAACCATGATGAGACCATCGGGGCGCAATTCTCGCAAACCGTGGGGGCCAGCAAGACGGTCAGTGTCGGCGTCTCGCACAGCGAAACCATCGGCGCGATGATGACGCTGAGCGTCGGCGCCGCCCTGACAGAGACCATCGGCGCCGTCAGCAGCCGCACCGTGGGCGGGGCGCATATGCTGACCGTGGGCGGCCCCATCGCGGTGACCACCGGCGCCTCGATGACGACCAGCGTGGCGCAGAATGCCTCCGAGACCATCGGCAAGATCCTCGCCATCGAGGTGGGCGACGCCTTCATCCTGCAAGTCGGCGCCGCCAAGCTGGAGATGAAGAAAGACGGCTCGATCAAGCTGAGCGGCAAGCAGATCGACGTGAAGGGCAGCGCGGGCGTGAAGGTGAAAGGCCCGAAGATCGAGCATAACTGAGCCGCCGCACGCGCAGGCCCGCCGCAAACGAAAAGGCCCGGCACAGCCGGGCCTTTGCTTCCTCTGGCGGAAGGATCAGCCCTGCGGCTGGCCGGTCAATTGCGCCTCGCGCGCGGCGTCGGCGCTGGCCAGTTCCGCTTGCTTGGCAGCGGCCTCAGCCGCCTCTTTCGCGGCCTTGCGGCGCAGGATTTCATCTTCCATCCCCGCGCTGTAGGGGATCAGATAGCCATCCTCATTATCCAGCCACTTGCCTTCCAGCCGCTCCGATTCCTCGCGGGTCCGCACCCGCACCTTGGTGCCCAGACTCACCCGGCCATACAGGTCGATGGCATCCTGGTTGAACAGCCGGATACAGCCCGCCGAGGTGGCCTTGCCGATCGAGGCATTCTCGCGCGTGCCATGGATGCGGAAATAGGTGTCACGCCCGCCGCGATACAGATACAGCGCCCGCGCGCCCAGCGGGTTGATCAACCCGCCCGGCAGGCCGCCCGCATATTCGGCAT
>NZ_JAEULU010000149.1 GCF_016792925.1 Gemmobacter sp.
CAACGGCTGGGGCGGCATGGTGATCCCGCGCATCGGCATGGAAGTGGTGGTGGAGTTTCTGGACGGCGACCCGGATCAACCGCTGGTCACGGGGTGCGTGTATAACGCCGCCAATATGCCGCCCTATGACCTGCCCGCCAATAAAACGCGGTCCACCTTCAAGACCAAGACCCATCAGGGCCGAGGTTTTAACGAGCTGCGGTTTGAGGATGAAAAGGGCAAGGAAGAGATTTTTGTGCATGGTCAGAAAGACCGGAATACAAAGATCGAAAACAATCAATCCGAGCGCGTCAATGTGAACAAGGTGGAAAGCGTTGGCCATAACAAGGCCAGCGAGATTGAGAACAACCTTCTGCAAGTTGTCGATGGCAATATGGAATTGCGCGTTGGCCCCGGCAATCGCAATTCCATCACCCCGGCGGGTGCCAAAGATTACCCCGAAGGCCTGCCGCGCATTCCCGACCGCTTTGGCCCGGCAGGGTCGGAGCCCGGCACCGGCGATCTCATGATCAGTGTCGAACAGAACAAACTTCAGACGGTCGGCGCCAATCATGATGAGGCGGTGAAAGGCAATAAGGTCAGCGATGTCAAAAAGAATTATGATCTGACCGTCGGGAAAGAAATCGTGATCGACGCGGGGGATCGCATCACCCTGATTTGCGGCCAGACGCGCATCGTGATGGAGGATAACGGCGTCATCACCGTAAACGCCAAGAAAATTCACGTGACGGCGGATGCGTTGATCACCTTGCTGGCCGATCTGGTAAAGATCAATTGATGACGGGAAGATCGCGCATCCTGACTGTCGCGGTGTTTCTGATTGCCGCCGCTTTTTTAACGTGGCGGATAGCGCCCTTTTCCGAGGCCGGGCGGGCGAGCGGGCAGACCACCGCCGATACACTAGCGATTGAAGCAGAGAGGGCCGCGCAGATGACCGAGGAGTTGGCAAGAAATTTCCCCGATGCACCTGAAACCGTGCTGGATGTCGCGCGGATTATCATGGCGGGCGAGGTGCCCTCTGCCGAAATGCTGGCGGCACTTGGGGCTGAGACCCTGAACCAAAGCTGGTCGCAGCCCATGCCGGATGTGATGCCCATGGCGGGCCATAGCTTATTGCGTCAGGCCACTCAAACCCGCAATGTGGCAGCGGCTGCGGCTTTGATTGCGACAGGGGCGGACATTCATTATAATGAAAATGAAATGCCATTTGCGGCTTTGGATATGGAGGAGCCGGGCGATCTGGTCTGGTTTCCAGATTACAGCCGGGGCAATGCCTTGCTGTCGCTCTGGCTTTCGGCGGGTGGAGAGGTCAATTTCGCGTCGAACCCGGCCTATGGCTCCAGAAGCCTTTTGCAGACCGCTCCGATTGCCAATCTGGAAGGTATCATTCTGCTGCTGCAAGCCGGTGCTGATCCGTGGCAAGCCCCTGCCGAGGGCACCAATTCGGATGGCAGTGTCTATTACGGCGAATCCTTCGCCGAGTTCAATGCAAATGCCAATCCGCAAGTTCTGGAAGTCACGTTTCGCGTGGCGCGTCTGGGATTTTATCGCAACGGGACGGCAGAGCAAAACAAGCGCCTTCTGGAGCTTTACGATCAAACCGCCTCGCAATATGTGGGCAGCACAGGGCCGGAGAACCTTCACATCATCTGGTTGTTGCAACGCCTGCTGCCCCTAGTTCTTGAGCAGACAGGGCAGACGCCGACACCCGCCATCGCGAGCGTTCTGGCAACGCCAGTGCCCGACGGGATTGGCGGCTTTTTCCTGGCGCCGGATGAAATCCGATCTCCGCCGGATGAGGATCAGCGGGTCACGAATGACAATCAGACCGGGCATGAGCGCTGGCAATGAGCGGCGGGTCCACCACCATCAAGGGCGCCGAAATCTCGGATAAGTGCATGCGCTATGCGGGCATGCTGAACCTCGATATTTACGACACGCCCAAAAATCATGTCGCCCCGGAGCTGGCAAAACAATATGCGCTGAACAAGCGCTATTGGGAAAAGCTGTGGGAGATCAAGAAGGCTGATGGCTTTCGTTGTGCCTTTTATGCGCCGCGCGATGCTGCAAAGAAGGACCGGAACTCGGTCTGTCCGCCTGCTTTGGTGTTTCGGGGCAGCGACAGCGAGCCCGAAGATTTCGCGGAATTGGCAGCCTCGGTGCGCCTGAATGGCACCTATTTTGTCGATGTTCCGATGGGCGGCGGGGGCGATATTTCCGGCCCGTTTGCCGTTGACCGCACATTTTCGGCGGCGGCGGCCTATGCCGGAAAAACCATGGCGCAGATGAATGCCAGCGGATTGAGAAAGCAATCCCTGTTCACCCGCGCGGTGGGCCGGACGCAATATAGCATTGACGGGCCGATGCTGTTCAATGTGGATATTGACCTGAACTGGACTTTGGACGCCACATTGTATTACGGCCAGAATGGCGATTGGGCAGTCAACTTTGCGCAGGGGCTTGGGCGGACGACGCCGCAATATACCGAAGCGATCAAGGCTGGAAAGCGGGCGGCGGCTGATGCAACGGCCAATTGGAACAATCGGCTGATCATCACCGGGCATTCCCTGGGCGGCGGGCTGGCCTCGGCGGCGGCCATTGCCGCGCGGATCGTCAAGCCCGAATTGCGCATCCGCTGCACCACCTATAATGCGGCGGGCCTGCATGCGAATACCGCGCGTCAGGCGGGGGGCACGCTGTCTACCGCGGCAAATGTGCCGATCCGCGCGGTTCATGTCAAAGATGAGATCCTCAATTCCATGCAGGCCCGCAGCCGCATGGTGCCATTCCTGGCGGATCTTTTGGCCTGGGGCGGGCAATCCATGCCGCCTGCCGTTGCAAATCCCAGTGCCTCGACCGGCGTTTCGCCGGGGCCGATGCCCATTACGCAAAATACCTATTCGCCCAAGATGAAACCGCTTCCGGTTCTTTTTACGCTGGACCGGCAGGCTTTGGGGCCGAGGGTCGCCGTGCTGGGTGATATTCTGGCCCTGGCCAACAATGCCCGCACGGTGCAGGTCTTTGTGAACAACACCATTACCATGTTGCTGAACCGTGTGCTGAACAACGGCAACGCCTCTTTTGCCGATCTCAAGGAATTGCCCACGCTGGGCGGTGCGCTGGCGCTTCCGCCCGATTTTCAGACCTTGCTGATGAATGCGGTGATGAAGGGCGCGCCGGTGCCGCCCTTGACCATTCGGGGCACGGGCAATGTGGCCAATCGCTTGCGTCCCTTGGCAAATGCCCTGCTGCAAGATGCCGTGACCCTAGCGCGGGTGATGATCGCATCGGGCGAGTATCATACCTTCCCGCCCTGCGCCTTTACCTTCTTGCTGGAGCCGAAATAGGCCTGCCCTCGGCGGGCTGCCCTCACGGCTTTCGGAGCGCTGCGTGCCCTTGCGGCAGTGGCGTGGCTGCGGCGCAGCGTCTGGAACCAAACCGCCTCTCGCCGGTTTCAACGCAGACAACAGGCGCTTCACGCCCGATCGTTGAGGAGGTCAGGATGGACCATAGCAAACACAGCACGTTGACCCGGCAGGAGATCAACCAGACCAACCTTGAAGGCGCGCCGATTTACGGGGTGGACGATTACAAGATCGGCACGATTTCCCATGTGCATGGTGCCGGGGCAGTGACCGATATTGTCATTGATGTGGGCGAGTTTCTGGGGCTGGTCTCGAAGCCGGTGCTGGTCAGTGTCGATCAGCTGAACCTGATGCGCGATGTGCATGGGCAGGTTCATGGCGTGACCGCCTGGACCCGGGAACATCTGCTGGCGCTGCCCGAACACCGGCATTGAGAGGAGGCGGATATGGTTCCCTATCTTCGCATCCTGCTTGTGCATCTGTGGGTGTTTTCGGTGGCCGGGGCGGTTTTGATCGGCGCCCTGTCGCTGGGATATGTCAGCATCTGGGCCTTTGTCGTGGCCGGGGTGGCCGGGCTGGTGCTTGGCGTGCCTGCGGGGCTGCTCAACTGGGTTTATCTGCGCCCCAACCGGGCGCGGGAAACCGGCTGGAGCCGGGGTCTGGCGCAGATGCTGCGGGCGGATGGCCCGCGCTTGTGACGACTTGAGGACGTGACGCGCGGCCGGGGGCGGTGATCTGCCCGAGGCGCGCGGCGCGCTTGACGACTTTCGCAATCCCTGCGGCTGCGCCTTCCGGGCAGGCCGCATCCTCCGGCGCCGGTCAGCGCGGGGGCAATATTGAAGCTGCCGATTTCAAAGGAGACCACGCTCATGCCAGTGCAATCCGTGCCCGAGACCCCTGCTGCCCTTGCCTTGTCTCCGGCCCTTGGCTTGTCCTCGGTTCTGCCGGTGCTGTTGGCGGGGGGGCGGGGCAGTCGCCTGTTCGAACTGACCGAGGCCGAGGCCAAACCGGCGCTGCCGCTGCTGGTCCAGAGCGGGCAGGCGCTGCGGATGATTGATTTCACCATGGCGAACCTGATGCGCAGCGGGTTGCAGCGGGCAATCGTGGCGACGGAATATTGCCCGAAAACGCTTCAGCGGCATTTGGGGCATCGCTGGAATGCCGCCTTTCCGGGCGGGTTGCGGCTGCGCGACGGCGCCGACATGACGCAAGGCGGCTATCTGGGCACCGGACATGCCGTGGCGGCCAACAGCGCCGAGATCGACGCGCTGGCGCCGGATGATCTGCTGATCCTGTCGGGAGATCATGTCTATGAGATGGATTATGGCCCGCTGATCCGGGCGCATCGGGCCTCGGATGCGGCGATCACGGTGGCAGTGACTCATGTGCCGCTGGCGCAGGCGCAGGCCTTTGGCGTGGTGGATGCCGAGGCGACGGCGGGCAGCGCAAGCCCGATCCGGGCCTTTGCTGAAAAGCCGATCCGCCCGCGCGCCAGCCGCGACCAGCCCGATCAGGCGCTGGTCTCGATGGGGGTTTATGTCGCGGATTGGCGCTGGCTGCGCGAGGTGCTGGGCAAGGCGATGGCGCGGGCGGAAAACGGGGTGGATTTTGGGCATGACATTCTGCCCGCCGCCGTGGCGACCGGGCTGGCACAATGCTGGGTGTTTCCGGCGCCGCGCAACCGGGCCACGGCCTATTGGCGCGATGTCGGCACGCTGGATGCGCTGCGCGAGACCATTCTGGACCTGACGGGATTTCCGCCGCCCTGTGCCCTTCCCGGCCCGACGGCGGGCGCCCAGACGGGGGCTGGCGCTGGCCGGTTGTCCTCGCTGGGCAGCGCGGTGGTGGACCTGCTGCTGCCCTCGGTGCCGCGCGTGCCGCCCACGGCGTTGCTTGAGGAAAGTGTTCTGCTGCCCGGCGCAAGGCCGGGGCCGGGAATGCGGCTGAAGCGCGTGCTGGTGGCCCCCGACACACAGCTTCCGGCGGGGCTGGTGATCGGCGAAGACCCGGCGGAGGATGCGCGCTGGTTCCGCCGCACCGAGCAGGGCACGGTGCTGGTATCGGCGGCGATGCTGGCGCGGCGGGCGGCAGAGCGGCGGCGGCTGGTGCCGGTGCAACTGGCGCCGAAAACCGATCCGCTCAAGGTGATGGCCATGGCGACCGGGGCGATTTTGGGCGGGCCTGCGGGCCGCTCCGGGCCCCCGGCGGTGATCATGACGCGGAGTGCCGCCGAAATCTCGGCCTTCCGGGTCTGGCTCAAACCCTGAGGCACGGCCCGATCACATCAAGGGCGCCCCCGGAGGCCTCGGCCGCCGGGGGTTTTGCGTTGGTCACGCCCCGTTCTGCCCGGGCATCTGCGGATCGGGGAATGGGGCGTCGGGCAGGCGCTGCAACAGCCGTTGATACTCATCCGCCATCGCCAGCGCGCCGCGCGCCGGGTCTTCGGGGCTGCGGTCAGCCTCGACGGCGCCGGGGTCTTCCTGCCCGTCGCGCAGGATTTGACGGTCTTGCAGCCAGTCGCGGATGGCAGCCTGATCGGGGGGCGGCAGGCGCGACACCAGAAAGGCCAGAAAGGCGCGATGGGCCAGCAGGCGGCTTTCCAGCGCCAGGTCCGAGGTCAGGGCGGCGGGCAGGGCCGGGGCTTCGTCGGGGCTGTGGTCTGGGGGTTGGTCGGGCATGGGCTCGGCTCCTTGGCATGCGCCGCCATTGCGGCGCCGCCGGAACCAACGCCCCCTTCCCCCGCCGGTTCCGCAGGCCGTGGCGGGGGCGCGGGACACAGAAACTTCGGGGAACACTTTGGCCCGCGCAGGGTTGCATCTGGGCCTTAACGCGAGGGATGTCATGAACGAAATCGCCCATACGAATGCCCGCCCGGATGCTGGCCCTGCCGATGCCCCGCTTGACCCGGCCCGCGCTGCGGCCACGGATCGGGCCGGGACGCGCTTTTGGGGGGCCTTGCCCGAAGGGGATGGCAGCTGGAGCTTTGCCCTCTGGTCCCCTGGCGCCCGCACGGTCAGCCTGGAGCTGGACGGCCAGTTGCACCCGATGCAGCGCGATGGCGCGGATGTGTTCCGCACGGTGCAGCCCGCCCGCGCCGGGGATGCCTATTCCCTTGTGGTGGACGGGGTGCGCCTTGTCGATCCGGCGGCGCGCCAGCTTTTGAACGGGGTGGACGGGCCTGCCCTGCTGGTCGATCCGCAAGCGCTGCGCCAGAACCGGGCGGACTGGCCGGGGCGGCCCTATGCCGATACCGTCATCTCGGAGCTGCATATCGGCACCTTTACCCCGGAAGGCACCTTTGCCGCTGCGGCGCGGTCGGAGCATCTGGCCGCGCTGGCAGAGATGGGGATCACCACGCTGGAGCTGATGCCGATCGGGGCGTTTCCGGGCCGGATGGGCTGGGGCTATGATGTGGCCCTGCCCCATGCGCCCTTCTCGCCCTATGGCAGCCCCGCCGATCTTTGCGCCTTGATCGACCGCGCGCATGAGCTGGGCATGTCGATCATTCTGGATGTGGTGTTCAACCATTTCGGCCCGCTGGGATGCCCGCTGCCGCAGATCTGCCCCGAGTTCTTTACCGCCGCGCAGACCGAATGGGGGCAGGCGATCAATTTTGCCCAGCCCGCCGTGCGCGCCTATTTCACGCAATGCGCCCTCGGCTGGCTGGAGGATTACGGCTTTGACGGGCTGCGGCTGGATGCCATCGACCAGATCCAGGATGACAGCAACCCGCATTATCTGGTGGAGCTGGCGCAGACGCTGCGGGCGCGGCTGCCGGAGCGGCAGCTGCATCTGATGACCGAGGACAAGCGCAACATCACCGCGCTGCATCAGCCCGAGGCGCGGCTGTATGACGGGGAATGGAATGACGATTACCACCATGCCATGCATGTGCTGCTGACGGGGGAAACCTTCCTGCATTACGCCGCCTTTGCGGCGGACCCGCTGGATGATCTGGCGACGGCCTTGCGCGACGGCTTTGTCTTGCAGGGCCAGCCGCGCCCGGCGGGGGGCGAGGTGAAGGGCGAGCCTTCGGGGCATTTGCCCTGGCGCTGCTTTGTCAATTTCAACTGCAACCATGATCAGGCCGGCAATCGCGCCAAGGGCAGCCGGCTGGTCAGCCTTGCCGGGCATGAGAAGGCCTTGGTCGCCCATGCGCTGTTGCTGACGGCGCCCTTCACGCCGCTGCTGCTGATCGGCGAGGAATGCGGCTCGGAGGCGCCCTTCCCCTGGCTGGCCGATTTTCCCGAACCGCAGGCCAGCGAGATGCGGCAGGGCCGGATCCGGCAGCATGAGGACATCCCGGATTTTGCCGCCGAGATGGTGGACCCGATGGACCCCGCCATCTGGGCCAGCTGCGATCCCTATGCGCGGCTGCCGCTGGAGGCGCCGTCCTGGCGGGCAGAGACGGCCCGGCTGCTGACGCTGCGGCGCGAGACGCTGATGCCGCTGTGGCGCTCTGGCCCGGCAGCCCCGGCAGAAACGCGGGTCATCGGCGCCAGGGCGTTGTGGGTGCAATGGCCCTGCGTTCTGGGCACGGTGCAGGCGGCCTTCTGTCTGGATGGCAGCTCGTCCTGGTCGGACCCGGGCGCGCTGCGCCCGATCTATCACATGCGCGCGCCGGGCAGCGGGCATCCGTGGTTCCAGCTTTGGGTCATGCCGCGCGACGCGGCCGATCACGCAATTGCCAGCGCGGCGCGGGAACAAATGCCCGCCCCGGATCTTTATGCAGTGTGAGACAATTTGCTTATGGAGGATCTCATGGCCCAGGCCGAAAACCATCAGGATACCATCCGCCAGCGGGCTTATGCGCTGTGGCAAAGCGAGGGCTGCCCGGAGGGCTGCGCCGACCGGCACTGGCAGCAGGCCGAGCAGGAAATGCAGGAGACCGGCAGCCGCATGGCTTCCGGCGCGGGCTTTGAGGCCGGTGCGGAGTTCGGGGCGGGCGCGGAGCGCGGTGCCTATGCGGAACAGGGCGGGCCGGTAGTGGCCAGCGATCCGCCGCAGCATGGCCGCCCGCGCGGCACCCGCAGCTGATCCGCCGTCCCCCCGGCTGGCGCAGCACCCCCCCCCGAACAGAAACGGCCCCGGAGCCTCTCCGGGGCCGTTTTCTTTGGGCCCGCCTTCTTTGGACCCGTTTTGCTTGGACCGGGCGTTCAGGCGCGGCAGAAGGCCTGCACCGACTGCCAGCCCAGGTCGATCTCGCCCTCGCAGGGGTCATCGCAGGCCACCGGCGAAAGGGTGGTGTCGATCCGTTTGCGCCACGCGCCTTCGGGCAAGGCAAAGCGCGCATCGTCGCCCGCGTTCAGCAGCAGCAAAAGCGGCCCCCGGCCCGGCAGGTCAAGGTGCAGGCCAAAGCAGCGCAGCCCCTCATCCTGCCAATCCTCCTCGGTCATCGCATCGCCGCGCGGATGCAGCCAGCGGACAGTCGGCCGCCCGTCCTCGGGTTCTTCGGTGGCGAAATGCAGCGCGGCAAGGCCGCCCGCCTCGCGGCGGAAAGCCATCAGATCGGCCACCACCGAAACCAGATCGTCGCGGGCCTCGTCCCAGTGCAGCCAGGTGATTTCGTTATCCTGGGCATAGCCATTGTTGTTGCCGCCCTGGCTGTTGCCGAATTCATCGCCCGCCAGCAGCATGGGAACCCCCTGCGACAGCAGCAGCGTCGCCAGCATGGCGCTGACCCGGCGCTTGCGGGCGGCCTCGATCTGCGGATCGTCGCTGGGCCCTTCGGCCCCCAGATTGTCCGACAGGTTGTTGTCATGGCCGTCTGCGCCGTCTTCGCCATTTGCCGCGTTGTGGCGTTCCTGAAAGGAGACCACATCCCACAGGGTGAAGCCGTCATGGGCGGCCAGAAAATTGACCGAGGAGGTGGCGGGCCGCGACGAATGATCGAACTGGCGCGGCGATCCCAGCAGCCGCGGCGCAAGGCGCGCGGCCAGTGCGGGGTCTTTGCGCCAGAAGGCCCGCATGTCATCGCGCGCCTTGTCGTTCCAATCCCGGAAGGGCCAGGGAAAGCCGCCCAGCTGATAGCCATCCTCGCCCAGATCCCAGGGCTCGGCGATCAGCTTGCGCTGCGACAGCAGCGGGTCCTGGCACAGGGCGGTCAGAAAGGCGCCGTCGCGCTCGAACAGGGTCTGACCCCGGCCCAGGGTGCTGGCCAGATCGAAGCGGAAGCCGTCAACGCCGACCTCGCCGGCCCAATAGCGCAGCGAATCCAGCACCAGACGCACCACCATCGGATGCGCCATGTTCAGCGTATTGCCGGTGCCGGTCACATCGAAGCAATGGGCCTTGTCCTCAGCCAGCCGGTAATAGGCGGCGTTGTCGATGCCGCGAAAGGACAGGGTCGGCCCCATCTCGTTGCCCTCGCAGCTGTGGTTGTAGACCACATCGAGGATCACCTCGATTCCGGCCTCATGCAGGCGGGAGACCATCTCCTGCATCTCGGCCAGATCGCCATAGGCGGGTTCGGGGGCAAAGAAGGTCAGGGTGTTGTAGCCCCAGTAATTGCGCAGGCCCTGTTCCAGCAAATGCCGGTCCTGCAAGAAGCCCTGCACCGGCAGCAGTTCGACCGTTGTCACCCCGATGCGGCGCAGATGGTCGATCAGGGCGGGGCTGGCCAGACCCCGAAACCGGCCCCGGTCGGCTTCGGCCACGCCCGGATGGCGCATGGTGGCGCCGCGCACATGGGCCTCCCAGATCAGGCTGTCGGTCCAGCGGTGCCGGGGCAGGCCCTTGTTTCGGGCGGAGGCGGCCTCTGCGTCGCGGCCTGCGGTGACGACGGCCTTGGGCATGAAGGGCGCGGAATCGCGGGTGTCGATCTGCCGGTGGTCCTGCCCCACCGGGTAGCCAAACAGCGCATCATCCCAGATCACCGCCCCCGAGACCGCCTTGGCATAGGGGTCCAGCAGCAATTTCGCCGGGTTGCAGCGATGGCCGTCCTCGGGCGCATAGGGGCCATGGACGCGGTAGCCATAAAGCTGGCCCGGCCCGATCTTGGGCAGGAAGCCGTGCCACAGCCCGCCTTCGCATTCCGGGAGGTCACCGCGAAACTGCTCGTGCTGGCCGGACGGGTCATACAGCACCAGCTCTACCCGGGTGGCAACGCTGCTCCACAGCGCGAAGCGGGTGCCATCTGCCAGGGCCTCGGCGCCGGGTGACGGAGGGGGGGCGCCATCCAGCGGGGCGAAAGCGGGGCGCGGATCAGACTGGGAGGAAGGGGAGGAGGAGGGCATGAGGGGCAAATCCTTTGATGCGTCGGCCCTCAACGCAGGCAGGGGCCGCTTTGTTCCGCCGCGCAGGGCGGCGGGCGCAGTGCCGGAGGGAAAAGCCGAAAAGACGGGCAGAGAGGCTGCGGGCGGGAACTTTCCCACCGGGGCCGGGTTGTGGGGGCATGACACAGAATCCGGATTTTTCAGACAAGGTTGTCGTCGTGCTGGGGGCCTCGGGGGGCCTCGGGCAGGGCGTGGCGCAACAGCTGGCCCAGGCGGGCGCGCGGGTCGTGCTGGCGGGGCGGCGACAGGATGTGCTGATCCATCACGAGCTGCGGATCCGCGAGCGTGGTGGCATCGCCATCGCCGAGCGCTGCGATGCCACCCGCCTTGCCGATGTGGCCGCGCTGGCCGAGGCGGCAGTGGCCGAATTCGGCCGGATCGACATCTGGATCAACAGTTTCGGCGCGGGCGCCCTGGGGTTCTTTTGGGATCTTCCGCCCGAGGATCAGGCCCGGCTGATCGACACCAACCTGACCGGCGTGATGTTGGGCACCCATGTGGCGCTGGCGCAGTTCCGCCGGCAGGGCTCGGGGCTTTTGATCAATCTGGGCGCGGCGGGCAGTGAGGCGCCGGTGGCGATGCAGGCCACCTATGCGGCGACCAAGGCCGCCGTCCAAAGCCTCGGGCGGTCGCTGAATGAGGAGCTGCGGCTGGAAGGGCTGCACCCACACATTGCGGTCAGCACCCTGATGCCCGGCGCGGTGGACACGCCCTTCTGGAGCAATGCCATCAATTGCACCGGGCAGGCGCCGCCGACCGCCGCGCTGGATGATCCCGCCGATCTTGTGGCGGCCATCATCGCCGTCTGCGCCCGGCCTGCCCTCGGGACTTCCGATTTCGACCCCACCGCACCACCCGCGCCGCAAGTGCGGGAACATGCCTCCATCCCAGCCGAAAGCCCTGCCGAAAACCCAGTTGGAAACGCTGCCGTAAACGCTGCCGGGGCCAAGGCCGCACAAGGACGATCCGGCGCGGACCCGGTGGCCGCCGCCCGCCTGCCAGAAGGATCTTTTTGATGGTCATGATCGGCTATCACGCCTCGCATGAACAATTCGCCCCCTCCGAGCTGCTGCGACTTTGCCGCAAGGCCCAAGAGGCCGGGTTCGATTGCCTGAAATCCTCGGATCATTTCCATCCCTGGAGCGAAAGGCAGGGCCAATCGGGCTTTGCCTGGGCCTGGGCGGGGGCGGTGCTGGAGGCGACGCCGCCGCTGTCGCTGGGCATGATCTCGGCCCCCGGCTATCGCTACCACCCCGCCGTGCTGGCGCAGGCGGCGGCGACGCTGGCAGAGATGTATGAGGGGCGGCTGTGGCTGGCCCTGGGCAGCGGCGAGGCGCTGAACGAGGCGATCACCGGGTTGCCCTGGCCCGACAAGGCCGAGCGCAACGCCCGTCTTGCCGAATGCGCCGAGGTGATGCGCGCGCTGTTTCGCGGCGAGGAGGTGACGCATCGGGGCCGGGTCACCGTCATCGGCGCGCGGCTCTACAGCCGCCCGGCGGTGCCGCTGCCGCTTTACGCCGCCGCCATCAGCCCGGAGACCGCCGCCGAAGTGGCGGGCTGGGCCGATGGTCTGTTGACCGTGGGCGGCGATGTGGAAAAGGTGGCGCGGGTCGTCACGGCCTTTCGCGAGAATGGCGGGGCGGGCAAGCCGGTGCATATCCAGCATGCGCTGTCCTGGGCCGATACCTATGAAACGGCGCTGGCCGAAGCGGCGGATCAATGGGCGCCGGTGATGATCGGCGGCGCGGTGAACCAGATGCTGTCCCGCCCCCAAGACTTTGATCTGGCTGCCAATCAGCTGCGTGACGAGGATTTGTGCCGCGATCTGGCGATTTCGGCCGATCTGGATCAGCACGCCGCCTGGATCGCGGATCTGCTGGGGCTGGAGGCCACGCTGCACCTGCATTGCGTCGGGCGCAATCAGGAGGCCTTCATCGAGGCCTTCGGCGCGCGGGTGCTGCCGCAGCTGCGCTGACGCCCGCCCTTCCGCCTTCCAAGACCATTCAGGGCGCGCGCCTGTGGGGCGCGCGCGCCGCAGGCTGGCCGCGCAAGCTCAGGGCCGCGCGGGCGGCAGATTGCCCGGCTGTTTGGTGTTGGTATCGGGCCGTGCATCGGGGTCGCGGCGATGCTGCCCGGCCGGGTCGATCTGCTGCTGGCGCTGGTCGATGACATTGGGCGCCACCTGGCGCAGGCTGGCGGGGTCTTGCTGTGCCGGGGTTTTGGGATCATGGGCCATGGCGAGGGATACCTTTCGAGATTGATGAATGCGAAGGGGCCGACACCCTGCAACGGGGTCGGCCCAGACGGATCGGGTGACGGTCAGTTCTGGACCGGCAGGGTGGAGCGGCCCAGCGTCGAGGGGTCGTTCTCGATGAAGGTCGGCAGGGCGTTCAGCTGATCGCGGGTCCAGGGCAGGTAGACGCGGGTTTCGCTGTCGCTGCGATAGATCTGCAAATCGGCAATCGGCACGGCCACGCGATGTTCCCCGATGCCCAGAAAGCCGCCAATATCCAGCACGGCATGGGTGGCCTTGCCGACGCTTTCCAGCTGGTCGGCGCCCGGCTTGCCCATGCCCTGCGGGGCGAGCGCCGGATCGGTGGTGCCGGTTGCGGCGCCGGTCTCGGCACTGGTGGCGCCGGAATTGGCATCCCCCGCCATATCCGACCCCGAGCCGTCGGGCGCGGTGGCCTCTGCCCCGGCATCTGGCGCGGGCGTGGCCGGGGCGGCGGGGGTGCCCGTCGGGGCCTCCGCCGTGCTGCCCGCCGCGCCATCGGACATGGCCGGAGCGCTGCCGCCCAGGGCGGTCTTGTCCAGCACCAGATCATGCACATCGCCAATGGCATCGCCTGTGGCGTCATAGAGGGTGGCACCCAGCACATCCTCGGCGGTCAGCGCCAGATCCTGCCGCTCAAAGCCCTCGGGCGGCTCGATCATCGGGGCTTCGATCATCGCGGTCGAGGGGGTCTCTGCCCCCGTCGTCGCGGTGCCACTGCCGGCAGTGCCGTCCTGCGTGGTGCCGGTCTGGTTCGTCCCGGTCTCCGGGGTGGAACTGTCGGTCTGGGCCTGCACGGCGGTGACGCCGAGCGTGGTGGTCAGGAGGGTGGTCAAAAGCAGGTGTTTCATGACTTCGATCTCCGTTTCAGGGGCGCTGCCGGGGCAGCATTGAAAGCGGCGGGTGGGGCCCGCCTGCGCGCGGCCTTCAACAAGAAGGGCAAGCGGCGCAGCACGGCCCCACCCACCGGCGAGAGTCACCAGCGATGCTCAGCGGCGACGGTCAGCGGCCCGCCGGAAGGTCGGCAGCATCGCGGGTCAGGAAGGCGCGCGTGGTTTCTTCCATATGGGCCAGCAGCCAATCGGCCATGGCCTGCTCTTCCGCCAGATTGCGCTCGAACACGCTGAGGGCGGCGGTGTCGCCCAGTTGCCGGGCGGTGGCGATCAGAACCTTGTAGGCGATGATCTCCATATGCTCGAAGGTATAGCTGGCCATGCCGCCCTTCACGACCTCATCTGCGGCAAAGAGACCGCTGAGGGCCTGCCCGGTGGCAGCCATCTTGCCCATCGCATCCTTGAGCATGGAGGTGCTGGTATCGCGGCTGTCGAGCAGATCGCGCAGCGCCCCGGCCTGATCTTCCGTCTCGGCGATATGCTGCTCGATGCGGGCGCTCAGCTCGGGGTAATGCTCCAGACGCGAGACCATGCCGCGCATCATCGTCAGCGCCTGTTCTTCCATCGCATGAGCATCACGGAGCCAGGCCAGATAGTGCGAGCGAATGTCATTCATGATATAATCCTTTGTGTTTCAACCCCTTGAGGGCTGCTGTCGGGAAGGAGAGGACGGCGCGGGATGCGCCGCCCTCCGGGGCGTGATCAGCGGCGGCGGTTGTCCCAGCCACGGCGCGACGCTTCGGAATGGCCTTCGTAATCGCCAAACCAGCCGCCCTGGCCGTGATCGCGGCGGTCATCGTCATCGCGCCCGCGCGAGGACCGGCGGTCGTCATCATCGCGCCCGCGTGAGGACCGGCGGTCGTCGTCGTCGTCGCGCCGCGAGGCACGGCTGCCCGAGCCGCGATCATCCTCGCGGCGGTGATCCCAACCGCGACGCGAGGCCTCGGCATGGCCTTCGGAATCGCCGAACCAGCCGCCCTGACCATGATCGCGGCGGTCGTCGTCGCCCCGGCCCCGCGACGAGCGCCGGTCGTCATCATCATAGCGGCCCTGAGACCGGCTGCCGCCGCGCCCGCGATCCTCGTCATCCGAACGCCCGCGCGAGTCGCGGTCATCGCTGCGCGAGCGACCCCGGCCCCGGTCGTCATCGTCGCTCATGAAGCGCCCGCGCGAGTCGCGTTCGCGGTCATCGCCACGCGAATTGCCGCCCGAGCGACCCCGGCCCCGGTCGTCGTCGTCGCTCATGAAGCGCCCGCGCGAGTCACGCTCGCGGTCATCGCCGCGCGAATTGCCACCCGAGCGGCCCCGGCCACCCCGG
>NZ_JAEULU010000151.1 GCF_016792925.1 Gemmobacter sp.
CTCGCGCGCATTTTCAAAGAGCGCTACCACACAGCACCGAAAGGGGCTGCGGTAATCTCTATTCACCTTTTTGGTATCGAATTCGCGGAAGAACTGGCGGGGCAGCCTCTCAAGGAAATCTGCCTGCGTGCGGGTGTCCCCGTATCTTACGGGACCGAAATCTTCAAAGGCATGCGCTTGTCACAGTTCGTGAGCCTTAAACCATGACCCCCGAACTCGCCGCCCTCTCTGCCCTCGGCTTCCTCCACTTCGCCACCATCTTCGTGGCGCAGCATTTCTTGACGCGCGACATTGGCCGCGACGGCAACATCGGCACGCGGGAAAACCTTGAGGCGCAGCTTTCGCCGTTGACCCTGCGCCTGCGCCGCGCCACGGCGAATTTCGTGGAAAACATCGGCCCCTTCACCCTCGCCATCTTGGTCGTCCTGATGGCCGACAAGACCAGCACCCTGACCGCCGCGCTCGCTTGGGGCTTCGTGGCCGCCCGTGCCCTTTATGTGCCGGCCTATGCGCTGCAATGGGTGCCTGGGCGCAGCCTGATCTGGCTGGCGGGCGCGCTTTGCACCCTTGGCCTGCTGATTGTGGGAGTGATCTGAATGCCCGCCGAACTCACCGCCCTCGCCCTCGCAGGCCTGTTGCAAGTGCTGCAATTCGCGGTTTTCGCCATCCCCGCCAATCTCGAGCTGGGGCCGGGCTATACTTCCTCGGCACGCGACCGGCCGCCCTCACGGGCGCTGTCGCTGGTTACCGCCCGCCTGCAACGCGCGATGAACAATCATTTCGAGGGGCTGATCCTGTTCACCCTCGCGGTGGTCGTCGTCACCCTTGGCAACCAATCCAGCCCGGTCACGCAAAGCGCCGCCTGGGCCTATCTTGGCGCCCGCATTCTCTATGTTCCGGCCTATGCCCTTGGCCTGCGCCCCTGGCGCTCGGCCATCTGGGCCATTGGCTTTTTCGCAACCCTCACCATGATCGTGGCCAGCCTGATCTGACCCGTTCAACCTGATCCAAATATCCCGGGGGTCCGGGGGCCGCGCCCCCGGCCGGGCACCACAGGAGACCAAAATGGCAGAATTCGATGTGATCGTGATCGGCGGCGGCCCTGGCGGCTATGTCTGCGCCATCCGCTGCGCGCAGCTGGGCCTGAAAACCGCCTGTGTCGAAGGGCGCGAGACGCTGGGCGGCACCTGCCTGAATGTCGGCTGCATCCCGTCGAAGGCGCTGCTGAACGCCACCCATCACCTGCACGAAGTCCATGAGAACTTTGAGAAAATGGGCCTGATGGGCGGCGCCCCCACGGTCGATTGGGGCAAGATGCAGGCATATAAGCAGGATGTGGTGACCGGCAATACCAAGGGGATCGAATTCCTGTTCAAAAAGAACAAGATCACGTGGCTGAAGGGCTGGGGCTCGATCCCCGCCGCCGGTCAGGTGAAGGTCGGCGACGAGACCCACAGCGCCAAGCACATCGTCATCGCCACGGGGTCGGAGCCTGCCAGCCTGCCCGGCGTGACGGTCGATGAGGAGGTCGTGGTGACCTCGACCGGCGCGCTGTCCTTGGGCAATATCCCGAAATCCATGGTCGTGATCGGCGCAGGCGTCATCGGGCTGGAGATGGGCTCGGTCTATGCCCGCCTCGGCACCGAGGTGACGGTGGTGGAATATCTCGATGCCATCACCCCCGGCATGGATGCCGAGGTCGCCAAGGCCTTCCAGAAGCTGCTGGCGAAACAGGGGCTGAAATTCGTGCTGGGCGCTGCCGTGCAGGGCACCGAGCGCAGCGCCACGGGCGCGAAAGTGGCCTACAAGCTGCGCAAGGATGACAGCGCCCATGAGATCGAGGCCGAGGCCGTGCTGTTGGCCACCGGTCGCCGCCCCTATACCGCGGGTCTGGGGCTGGAAGGCGCGGGCGTCCAGATGGAGCCGCGCGGGCAGGTGCAGATCGACGGTCACTTCCAGACCAATGTGAAAGGCATCTATGCCATCGGCGACGCCGTGGTCGGCCCGATGCTGGCGCACAAGGCCGAGGATGAGGGCATGGCGGTGGCCGAGGTCATCGCGGGCAAGCATGGCCATGTGAATTATGACGTCATCCCCGGCGTCATCTACACCACGCCCGAGGTCGCTTCGGTCGGCAAGACCGAGGAACAGCTGAAAGCCGAGGGCCGCGCCTATAAGGTCGGCAAATTCCCCTTCATGGGCAATGCCCGCGCCAAGGCGGTGTTTCAGGGCGACGGCTTCGTCAAGCTGATCGCCGACAAGGCGACCGACCGGATTCTGGGCTGCCACATCATCGGGCCGGGCGCAGGCGATCTGATCCACGAGGTTTGCGTGGCGATGGAATTTGGCGCCTCGGCCCAAGATCTCGCGCTGACCTGCCACGCGCATCCGACCTATTCGGAAGCGGTGCGCGAAGCCGCGCTGGCTTGCGGTGACGGCGCGATCCACGCCTGATCGGCCCGCGACAATGCGGAAACGCCCCGGTCTGATGACCGGGGCGTTGCTGTTTTATCTCGGTCTTGGCCTTGCGGCCCAGACCTCGGAAGGGCCTCCGGCGGGGATATTTGGATCAGGTTGAAGGGCTGGTTTTCAACCTGATCCAAATATCCCGCAGGGTCCGGGGGCGCGCAGCCCCCGGGGGTTGGGTCACTCGGCGGCGATGGGGGCAGGGTCCACCAGCGCCACAATGTCCAGCATGATGCGGTTCAGCTCGAAATCCTTGGGCGTATAGACGGCGGCGACGCCCATGGCGCGCAAGGCGGCGGCGTCATCTTCCGGGATGATCCCGCCCACCACCACCGGGATATGGCCCAGATCAGCTTCGCGCAGGCGGGTGAGGGTTTCCGAGATCAGCGGCAGGTGGCTGCCCGAGAGGATCGACAGGCCCACCACATGCGCGCCCTGCTCGGCGGCGGCGCTGACGATTTCGGCCGGGGTCAGGCGGATGCCTTCGTAATGGATGTCCATGCCGCAATCGCGGGCGCGGGCGGCGATCTGTTCGGCACCGTTGGAATGGCCGTCCAGCCCCGGCTTGCCGACCAGGAACTTGAGCTGCCGCCCCAGTTTGGATGACACGGCAGAGACCGCCTCGCGGATCGGGTCCAAGCCTTCCGTGCGGTTGGAGCGGGATTTGGACACGCCGGTCGGGCCACGATACTGGCCAAAGGCCGCGCGCACCGTGGCGCCCCATTCGCCAGTGGTGGCCCCGGCCTTGGCGGCGGCGATGGAGGCGGGCATGACGTTTTCGCCGCTGGCGCAGGCGGCGCGCAGCGCCCCCAGCGCGCGGGCCACGGCGGCGGCGTCACGGTTGCTGCGCCAAGCGGTCAGGCGCGCGATCTGGTCCGCCTCGGCCTCGGGGTCGGCCTGCATGATGGCGCCATCGCCTGCGGTCAGCGGCGAGGGCGCGGCTTCGGTCCAGCGGTTCACCCCGACCACGGTGGTTTCCTTGGCCTCGATCCGGGCGATGCGGTCAGCATTGGCCTCGACCAGGCGGCCCTTCATATAGTCGATGGCGGCCACGGCACCGCCCATGGCGTCGATCTGCGCCAACTCCTCGCGCGCGCCCTGCTTCAGCGCCGCCACCTTGCGGTCAATCGCCGGGTTGCCGTCGAACAGGTCGTCATATTCCAGCAGGTCGGTCTCATAGGCCAGGATCTGCTGCATGCGCAGCGACCATTGCTGATCCCAGGGGCGGGGCAGGCCAAGCGCCTCGTTCCAGGCGGGCAGCTGCACGGCGCGGGCTCGGGCCTTCTTCGACAGGGTGACCGCCAGCATCTCGATCAGGATGCGGTAGACGTTGTTTTCGGGCTGCTGTTCGGTGAGGCCGAGGCTGTTGACCTGCACGCCATAGCGGAAGCGGCGATATTTGGCATCGGTGATGCCGTAGCGCTCCAGCAGGATCTCGTCCCACAGGTCGACAAAGGCGCGCATCTTGCACAGCTCGGTCACGAAGCGGATGCCGGCATTTACAAAAAACGATATTCTGCCCACCATATTGGGGAAATCTGCCGCTGAAACTTTCCCTTTCAAGTCATCCAGCACGGCACAAGCGGTGGCGAGGGCAAAGGCCAGTTCTTGCTCGGGCGTGGCGCCTGCCTCTTGCAGGTGATAGGAACACACGTTCATCGGGTTCCATTTCGGCAGGTGTTTCTGCGTATAGGCCGCCACATCGGTGATCATTCGCAGCGAGGGTTTCGGCGGGCAGATATAGGTCCCGCGCGAGAGATATTCCTTGATCAGGTCGTTCTGCACGGTGCCTTGCAGCTTCGACACATCGGCGCCCTGTTCCTCGGCGGTGGCGATATAGAGCGCCAGCAGCCAGGGGGCGGTGGCGTTGATCGTCATCGAGGTGTTCATCTGTTCCAGCGGGATCGCGTCGAACAGGGCGCGCATGTCGCCCAGATGGTTCACCGGCACGCCCACCTTGCCCACCTCGCCGCGCGCCAGCTCGTGATCGCTGTCATAGCCGGTCTGGGTCGGCAGGTCGAAGGCCACGGAAAGCCCGGTCTGCCCCTTGGCCAGATTGGTGCGATAGAGCGCGTTGGAGGCTTTGGCCGTGGAATGGCCCGCATAGGTGCGGAACAGCCAGGGCGCATCCTTCTGGGGCAGGTCTTTCTCAGCTTGGGTCATCTGGGCCTCGCAGCGGAATCGGATTGGCAAGATTATTGCTTGATTGAACTTATGCCCGCAAGAATGTGGCGCTGTCAATTCGCCGCATTGCGGCAAAGCGGTTGCGGCATGTGCTTTGGTTGCGGTGCTGCGGGGCCTCGCCTAAGGTCGGGACATGACGCGCATGGTTGAACTTCCCCTTTGGCTGGTGGTGCTGGCCCTCATCCTCGCCGCCATCGCTGCGCTGGAGCGGGTGCTGATGCCCTCGGCGCGCTGGTTTCTGCGGCGGCGGGCCGAGCGTTTGGTGGGGCGGCTGAACACCCATCTGTCGCGGCCGATCCGGCCATTTCGCCTGATGGCGCGGGCGGACCGGATCGTGCAGCTGACCTATGATCGCGAGGTGGTGGCCGCCGCCATGGCCCATGCCGCCGAGACCGGCACGCCAGAGCCGGTGGTGTTTCAGGAGGTGCGCAAGGCCGCGGCCGAGATCGTGCCGGGCTTTTCGGCCATCGTCTATTTCTCGATCGCGACGCGGCTGGCGCGCTGGTTGAGCCGGGCGCTTTATACGGTGCGGGTCGGGCGGGTGGATGCTGCGCTGAGCCAGATTGCCCCCGAGGCAACGGTGGTTTTCGTGATGAACCATCGCAGCAATATGGATTACGTGTTGGTCACCTGGCTGGTCGCTACCCGTGCCACATTGAGCTACGCCGTGGGCGAATGGGCGCGGATCTGGCCCTTGTCGGCGATGATCCGGGCGATGGGGGCGTTTTTCGTGCGGCGCAATTCCGGCGATCCGCTCTATCGCCGGGTGCTGGCGCGCTATGTGCAGACGATCAGCGCCGAGGGTGTGACGCAAGCGGTGTTCCCGGAGGGGGGCCTCAGCCTGAACGGGCAGGTGGGGCAGGCCAAGCTGGGGCTCCTTAGCTATATCTTGCAGGGCTATGAGGCCGGGCACCGTGATATTGTGTTTGTGCCGGTGGGCATCGCCTATGATCGCGTGTTGGAGGATAATGTGCTGGTCGAGGCGGCGCGCAAGGGCGAGCGCAAGTTCCGCGGCTCGGTCTGGAACGGCTTTGGCTTTGCGCTGCGGATGATCCGGCGCAAGATGCAGGGGCGTTATACCGGCTTTGGCATGGCGGCGGTCAGCTTTGGCGCGCCGGTGTCGCTGGCCGACTGGCTGACCCGGCACGAGGCCGATGCCGCCACGCTGGGGGCGGCATTGATGGCGCGGGTGGTGGAGGTGGTGCCGGTGCTGCCGGTGCCGCTGGTGGCTTGTGCCTTGAGAGCCGGGGCGCGCGACCGGGCGGCGCTGCTGGCGGCGGTGACCGATCTGTCCAGCCAACTGTCGGCGCGCGGCATTCCGGTGGAGCTGCCCGAGGGCGGGGCAGAGGCGGCGGTCTCGGATGCTTTGGCGCAGCTTTTGGCGCGGCGCATCGTGGTGGAGTTGAACGGCATCCAGATTGCCGAGGGCAAGGCCGATCTGCTGGCCTTTCAGGCGGGCGCTGTGGAGCAGCATCTGCATCCCTCGGCCTGACCTGCGGCAGAAACGTCACTGTCCTGTCACAGTGATTCGCGATACGCTGCGATGCAGCAAAGGCGAAAGGGGCCGGAATGGGCAAGGTCATCACCGTGGCGCAGCAAAAAGGCGGGGCGGGTAAAACCACGCTTGCGGTGACGCTGGCCGGGGCTTTTGTGGCGCGGGGGCTGAGCGTGGCGCTGCTGGACAGCGACCCGCAGGGCACATTGGGCCGCTGGTTCATGGCGCGGGTGGCTGCGCGCGGCGCGCCGGATATGGAGTTTTCCACTGCCTCGGCCTGGGGGGTCAGCTATGAAATCCGCAAGCTGCGCGAGCGGTTCGACATCGTGATCCTCGATACGCCGCCCAAGGCCGATGCCGATCTGCGCCCTGCGCTGCGCGAGGCCGATCTGGTGCTGGTGCCGGTGACGGGCAGCCATGTGGATCTTTGGGCCACGGATGGCGTGCTGGATCTGGTGGCGCGGGAAAGCGGGCGGGCGCTGATCGTGCTGAACCGGATGAGCGGCGGCACGCGGCTGGCCGAGGAAGTGGCCGAGGCCGCAGGGGCGCTGGCGCGGGTGGCCGAAACCCGGCTGGGCGCCCGCGTCGCCTATGCGCAGACGCTGGGGCAGGGCGCCACTGTGCTGGACACGCGCGGGGCCGCCACCACCGAGGCCCGCGCCTTGGCGGGCGAAGTGCTGGCAGCCCTGCACTGACGCCGTAAGGCCTGACGGGTTAAAACACGTCAAACACATACAGCAGGATGATCACCGGGATCGGAATGCCGATCAGCCATGCGAGGGCGCCCTTCATGAAAACCTCCTTGGTTGCTGTCGGGGCAACGCGAGGGGGCGGGTTTCGGTTCCCTAGAAAGGAATTACATCGTCGATCTCTTGGCAAAGTGAGTCAAATAAGGTGCTAAATGGTACACCTTTGGCCCTAAGGGCAATCGTCACTCTGTCGTTTTCCGATTGCATTATGTTGGCCCTTGCGGATGCGTGGGCCCATCGTGTCAAAAATGAATCCAATCCAGATGATACATCAGAACTTTGAAAGCCCCGGGTCTCAATTAGCATTTCTTCTTTTGATATCTTTATAACCCTAATTGAGGAGTTCTTGATGTATCGGCCATTGAAAACTGGTAGCATCGTGGCAAGCCCGAGCGAAGTCTCAGGGCTAAATATTCCGCCGTGAGAAATCATTCGCCGTTCTAATGCATCAATCCTCTCAAGTATAATGTCGCTTATCGGCGTATCTTTATTTTCAACGACTGGAATGTGGAACGGTCCAAGTTGACCTATAAAACTATTCTCTGTTGAGTGTGACACTGTTTTTTGAATTGCATCAATCAACTGTGCCTTGAATGCTTCCATCGCTGGATGTCTTAGGTCTCGTGGATACTCGATATAGCGATTAGGGCCAGTGTCAAAGGGATATGCCGTTCTATCATCTTTAACAATGACTGTAGGCTTTTGCGTGGCCATCCGAATTCCAAGCTCGAAGAATACATTAGGATTCCTTCCGCTCACATCGCACACAATGATATCATCATTGTATATATTGCTGATGATCTCTTTGTGGATGAGGTTGCTCTCAAAAGTGTCGCTAACTAAGCGAGCTGTGAAACCTGCCTGCGTAGCGGCAGCTTCGATAATCCTCAGTACATCTGCCCAATGATGTGGTGGGCGACCATCGCACTCAGAAATGGGCATGACTATCCCGCAAACCTTTTTGACTACCTTTGCGTCAGTCATGCCAAAATCCTGCTTTACATGTTCACCTAGGGTCAGTCTTACCGTGCAAACCGCTTGTATTTCACCCGTTTCGGGTTCACCGAATCCGGGCCAAGGCGGCGGATCTTGTCTTGCTCATAGGCCTCGAAGTTGCCCTCGAACCATTCCACATGCGCATCGCCTTCAAAGGCGAGGATATGGGTGCAAAGGCGGTCCAGGAAGAAGCGGTCGTGGCTGATGATGATGGCGCAGCCCGCGAAATCCTCGATCGCGGCTTCCAGCGCTTGCAGGGTTTCCACGTCCAGATCGTTGGTCGGTTCGTCAAGCAGCAGCACATTGCCGCCCGATTTCAACAGCTTGGCCATGTGAACGCGGTTGCGCTCGCCGCCCGACAGCAGGCCGACCTTCTTCTGCTGGTCGGTGCCCTTGAAGTTGAAGGCGCCGGTATAGACGCGGCTGTTCATCTGCATATCGCCCAGATGGATCACCTCGGCCCCGCCCGAGACCTCCTCCCAGACCGTCTTTTCCGGGCTCAGCGCATCGCGCGACTGGTCGACATAGGCCAGTTGCACGGTATTGCCGAGCGTGATGGTGCCTTCATCGGGCTGCTCTTGCCCGGTGATCATGCGGAACAGCGTCGATTTGCCGGCGCCGTTCGGGCCGATCACGCCCACAATGGCGCCCGGCGGGATGGTGAAGCTGAGGTCTTCGATCAGCAGCCGGTCGCCCATGGCCTTTTTGAGCCCCTCGACCTCGATCACCTTGTTGCCCAGACGCTCGCCGTTCGGGATGATGATCTGCGCGGTGGTGGCGCGTTCCAGCACGGTCTGGCCTGCCATCTCGTTATAGCGCGCCAGACGGGCCTTGCCCTTGGATTGCCGGGCCTTGGCGCCCGAGCGGATCCATTCCAGTTCCTTTTCAAGCGCTTTCTGCTTGGATTTGTCCTCGCGGGCCTCTTGCGCCATGCGCTTGGCCTTCTGGTCCAGCCAGGCGGAATAGTTGCCCTCGTAGGGGATGCCCCGGCCGCGGTCGAGTTCGAGGATCCAGCCGGTGATGTCATCCAGGAAATAGCGGTCGTGGGTGACGATCAGGATGGTGCCCTTGGAGTCGATCAGGTGCTTTTGCAGCCAGGCGATGGATTCCGCGTCCAGGTGGTTGGTCGGTTCGTCGAGCAGCAGCATGTCGGGCTTTTCCAGCAGCAGCTTGCACAGCGCCACGCGGCGCCGCTCGCCGCCCGACAGGGTGGTCACGTCGGAATCGTCGGGCGGGCAGCGCAGCGCGTCCATGGCGACGCCCACGGTGGCCTCCAGCTCCCACAGATTGCCCGCGTCGATCTGGTCTTGCAGCGCGGCCATCTCGTCGGCGGTCTCGTCCGAGTAGTTCATCGCCAGTTCGTTATAGCGGTCGAGGATCGCCTGTTGCTCGGCCACGCCCAGCATGACGTTTTCCTTGGCGGTCAGGTTCGGGTCCAGATAGGGCTCCTGCGCGAGGTAGCCGACCTTGGCCCCCTTGGCGGCCCAGGCCTCGCCCTTGAAGTCCTTGTCCATGCCCGCCATGATCTTCAGCAGGGTCGATTTACCCGCGCCGTTGACCCCGACAACACCGATCTTCACGCCGGGCAGGAAGTTCAGGTGGATGTTTTCAAAGCAGGTCTTGCCACCGGGATAGGTCTTGGAAACGCCTTCCATGTGATAGACGTATTGATACGAGGCCATGCGGGATCTCCGGTGAATCTGTGTCCTTGGGTTGCCGCGTATGTAGCGGATCAACAGGGAAAGGGCAACGCGGGCGCGGCCCCTTGCCCCGGAGCAGAACTGGCGGCGGTTTTCGACCCTCTCAGAACAAGCTGCCCTGCCCCTGCGGGCCGCCGGGGGCTTTGCGGGGTTTGGGCTTTTCGGGCATGTCGGGGGTGGTGAGGGGCTGCACCTGCACCCGGCCATCGGCGAACTGGATTTCCAGTGCGGCGGCCTTTTGCGCCACGGGGGCCGAGGTCACCAAGGCCGCCCCCGCGCGCACCACGGCATAGCCGCGTTGCAGCGTTTGCTCATAGCCCAGCGACAGGCGCATGCGATCTGAAGCGGTCAGGCGTTCCGACAGGCGCGCCAGCCGCAGGGCCTGGGCGCGGTCCATCCGTTCGGTGAGGGTCTGCATCTTCTGGCGGTTGGCGGCAATGTCACGCGCGGCGCCGCCCAGCAGGCGCGACAGCGCGGGCGCCAGCCTTGCGCCGAGGCCCGCCAGCGCATCGGCGCGCCGCTCGGCCCGGCGGGCCTGCGCAGCCTCCAGCCTTGCGGCCCGCCCGTCCAGACCCAGACGCGCCCGTGCGACCAGTGCCAGCAGGGCAGCGGGCGAAAGCCTTCCGGCCTGCGCGGCAAAGGCCCCCCGTTTGCGGCTCACCGCCAGACCAAGCGCGCCGCCAAGCCGCTGCACGCCGGTGTCAAAGCGCTGGCGCGGCACGGCCAGCAGGGTTTCCGGCCGGGGCAGGGCGCGGCCCAGGTCTCGCAGCCGCTGGCCGCGCCGCTCGGCCCCTTGCGCGGTGGCGCGGGTCAGGCGGGCGCCAAGGCTCTCCACCCCCGCCAGCAGCTCGCCCCGCACCGGCACCGCCATCTCGGCGGCGGCGGTCGGGGTGGGGGCGCGGCGGTCGGCGGCAAAGTCGATCAGCGTGGTGTCGGTCTCGTGGCCGACGGCAGAGATCAGCGGAATGCGGCTGGCCGCCGCCGCCCGCACCACGATTTCCTCATTGAAGCCCCACAGGTCTTCCAGCGAGCCGCCGCCCCGTGCGACGATCAGCAGATCGGGTCGCGGGATCGGGCCGCCGGGCTCAATCGCGTTGAAACCGCGAATGGCGGCGGCCACCTGCGCCGCGCAATCCTGCCCCTGCACGGCCACCGGCCAGATCAGCACATGGCGCGGGAAGCGGTCGCGCAGCCGGTGCAGAATATCGCGGATCACCGCGCCGGAGGGCGAGGTGACGACGCCAATCACCCCCGGTAGAAACGGGATCGGCTTTTTGCGCGCGGCGTCAAACAGACCCTCGGCCTGCAAGGCGGCGCGGCGCTTCTCCAGCATCGCCATCAGCGCGCCCGCCCCGGCCGGGGCCACGTCATCGACGATCAGCTGATATTTCGACTGCCCCGGAAAGGTGGTCATCTTGCCGGTGGCGATGACCTCCATCCCCTCCTCGGGGCGCACCTGCATGCGGGCCACCTGCCCCTTCCAGCTGATCGCGGCAATCACGCTGCGATCATCCTTCAGATCGAAATACAGATGCCCCGAGGCCGGGCGGCTGACGCGGCCAATTTCGCCGCGCACGCGGACAAGGCCGAACTCGCCCTCGATGACCCGTTTCACCGCGCCAGACAGCTCGGATACGGTGAATTCGGGCTGGTTGCCCTGCGGTTGGGGGTCTTCAAACAGGTCCATGGCAGGCGTCCGTCAGGAAAGATCGCGGGTCAGCAATTGGCCGCCGGGGCCGGGCTTCACCTCGAAGCGGCTGGTCAACTTGCGCACCAGATCCGAGAGTTTGGCCGTGCCATAGGTGCGGGTGTCGAAATCGGGGTTGGCCTGCGTGATATACTGCCCGATCTGGCCCAGCGAATACCACTCGCCCTCGGGGTCGATGGCGCGCATGGCGGCCACGATCAGCGGGATGGCCTGCTGCACAGGCTCTTTCTCGCGGCGGCCCGTCGGTTTGGGCTCGGGCGCGGGGTGATCAGGGCGCGCATCCGGCAGGTCTTCGCCCTCAT
>NZ_JAEULU010000154.1 GCF_016792925.1 Gemmobacter sp.
ATGGCTACCGGGTGCATGGCCCCTATGCGCCCGAGGGGGGGCATCGCTTCAACCCGAACAAGCTGCTGCTGGACCCCTATGCGCGCCAGCTTTCCGGGCGGCTGAAATGGTCGGATGCGATGATGGGCTACAAGGTGGGCAGCCCGCGCGCCGATCTGTCCTTTGACACCCGCGACAGCGCCTTTGCGGTGCCGAAATCGGTGGTGGTGGACCCTTCGTTCAACTGGGGGCCGGATCGTGCGCCCCGCACGCCCCTGCATGAAACCGTGATCTACGAGGCCCATGTGAAGGGCCTGACCGCGCAACATCCCGGCGTGGAAAAGGGCTTGCGCGGGTCTTATCTGGGCCTTGCTTCCGATGCGGTGCTGGATCATCTGGTGAAGTTGGGCATCACCGCGATCGAGCTTCTGCCCGCCCATGCCTTTCTGGATGACCGCTTTCTGGTGGCCAAGGGGCTCAGGAATTACTGGGGTTATCAGACCCTTGGCTTCTTTGCCCCCGAGCCGCGTTATATGTCGAAGGGCGAGATCTGGGAGTTTCAGACCATGGTCCGCCGCTTCCACGCGGCGGGGATCGAGGTTATCCTGGATGTGGTTTACAACCATTCCGGCGAGGGCGACGAGCTGGGGCCGACGCTGTCTTTCCGTGGCATCGACAATCGCAGCTATTACCGGCTGCGCGATGGCGGGCGCTATTATGTCAACGACACCGGCACCGGCAATACGCTGAACCTGACGCATCCGATGGTGCTGCGCATGGTGATGGATTCCTTGCGTTATTGGGTGGAGGTCATGCATGTCGATGGCTTCCGCTTTGATCTGGCCAGCGTTCTGGGCCGCGAGGCGCATGGTTTTGACCCCAATGGCGGTTTCTTCGATGCCGTGCGGCAAGACCCGGTGCTGGCGCGGGTGAAGCTGATCGCCGAGCCTTGGGATATTGGCCCCGGCGGCTATCAGCTGGGCAATTACCCGCATCCGTTCAGCGAATGGAATGACAAGTTCCGGGATGGCATCCGCCGCTTCTGGCGGGGCGATAGCGGCATGGTGCCCGATCTGGCCAAGCGCCTGCTGGGCAGCGCCGAATTCTTTGACCGCGCGGGCCGCACCGCCTGTTCGACGGTGAACTTCATCACCGCCCATGACGGCTTCACGCTGGAGGATCTGGTCTCCTTCACCGTCAAGCGCAACTGGGCCAATGGCGAGGAAAACCGCGACGGCCATGGCGATAACCATTCCGACAATATGGGGGTCGAGGGGCCCAGCGATGACCCGGTGATCCGTGCCGCGCGGGCCTTGCGCAAACGCAACCTTCTGGCGACGCTGATGCTGAGCCAGGGCGTGCCGATGCTGCTGGCGGGCGACGAGATCGGCAATTCGCAGGCGGGCAACAACAATGCCTATGCGCAGGATAACGAGATCGGCTGGGTCGATTGGGCGCGGGCCGATGCGCGGCTTTCGGCTTTCGTGGCGAGGTTGCTGGCCCTGCGCAAGGATTACCGCGTGCTGCGCCAGCGGCGCTTCCTGCATGGCAAACCGCGCGCGATTGACGGTTTGCCCGATGTGATCTGGCGCCGCCCCGATGGCGAAACCCCGCGCCCCGAAGATTGGCACGATCCTGATTTTCGCTGTCTTTGTATGGAGTTGCGGCGCGCAGCTGAGGGCGATCTGGCCGATCCGCAGGCGATTTTCGCCGTGTTCAACACCGGCGGCCCGGTGCGGCTGACCCTGCCGCCCACGGCGCCGCGCTGGCAGCTTTTGCTTGACACCACCCGCCCCGAAGCGCCACCCGCTGCGGTATCCGCCGCGCTGGAGGCTCCGGCGCAATCCGTTCTCGTTTTCGCTCCATCCGTGTGAGGGACCATGACCGCCTTGACCATCGCCACCAGCCCCATCGCTGGGCAAAAGCCCGGAACTTCGGGCCTGCGCAAGAAAACGCCCGTGTTCATGGGGGCGCATTACCTGGAAAACTTTACGCAATCCATCTTTGATGCGATTGGCGGGGCG
>NZ_JAEULU010000187.1 GCF_016792925.1 Gemmobacter sp.
CCATATATTCCATCTCGTCGGAAAATTCCGGCGTGCGCTGGCCTTCCACATCCTTGCCGATCACCGCGCGGGTCACGAAGGTTTCCTTGCCCTCGTCGATGATCTTGGCGGTGAAATCGGTCAGGTTCACCCAGATATGGCGGCGGCCACGGTCGATATTGATCCAGCGCTCGCGCTCCAGCGCGACGATGATGGATTTCATGCGCTCTTCGGGGGCGATGTTCAGCTCGGCCAGCGTCGCCTCGCTCAGGATGCCATCCGGCTCCAGCCCATGCGCGATCTGAAAGCGCTGCACGGCCTTTTCCACGCTGTCATCATAATCGCGCGTGGCCGAACGGGCGAGATAGCCCATCGCCACCAGCCGGTCGCGCAGCAACACGACCGCATCGCCGGTCGAGCCGGGCTTGAGCTGCACCGCAGGCAAAGGCGCGCCCCAGCCGCCCGACGAGATCTGCGTCTCCAGCCGCAGCTTGCCCTTCACCAACTGGGCATAGGCCGGGGCCGAGGGCGCAAGGCCAGCCAGAAAGGCCGCCAGATCGGGGCTGCTCAGCGCGGTCAGCGCCGCCTCGGGGGCGATGCGCGGCAGCGGGCGCACGATCTGCGGGTCGATCTTCTTAGGCTCCAGCACGCCGCCATGCAGATCATGCACATAATCCAGATAGGCGCGGGTCATACGCAGCTCCAGCCGCCCCCGGTCGCCCTCTGTCTGGGCGGCGCGGAAGGCGGCGGCCAGCGCATTGGCATCATAGCGCTGCACCGGCAGGCCATGATCGCCCGCATGGGTCAATGCCGCCAAAAGCACATTGCGCCGCTCTGCATCGCCAGCCCCGGTCCAGAGGGGCATGTAGTTGCGCGCCGCATAGAAGGCGGCGAGGCTTTCATCCTCGGCCGCCGCGATGGCCAGCGATTGCGTGAACGGGTCCACCTGGGCCGCCGCGCGATGGGCCACGCCCCCCGATACCGCCAGCATCACAGCAAGGGTCAGCACGGGGCGGCGCAGGGCAAAGGCGGGCATCGGAACCTCGAAGGACAAAGATTTGCCTGATTTTCGAGGATTTGCTGCGGCGAGTCCATGCGACTCGGCCCGAAAGACCGCTCAAATCCCCCTGAACCGGCTTCGCAGGCGGCGGCAAGCCTGCGTTTTGTCACATTTGCGCAACAGCGCAGCTTTCAGCCGAGGGCTTTTCAGAAAAATGGCGGCATTCAGCAAATCTTTGCCGATTGGGCGTCTGATGGGGGCGCGATCCAAACTTGCGCTTCTGTTGCGATTCGTCTTGTGCCATAAGATTGGGGCACTTGAGGAAAGTGGCAGGAACCGCAGGCACATGCGGTAGAAGACCGAGGGACAGGCTCTGATGACCAACACTGCGCAAACCGGCGTGACTCGGCGTGGCCTTCTTGGCGTGTTTGCAGCGACCGCGCTTGTGGCGGCCCCCACCTACTCCAATGCTTTCGGATTGTTGCGCGGCGCAGGCGATATTCGCCGCATCCGCATGTATTCGGGCCGCACCGGCGAGAGCATGGACACGATCTATTGGATCGAAGGCAAGTACATCAAGGAAGTGTTGAAGGAAATCAATCACTTCATGCGCGACTGGCGCACGGATGACACCATGACCATGGACCCGCGCACGGTGGACATCATGGCCGCCTCGCATCGCCTGCTGGATGTGTCGGAACCCTATATGCTGCTGTCGGGCTATCGCAGCCCGCGCACCAATGCCATGCTGCGCTCGAAATCCAGCGGCGTGGCGCGCAATTCGCTGCACCTGAAGGGTCAGGCCGCCGATCTGCGGTTGAAATCGCGCTCGGTCGGGCAGATGGCCCGCGCGGCGGAGGCCTGCGCCTCGGGCGGGGTTGGCCGTTATTCCGGCTCGAATTTCGTTCATATGGATTGTGGCCCGGTGCGGCATTGGGGCGGCTGATCGCCCGCGCTCCATCAGACAGACACAGGGCGCCCGAGGGCGCCCTTTTCCATGGCTGAAAGCCGCAGCCGGCTATGCCTGTCTTGCCCAAAGCGTCAGTCCTCGGATTCATCGTTTTGGGGCGCGTTGAGCTGGCGCCCGCGATAGCCCATGGCGACCACGAATTTCTCGGAACTGTCAGACCGGCTGGCCGGGGGTTTCACATTCGCCACCTTCTTGAAATTCTTCTTCAAGGTCGCGTTCATTTCATTCTCGGCGCCGCCTGCCAGAACCTTGGCGACAAAGGTGCCGTCATCCTCCAGCACGTCGAAGGCGAAGGCCAGCGCGGCCTCGATCAGCGCGATGATGCGCAGGTGATCGGTGCCCTTATGCCCCGAGGCCGCCGCCGCCATGTCGCTCATCACCACATCGGCGCGCCCGCCCAGCCAGCCCTTCACCAGCGCATCCGCCTCGTCTGACAGGAAATCAAGCTGATGCAGCTCGGCCCCCGGAATCGCCTCCACCTCTTGCAGATCGACCCCGATCACCCGGCCCTGCGGTTTCCTGGGGTTGTCGCCAAGCGCGTTCACCCGCGGCACCGCCACCTGACACCAGCCGCCGGGCGCGCAGCCCAGATCGACGACCCGCGCACCGGGTTTCAAAAAGCCGTAGCGGTCATCCAGTTCCAGGATCTTGTAGGCCGCGCGACCGCGAAAACCCTCGCGCTTGGCGCGTTGCACATAGGGGTCGTTCAGTTGGCGTTCCAGCCAGAGCGTCGAGGACAGCTTGCGCCCCTTGGCGGTTTTCACCTTCACGCGCAGATCGCGCTGGCCCCGGCCCGAAGTGTTCTTGTCTGGTGTCTTCATCTGTATGGTCCATCTCCCAGAACGCCATCGGCGCTCATCTGGGCATAAAGCAGCCCTTCGCGCAGGCCTCGATCCGCCACGGACAGGCGGTCGGTCGGCCAGATGCGCATGAGGGCTTGCAGGATCGCCGCCCCCGACATGATCAGTGAATGGCGGTCGCGCCCGATGCGCGGATCGGTGCGCCGCCCCTCCGGCCCCAGCGACAGGTAATCGCGGATCACCGTATCAATCTGGTCCGAGGTCATCGACAGCCCGTCCACCTTGGTGCGGTCATAGCGCCGCAGCCCGAGGAAACTGGCCGCCACCGTGGTCACCGTGCCAGAGGTGCCGATGATCTGGAACCCCTCGCGCGGGTTTTCGGCATTATAGGGCGAGAAACTGGCGAGGTTTTCCTCGAAAAACCAGCTCATCAGCGCAAAGCGCGCCGCATCATCCTCGACATCGCCGAACTGGTCTTTCAGCGTCGCCACCCCCAGCGGCACGGAGATCCAGTCCACCACCCGCGCGGCGGGCGCATCCCCCTTGGGGGTAAAGCCCGCATGCAGCCGCATGATGGCGCGCGGGCGATCTTCGGGCGGCACGGCGGAGAGGTCGATCCAGACCAGCTCGGTCGAGCCGCCGCCAATATCCACCACCAGCAATTGCTCGGTCCGGGTCGAGACCAGCGGCGCGCAGGAGATCACGGCGAGGCGCGCCTCTTCCTCGGCGGGGATGATCTCGACCGCGAGGCCGGTTTCCCGGCGGATCTGGCGCATGAAATCGCGCGAGTTGCGGGCGCGGCGGCAGGCCTCGGTGGCAACGAGGCGCATGCGGGTGACGCCGTGTTTCTCGATCTTTTTCTGGCAGATGCGCAGGGCCTGGATCGTGCGCCCCATGGAGCTGCGCGACAACCGGCCCGAGGCCTCAAGCCCCACGCCAAGCTGGACAGACTTGGAAAAGCTGTCCACGACCAGAAACTGGCTGCCCTTGGGTTGGGCAATCAGCATCCGGCAACTGTTGGTGCCCAGATCCAGGGCCGCATAAAGCTGTGGCCCCGGCTGGGCCGGACGAGGGGGCGACGGTTCGACCACAATGCCCCCGCGCCCCCGACGGGACGGCTTGGGCCCCGGCTTCGCGCCGGGCTGCGGGATCGCGTCCTCCCCTCGGGGACGCTCGGGCGTCATGGCCGCCCTCCATTTCAAGTTGGGATCAGAGTAGACGCGATGACGGTTCGGCGCAATGGGCCGCATGCGTGAGGAACCCTGTCGGAGGGGGCCGGATCAGGAAACATATATGTTTC
>NZ_JAEULU010000211.1 GCF_016792925.1 Gemmobacter sp.
CTTCACGCTGCTTTTTGCCGGGCTGCATCTGTTGCCCGCGACGGTTTGAGCCCGTCTGCCCGTTTCTGCCTGCGGTCTGAGCCTCGGCCCGCATCGACCCCAAGCGATGCTGCCCGAGCAAACTGAACGTCACTGTCCCGACGTTGCCTTTTCAGAACGCCACTTGCCGCCGCGAGCTTCTCGCGGCGGTTTTTTCATGCGGGATCAGCGGCTTGCATCGCCTCCAGCGTCGCATCCAGCACCAGCAGGATCGAGGCATGGCGGTTTTGATACTCGCGGGCGGGGGTCAGCACCTCATAGCCGTCAAAGGGCGGCAGCGGCGGTGCGGCGCCCTCGCGCAGCATGGCGGCAAGCTGATCGCGGGCGGCCTGCACCTCGGCGCGCGAGCGGCCCGGCAGCACGGCGCCGGCAATGGCGGCCGAGGCCTGCCCAAGCGCGCAGGCCTTCACATCCTGCGCAAAGGCGCTGATCCGGCCTTGCTCCAGCGCCAGATCGACGGTGATCGACGAACCACACAGCGGCGAGCGGCGCCGCGCGCTGCCCTGCGCTGCGGGCAGGCGGCCCTGATGCGGGATGGCTGCGGCCAGCGCGAGAATGCGCCCGGAATAGAGTGCCACCAGATCGTCGCTCATGCTTCCCTCCGCCCTGACAACCGCCTAGATAGACCCGGTCAACCCCTTTGGAAAGGCGCCGCCATGGCCTTTGATCCCGCCAGCCTCAAATTCGATTCAAATGGTCTGATCCCGGCGATTGCGCAGGATCATGCCACGGGCGAAGTTCTGATGATGGCATGGATGAATGCCGAAAGCCTGGCGCGCACCCTGGCGACCGGCAATGTGACCTATTGGTCGCGCTCGCGCCAGGGATTCTGGGCCAAGGGCGAGACCTCGGGCCATGTGCAGCGGCTGGTGGAGCTGCGGCTGGATTGCGACCGCGATTGCCTGCTGTTGCAGGTGACGCAAGAGGGCCCGGCCTGCCACACCAACCGGCGCTCGTGCTTCTATACGGTGGTGGAGAACGGGGTGGAGCGGATCACCTCTGATCCAATGTGCTGAGGATCGCGGCGGTCGCGGGCAGCCGGGCAAGGCTGCGCCCGATATGCTCGCGCCATTTCGGCCCGCGCGAGAGCGCATCGGCATAGGCCTCGGCCAACTCGTCAGGGCGGTCTTCGGCCAGAACGCCGATCAGAAAGGCCGCCTGCCGCCGGTCCTTTTCCGATTTCAGCGCATCGGGGCCACCTTGGCGCCGATCGGCCACGATCAGCTTGTGGATGGCGAAGGCCTCGGGGCGCGGGATCTGGATCAGGATGCCCGAGCGGTACAGCAGGGCCGCCGGAATGGGCTGGGCGATCAGATAGTTGAGGAAATGCAGCGACTGCGCCGAAACGCCAAGCGCGGGCAGGGGGCGGATGTCCTCCTCGGGGCGGAAGGACGGGGTGAGAAACTCGACCAGCGTGCCGGAGCTGTTTTGCCGCCACCGCCAGACCGCGTTGCCCTGCATCGTGGGCACCGGGTCAAAGGCGAGCCCCCGAAAGGTTTCCGCCAGATCCTCCGCCACCCGATCCTCCAGCGCGACGGAGAGACGCTCGAACGAGGCGATATCCAGATCATCCGTCTGCGCCATCGCGTCGATCTCGTAGCGTACGCCCAGTTCCATCTCGTAAAGCCGGAACGCCTGTGTTCCGACGACAGTTCCGCCCAGCCGGAATACGCCATTCCTGGCGAGGGCAGAGAGCAAGGCGCCGGTCATCCTGTCTGCCATGGGCGCCCCCTCGGCGCGCAGCAGGCGCACCAGACGGCTGCGCTCTTGGGCGCGGGTCTGGGCGCCGGCTTGCAAGGCCGAATGACGCGCAATGCGGTCGCGCAGCTCTGCGCTGTCTTCCCCGAGATAGCGGTTCTGAGTCGCGTTGCCCAGCCGGAACAAGTCATACCAATAGGCCTTGCCGCCACGCTGTACCAGATGCGGTTTGCCAAGGATGGCACTGGCGCCATCGTCGCGCAGCAGGCGTTTCAGATCTTGATAGGCGCTATGGGCGATGAGGGAATGGTGTCTGGGCATGGCGTGCTTCACATGAGGTGTTCATGTATAGCACATAATATGCTATACAAAAGTTCTTTGTGTGTAGCACGGCAAGGCGCAAAGAAAAACCGCGCGAGGGTGGCCCCCGCGCGGTCTTTGGTCTGATCGTCAGATCACTCGTCCGAAGCGGCGGCGCCGACTTCGTCGAACAGCTCGGCGATTTCGAACTCAGCAGCGGCTTCTGCTTCCGCAGCCAGCTCCTGGATCGATTTGCCCGAGGCTTGCAGCTCGGCTTCTTCCGCCGAACGGGCGACGTTGATCGTGACGCGCACCGAAACTTCGGGGTGCAGCACGACGGTCACCGAATGCAGGCCCAGGTCCTTGATCGGACGGTCCAGCACAACCTGACCACGGCCCACGGTGAAGCCGCCAGCGGTCGCGGCATCCGCCACGTCGCGGGTGGTGACCGAACCATACAGGGCGCCTGCGTCCGAGGCCGAACGGATGACGACAAAGGCCTGACCGTCGAGCTTGGCGCCCACGGCTTCGGCTTCTTTTTTCGTTTCCAGGTTCTGGACTTCCAGCTGGGCCTTGCGGGCCTCGAAGCTCTTGATATTGGCGTCGGTCGCGCGCAGCGCCTTGCCTTGCGGCAGCAGGAAGTTCCGGCCGTAGCCGTCCTTCACCTTCACCACATCGCCCATCTGGCCCAGTTTGGCCACGCGCTCAAGAAGGATCACTTGCATGTCAGCTCTCCTTATTTCACGGCATAGGGCAGCAGGGCGAGGAAGCGGGCGCGCTTGATGGCTTGTGCCAGTTCACGCTGCTTCTTGGCCGAGACTGCGGTGATGCGCGACGGCACGATCTTGCCGCGCTCGCTGATGTAGCGTTGCAGCAGACGCACGTCTTTGTAGTCGATCGCCGGAGCATTCTCGCCCGAGAACGGGCAGACCTTGCGGCGGCGGAAGAAGGGTTTGTTCGCCATGATGATGGTCCTTTCCCTGTCAGATCAACGACGACGGTCGCCGCCGAAGCTGCGCTCACGGCGTTCGCCGCGCTCGCCCTCGGGACGGTCACCACGTTCGCCACGCTCGCGCTCGTCGCGCTTCTGCATCTGGACCGACGGGCCTTCGGCATGGGTGTCGACCTTGATGGTCAGCACGCGCATCACGTCGTCATGCAGGCGCATCAGGCGTTCCATTTCCTGAACAGCGGCCGCCGAGGCGTCCGATTTCAGGAAGGCATAGTGGCCCTTGCGGTTCTTGTTGATCTTGTAGGCCATCGTCTTGACGCCCCAGTACTCGTGTTCGACGACCTTGCCGCCGTTATCCGCGAGAACCGTGGAGAAATGTTCGATGAGGCCTTCGGCCTGCGCGTTGGACAGATCCTGACGCGCAATCATGACATGCTCGTAAAGCGGCATGTAAGCTCCGTTTCATAAGGCGCATTTCATAGGTCGGGCCTTTTGCCTTCCGCGGCCCGTCCACGAGAGGCTGCGCCGGTTCATGGGTATGCGGAAGGATGTGTGCCCATACACGCCGGGCGGGCCTATCGCAAGCGAAACCTCGCCACCGGCGAAACCTTGCGATTTTGGGCGGCTGTCAGCCGATGACAAGGCCTGGGGCAGGGCTTGCTATGGCATATCAAGCGCCATTGCGCGATGCAAAGCGCAAGGAAGCAGCGGGAACCGGATCTGGGCCCTTGCGTTCTTTCCTCAGACGAATCGCGAAAGGAACGGCCATGAAACGGCTTTTGATTGCCACCACCGCCCTGTCGGTTGCCCTGTCGGGCATGCAGCCCGGTCTGGTTCTGGCGCAAACCGTGGCGGAAGAGCTTTGCCCCAATGGCAAGGCTCCGCCCTGCAAGGGCAAGCGCCAGAAGGGCGCCCCCGAAGAGGGTGGGGCCGGGGGCAATGTGAACCCGCTGTTCCAGGCGCCGGAAGGCGAAGGCAAGCCGAGCAAGGAGGGCAAGCCCAAGCGCGAAAAGCCCGCAGCCGAAGAACCGGCCGCCGAAGAGCCGGTCAAGCCGCGCAAGGAGGGCAAGCCCAAGCGCGAAAAGCCCGCAGCCGAGGAACCGGCGGCGGAAGAGCCGGTCAAGCCGCGCAAGCAGGGCAAGCCCGCCGCCGAGGAACCGGCCAAGCCGCGCAAACCTGCCGCTGAGGAACCGGCAAAGCCCCGCAAGGAAAAGCCCGCCCCCCAGCCTGAAAGGCAGCCCGCGCCCAAGCCTGCCCCGACGCTGGAGGAAGGCGGCAATGTGACCCCCTTGTTCCAGTCGCCCGATACCGCCGAGCCGCAGCCGGTCAAGCGCCCGAAACCCGCTCCCGCCGCAGAGGAGGAGCAGGTTCGCAAGGACGGCAAGCCTGCCAAGGATGGCAAGCCGGTCGCCCCGAAAAAGCCGCTGCGCGAGCCTGCACCCGATGCCGAGGTGGCGCTGGAGGACATCTTTGCTCAGCCCAAGGCCGAGGATGGCCGCCCGGCCCGCAAGCCTGCCGCCGCTCTGGACGGTGACGCGACGGCCAAGGCGGGCAGCGATGACACCCGCCCCCGCAAAGAGCGCAAGCGTGTGACCAAGGAAGACGTGCGCAGCTCCAGCGAGGAATTCGGCGAGCGCACCACGCCGCGCAAGCCCGACATCTTCCGCAAGCCCGATGAGCCCGCGAAACCGGGTGTCGAGAAGAAGGGTGGCGGTGGTCTGTCCGATCTGGAGAAGGCGGGTCTGGTCGTGTTGGGCGCGCTGGCCGTGGGCGCGTTGCTGAAGAACGGCGACCGCGTGGTGTCGAATACCGGCGACCGCGTGGTGGTGGATCGCGGCAATGGCCAATATGTCGTCCTCAAGGATGATGACACGCTGCTGCGCCAGCCCGGCACCGAGGTGGAGACCGAAACCTTCGTGGACGGCTCGACCCGCACCACGATCTATCGCCCGGATGGCAGCCGGGTGGTGACGGTGCGCGATGCCTCGGGGCGGGTGCTGCAACGGGTGGCGGTTGATCCCTGGGGCCGCGAGACCCTGCTGATCGACGATCTGGGCCGCGAGGTGCGCCCGGTCGATGTCAGCCGTCTGCCGCCTGCCGTGCCGCGCAAGGTGTCGGTCTCGGCCTCGAACCAGAACGCGCTGGCGGCGGCCCTCGCGCAGGCGCAGACCGGCCAGTTGGAGGGCAGCTATTCGCTGCAACAGGTGCGCGATTACCCGCAGCTGCGCGCCTATGCACCGATGGTCGATGTGGAGAATATCCGCTTTGGCTCCGGCCTGTCGGCAATTGATCCGGCCGAGGCGACCAAGTTGCAGGCGCTTGGCAGTTTCATGGCTGAAACCATCCGCAAGAACCCCGGCGAGATGTTCCTCATCGAGGGCCATACCGATGCCGTGGGGGATGCGGTCAGCAACCTTGCGCTGTCGGACCGCCGGGCCGAAAGCCTCGCGCTGGCGCTGACCGAATATTTCGGCGTGCCGCCGGAAAACATGGTGGTGCAGGGCTATGGCGAAGGCGAGCTGCTGGTGAACACCCAAGCCGCCGAGGTGCAGAACCGCCGCACCGTGGTGCGGATGATCTCGGGCCTGCTGAACGGCAACTGAGCCTTCGGCTGGGCAAAAACGAGGGGGCGTCAGGCGACTGGCGCCCCCTTGGCTTTGCGCCTAAAAGACGCCATCGCCCGCCGTCCTACACGAGGTGGAGATGTCTACGTTCACAGACATGACGAACCAGAATCTCTTACGAGCATTCTTGCATCGGGCCGCTGTGCTAATAGCCTTTGTCGCACTGCTCAGGCTACGACGTGAATTCGGCCTACGGCCTGATCCTCCGGCACCTTAGTGAGTTGGATGGAGTTCTGGCGATGCACCTGATGGACATTACGGCACCGATCTTGATGATGCGCGGATTGCTGGTGGCCACGACCACGCGGGCCTTGCCGCTTGTGAACACTGTGGTGATCGGCCCGGGTCAACCCGGCGTCTCTTGGGAAGCGCACCTGTTCTGCGCGATCGCGGGCGTAGCTGCTGCATTCCTTATCCAAACCCACGTCCATGCTCCGCGCCTCCGCGGCGCCAATCTGGAATGACGCCGCACCAGAGAGTATAGCTTTCACCTTGTTCATCGCCTTTAAGATGTTAAGTTCTCGCATGAGATGTTTCTCGCGGTGCAAGGTGTTCTCATGGCGGCATTCTTTTCCCAATTCTCGCGCATGGGGCGGCTCTCGACGGTGTTGGGACAGGATGTGCTGGTGCTGCAGCGGTTTGACGGGACCGAGCGGCTCAATGACCTTTACGAATGGTCGGTCGATTGCCTCGCTGCTCAGCCCGACGTGGATTTCGACGCACTGATCGGGACGCATGCGACGGTCACGCTTGTCACCAAGCAGGGTGAGCGCCCTTTCGACGGGATCGTCACTGAGGCGCGCTGGATGGGGGCGGGGGATAACGGGCATCGCTACCGGCTCACGCTGAAACCGTGGTTCTTCCTTGCCAGCCTCCGTCGTAACCAGCGGATTTTTCATGACAAAACCGTTGTGGATCTCCTCACGGAACTGCTCGGCAGCTATGTCTCGGCGGGCAGGCTGGTGGTGAAGCTCACCGCCAATTATCCGGTGCTTGAATATACCGTGCAATACCGTGAATCCGACATGGCCTTCGCCACCCGCATGATGGAGCGGCACGGGATTTCCTACCACTTCCGGCATTTTGAGGGAGGCCACGAGATGGTGCTGACTGACATTGCCGAGACCCATGACTCCATCGGCGTGCGCCCCTGCCACCCCGATGACGGCCACCATCAAGAGGACATCGACCACTTCTGGGAGTGGCGCCCGGCGCGGCGGATCACGACGGGCGCGATCCGGCTGACGGACTATAATTTCAAGACGCCGAATGCCGCGATGGAGGTAGATCGGCTGGGCGATGCCGCCAATGCTCAGGGTCAGATCGAGTGCTTCGACTGGCCCGGAGATTACCTTGATCAGGGCCGCGGCAAGGTCGTGGCGGAGCTGCGTTCGAAGGCCGAACGCGGACAAGATCGGCGGTATGAGGCGGTGGGCGACGTGGTGGCGCTCAGTGCTGGTGTACGGGTCATACTGGGGGGCGATCCGGTGCCTGGCTTGGGTGAGGACTATCTGTGTCTTGCCGCACGTCATTCATATACTTCTGACAATTATGGCTCTGGCGGGACGAGCGGCGATGGCTACGCCTATTCGGGCCGCTATCTGCTGATGCCCGCGAGCGCGCCGATGCTGCCGGAACTCAAGACCCCGCGGGCCGATGTGAAGGGTCCGCAAACGGCGGTGGTGGTCGGCGAGGGCGAGATCGACTGCGACGAATACGGCCGCATCCTCGTGCAGTTCCACTGGGATCTGGAGGCGGCGATCTCGATGCGTTGCCGGGTCAGCCAGAACTGGGCTGGTAACGGCTGGGGCGGCATGGTCATCCCCCGCATCGGTATGGAAGTGGTGGTCGAATTCCTGGACGGAGATCCGGATAAACCGCTGGTGACGGGGTGCGTGTATAACGGACGCAATGCCACGCCCTATCCGCTGCCAGCGCACAAGACGAAGTCGGTCTTTCGCTCGGATACGCATAAGGGCAATGGCTTCAACGAATTCATGTTCGAAGATGAGAAGGGACAGGAACGCATCTACCTTCACGCCGAGAAGGACCACGAGATCCATGTCGAGAACAACCGGGCCAAGCGGGTCGACCGCAACCAGTCGGAATCGGTGGGCAACAACAAGTCGATCGAAGTGGGCAACAACCATCACGAGGTGATCGGCGGCAACATGACGCTGATGGTGGGGCCCAACAAGGTGCAGCAGGCGGTGACCTCGGCCTTCAGCAAGTTCACCGGCAAGATCGGCGATCTGGCGAACAAGCTTGGCCTGCCGGATGCGCTGAACATGGGCGAGGGCAACCTGATCATCGGCGTGGCCAAGAACAAGGCCGAGACGGTGATGGTCAGCTCGACCGAGGTGGTGGGGGCGGCGAAGACGATGATCGTCGGAGCGGGCTATCAGGTCTCGGTGCAAGGCATCAAGAACGAGAGCGTCATGGTCGGCTCATACGAAGAAGTCGGTCAGAACAAGATCGTCGTCGCTGGCAAGAAGCTTGAGCTTGTCTGCGGTCGCTCGATGATCCAGCTCAATGAGAATGGCAAGATACGCATTGTCGGCGTCGATCTGGAACTGGAAGGCTCATCCGCGATCCAAGCCAAAGGCGGAAGGATCGACCTGAACTAATGGCCGTAAAGCACGAAGTTTCCAGAACTTTGCCTGACAGGCGCGCCTTGCGCGATGAAAAGCGCAGGGAGTTTTTCGCCGATCATGGGCTTGACCTGTGCAATGACCCTTTCGCCATCGCGCTTGGGGGAGAGGAGGCTTTTGCCAATATTTGCAAGTGCCTTGATCTGGCCCGAAGCTTGCATGAGGGGGAAAGCTCTGCAATCGAAGGGCTGAGTGCCGAATTCCAAACCTTGTTTCCGGGGCTGGGATGTGGGGCGGTGGCAAGTCTCGACCGTCCGAGCCTGGCGTCGGTCGATCCTGACCGGCTGTATCGTGACTTCTTCCTGACAAGGCTCTGGTAATGCAGGACGGTGTTCCACAGGATCAGCGCCGGGTCATTCTTGAACGCCTTAAGGTTGATGTCAGCCGCATCGATCTTGCCGACGATGAAGCCGCCGTTGACGCCCTGTGGGACGGCACGATGCGGTTGATTGCCGGGCAGTGGCGGTTCATGGGGCGGCTTGCCGGGATCGACGACAATGGTGCCTTCAACGAGGAGGCAGAAGAGGTCAAGGAAGCTCGACGGCTGGTCGTGAAAGCTTTTCAGGATTTCTTCGTGATCGACGCCCGTCAGGCGCTTCAGGACGCGGAGGGGCGTGCCAATGCCCAACGCGCTGCCCTGCTACAGCGTTATCCCGGGGCAACCGGCGTCATTGATCGGGTCTATCCTCTGTCAGTTCAATATGGTGTTGATACCCTGTCGCAGATTGCTACGGGATACGGGCTCTTTACGCAGGCTGCCCAAGGCGCCGGTGTTGACTATGTCGGGGGCCTTGGCGGTGCGAGCCTTGAAGACCTCGGCCTGTGGGATGGGACTGGCGGGTTTGACGCCTATGAGGCGGCGGAGGCGACACGGGAGGCGTTTCTAAACGACCTCGGGGCGCTGGCAGAAACGATCCAGCAAAGAGAGGCCCTCGATCAGGCCGTGTTCGAGCAGCAAATGCAGAACATCTTCGATCTGTTCGTAGCGGCATGGGAAGAGTTGAAGCAGATTTACGACGATCTGCTCGCCCTGACCCAGCAAGGGCAATACCTTTTTGCCACACATTACCTTGCCACCTTCGGGGCGCAGGCAGCGCCGGGGATGATCTTGTCCTTTGTCGCCATGGCGATCGCGAACGCAGCCGGCGGTGCGGTCGTTCTGGCCGTCAGCCGGTCGGTGTTTCAGGCGGCTGTGCGTGTAGGCATCACGATCACCCCACCGACCCGGCAACTTCGCAATGCCGCAGCCAGTGCGATTGTCAGCGTGAACCTGACTCACATGCGGCCTTCTGCGCTGTCCGGTGGCTTCGAACCCGGACGTTCGCTTGGTGCGCTGCGGCCGATCGATACCAACCACCTGCCGCCTGGTGAACGGCGGCTGGTGGAGACGACCGAGGGCAGCCTTGGCTCGCGTGCCGAGGGCGATGCGCCGCTGGACGAGAGCCCGGCCGATGCGCCAAGGCGCGACGCTGACGCCCGGCGGGAGGATGTGGCCGAGGATGGCAGCTATCGCAACACGGCTGACCCCGAGGGCGTGCGCCGCGCCGCCGACGGCGAGGCGATGGTGCAGGAAAGCGGGCAGTGGACGCGAATTTCCGAGGCCAGTAACAATACCAAGGGCCGGTTCGGCGAAATGATGGCCGACCACTGGGCGGCAAACCAGAACCCGCCCTGGGAGAGGATCAATGGTCCCGCCGCGACGATGGACTCGACGGGGCATCAGGGCCTTGATGCCGTCTATCGCAACCCCAACCCGCCACCAGATTACTTCGTCGCGGATGCGAAATATGGGTCGTCGGGGCTGGGACGGCTGGTTGACGGGACGCAGCAGATGTCGCCTAGGTGGATTGAGGGTCGGTTGTTGCGTGAACTTGATCCAAGAGCTGCGCGTCAAGTCATAAAGAACCATGAACCCGGAATCCTTCGTGTAGATGCACATGGGAATGTAACGTGGGAAGGCCTCAAAAGTCGCGTGTGGCGTAAAACACCACCTGCGACAGCTGAAAAATAGGATGGTGATCAATGCGCGATAATCTGAAAACAATAGAATACTGGAACTTTTATGTTCCTGACAGATTGGAATTTATCAAAGAAGTTCAAATGGACATCGACTCCAAAAGTCTGGAGTTCGAAGATCGTCTCTCTGACCGTAGCATTATCAATACTATTTCATTCGACCTCACTTCCGCGCTCTACTCCTGCGGCGCGCCGATGCCCGAAGTTGTTGCGGCAGCTCAGCGGCTGCTGCTCGACGCCTATCCCCGGTTCGTCGCGCTTTGTCGCAAGGCCCCGGATTATGCCAGAGGCGCCTATGGGGGCGGTTGGGATTTCCGCACGCGGTATCTCGCGATGGCGGTGCTGTGCCGCCTGAGCCCCGCGCAAAGCCTGCCACTGGTCGAGGCCATCGACTTCTGGCCCGAGCGCGACGCGGTCTGGGAGCGGTTCATCGCTGCGCTTGGCCATGGTGCGGGGCGGCCACGAGTGACAAGCCTCGTCTGGCCAAAGGCCTATGTGCCACTTCTCGAAGCGATGGACCCCGAGGGGACCGAGCTGACCCGTCTCGCCGCGCTGCGCCTGTTCCTGAAGGGCTGGCTCAAACAGATGCGGGTATCGACCAACCCATTCTATTCCAACGAGAAAAACAAGAACAATACCTATGTTGGGCACTGGTGTTTCGAAGCTGCAGCCGCTGCGATTGCCTTCGGCATCGACGACACGATCCTGCGCGACCACGAACACTACCCCGCCGACTGGGCCGATTGGGTGCGGATGCATTGATTTGAAGTGGGAAATGAAATGACCGGTAACCTGCGCTTTGGTCTTCCCGATCCCTTTCCTCGACTCCTAGTGGCCGTGGCGCCCGTGCGTGATTTGTGCGAGATAGGACACAGATCCGTCCTTACGCTTGCGCCCTGTTATCGTTGCCGCGGTATGACTCCACATTGATTCAGTATGACTCGGATCATGCCACGTGACGAAACAGGCGAAAATAGGCGGAAATCATACCCAAATCGTCAGAGATGTGTTGTGATCGAAACGAACAAAAATGATCTAAAATCAATGTCATGGGGTGGTCACCGCCTGTCGGTGGCGCCGATGATGGATTGGACGGATCGCCATTGCCGGGTCTTTCATCGCCTGATGACCCGCCGCGCCATGCTGTATACCGAGATGGTGACGGCCCCCGCCATTGTGCATGGCTTCAAGCCGCGCCTGCTGGATTACAGCGAGGCCGAACATCCCGTGGCGCTGCAACTGGGCGGGTCAGACCCGCGCGAGCTGGCGCAGGCCACCGCCATGGCGCGGGATTGGCATTATGACGAGATCAACCTGAATTGCGGCTGCCCCTCGGATCGGGTGCAATCGGGTTGTTTCGGGGCGGTGCTGATGGAGCGGCCCGCATTGGTGGCCGACTGCATGCGCGCCATGGCGCAAGAGGCCGCCGTGCCGGTGACGGTGAAATGCCGCATTGGCGTGGATGAGCAAGACCCCGCCGAAATCCTGCCGCGTTTCATCGAAACCGTGGCCGGGGCGGGCGTCACGCATTTCGTGATCCATGCCCGCAAGGCCTGGTTGCGGGGCCTCAGCCCCAAGGAAAACCGCGAAATTCCGCCGCTGGATTATCCGCTGGTGCTGGAGATGAAGCGCCGCTTCCCCGAGCTGACCATCTGCATCAATGGCGGCATTGCCTCGCTGGATCAAGCGAAAGACCTGCTGGCGCAGGGCCTGGACGGGGTGATGATCGGGCGCGCTGCCTATCACGATCCGGGCCGCACGCTGATCGGGGCCGATGCGCTGTGGGGCGAGGATTTCGCTCCTGATGCGCATGCGGTGGTGCAGGCGATGAAGCCCTATATCGCCGCGCATCTGGAGGCAGGCGGGCGTCTGCATCAGATCACCCGGCATATGCTGGGCCTGTTCACCGGGCGCCCCGGCGCGCGGGGCTGGCGCCGGGTGCTGTCGGAAGGCGTGGCGCGGCCCGGCGCGGGCCTCGCCCTGCTGGATCAGGCGCTGGCCGAGGTGCCTGTGGTCGAAGTGCCGGGGGTCGAGGTGCCGGTGGTCGAACTGCCGGGGGCCTGAGCGGCGGGCAGCCGCGCCACCACCAGCGCCAGCACCAAGGCCAGCCCGGCGCAGAGCGCAATCGCGCCCAGCATCGGGGTCACGCTGCCGTCAAAGAACGGGCTGGCCGCCGCGATCATCACGCCGCCCGCCAGCATCTGCATCGTGCCACCCAGCGAGGAGGCAAGGCCAGCAATCGGCCCGTGTTCCTCCAGCGCCATGACCATGGCCGTGGGGATCACGAGGCCAAGGCAGGCATTGGCCAGAAACAGCCCCGCCATGGTCACCCAAAGCGTTGCCCCGCCCATCAGCGCAACCCCGAACAGCCCGATGGCAAAGGCCGCAAAGCCCATGGTGGCCCGCACCATCACCTTTTGCGCGCCAAAGCGCATCCCGAGCCGGGCCGCCACCTGCGAGGCCGAAAAGAAGCCAAGCGCATTCAGCGCGAAGGCCAGCGAGAATTGCGTGGGGTTCAGGCCGAAATCCTGCGCATAGACGAAAGAGGCCGAGGCGAGGAACACAAAGAAGCTCGCCATGCCGAAGCCACCCAGAAAGGTCAGCGCCATGAAGCCCTTATGGCTGAGCAGATGCCGCGCACCGGCCAGCGTGGCCCGCAGCGACACCGGCTGGCGGCTCTCGGGCGGCAGGGTTTCCTGCAACAGGAACCGCGTCATCAGCAGCGAGGCCAGCGTCGCCACCACCAGCGCGCCGAAAATCGCGCGCCACCCGGCCACGGCCATCAACCCGGCGCCCACCAGCGGCGCAAGGAAGGGCGAGACCGAGATGACCATCATGATCGCCGCCATCATCCGCGTCGCCTCATGCCCGGTGGACAGATCGCGGATCACCGCGCGCGGCACCACCATGACGGCAGCGCCGCCAAGCCCCTGCACAAAGCGCCCGGCCAGCAGCGCCTCGGTATTGGGGGCAAAGGTGCAGATCAGCGTGCCGATCAGAAAGATCACCAGCCCGGCATAGATCGGCACCTTGCGCCCGGCCTGATCGGCCCAGGGGCCATAGATCAGCTGCGCCAGACCAAAGGCGATGAAATAGCTGATGATCGTGCCCTGCATCGCCGGAATGCCCGCGCCCAGATCGGCGCCGATCTCGGGCATGGCGGGCAAATACATGTCGATGGCAAAGGGGCCGACGGCGGACAGAAGCCCTAGCACGAGGGCAGGGCGCAGAAGCGAGGCTGACATGACGATGAAACCGATTTCAGAATGGGAGTTATCGCTACCCTTTTCCGCGCCCTGCTGCAATCCGCCTCTGGAAGGTTTTGCAGCCAGCGCATAGCCTGGCGGCAAGACGCTGCGACAAGACCCTGCGAGAGAACCCCATGGCCGAGATCGTCCCCTATTTGCCGATGCTGCTGCTGTTGATCGTCATCGGCGGCATTGCCGGGGTGATTGCGGGGCTTTTGGGGGTGGGGGGCGGCATCGTGCTGGTGCCGGCCTTCTTCTATACTTTCGCGCATCTGGGCTATGACGGGCCGCAACTGATGCAGGTTTGCCTTGGCACCTCGCTTGCCACCATCATGGCCACGGCCATGCGCTCGGTCCGGGCGCATGACCGCAAGGGGGCGGTGGATTGGGCCTTGCTGAAGGCCTGGGCCCCCGCGATTGCGCTTGGCGCGGTGGCGGGGTTCTTTCTGGCGACGCGGTTGAAATCGGTCACGCTGCAACTGGTGTTTGGCAGTCTGGGGCTGCTGGCCGGGCTGTGGATGGCCTTTGGCCGCGCCGATTGGCGGCTGGCCGAGGCCCTGCCCAAAGGCCCCGGCAAATGGATCATGGGGGGGGGCTTGGGTTTTCTGTCGGTGCTGATGGGCATTGGGGGTGGCACCTTCGGCGTGCCGATGATGACGCTGTATGGCATGCCCATTCACCGCGCCGTGGGCACTGCCTCGGGCTTTGGGCTGATCATCGCCCTTCCCTCGGCGCTTGGCTTTCTGACCATGCGCATCGAAAATGCCCCGCCGCTGACCCTTGGCGCGGTGAACCTGCCCGCCTTCGCGGTGATCGTGGCCATGACGCTTTTGACCACGCCGCTGGGGGTGCGGCTGGCCCATGCGATGAACCCGAAGCCGCTGAAACGGGCTTTCGCGCTGTTCCTGATCGTGGTGGCGCTGAACATGCTGCGCAAGGCCGTGGGATGGTAGAAGGCTGTGGGAGGGTAGATTGGCAGCGCCTCCGCCATCCCGACATCGCGGCCTGGGCCGAGGCCGCGCGTCCCGTGGCCCGGCAGGTGCTGGCCAGTTCGGATGAGGAATGGCGCTGCGGCGGCACTTGGTTTGTTGGCGTGGATGCGCTGCCCAATGCGCCAGATGGCGCCGTGAACGGGGTGGCCTTCCCATGGCAGGCCGTGGGTCTGGCGCCAGAGCCTTTGCATCCGGGCCAAATCTCGGTCATCCGCCCCGGCTATCCGCAACCCTCCGTGGCGGAAACCCCGGCGGCGTTTGCCTTTCGCCGCGATCGCGACGCCGCGCATCTGGATGGGCTTATCGCGGATGCCGCCAAGCGCCGCCGCGTGGTGGAGCCGCATGGCTGGATTTTGGGCATGGCGCTGAACCGCTGTGACGCGGGGGCGGCCCCGCTGGTGGTCTGGGAGGGCAGCCATGAGGTGATGCGCGCCGCCCTGCGCAGCGCCTTTGCGCCCCATCCACCCGAAAACTGGGCAGATGTGGACATCACGGACGCCTATACCGCGGCCCGCAAACAGATTTTTGAATCCTGCCGCCGGGTGGAACTGCCCAGCCAGCCGGGCGAGGCGATCCTGCTGCACCGGCTGACCCTGCATGGCGTCGCGCCCTGGGCCGCCGGGGCGCAAGCGCCAGACGAGGGCCGGATGATCGCCTATTTCCGCCCGCAACTGGCCCAGGTTTCAGACTGGCTTTTGCAGCCCTGAGCGCGGCCGCGATTTTTCGCCGAAAAATCGGTCAGTCCTGCAACCGTGCCGCGCGGCCCCCGCGCCGCTTGGTCAGCTTGCCTGCCCGCGCGGGCAGATCGGCCATGATGCCGTGCCGCGCCTCGGGCGACAGGCGCGACCAGGTGCCGATCTCCTCGATGGAGCGATAGCAGCCCACGCAAAGCCGCGCCTCCGGGTGGATGACGCAGATCTTCACGCAGGGGCTTTCGATCTCGGCCCGTTTCCAGATCTCATCCGTCATCGCGCGCAGCCTCCCGCCGGATATGCGCCAGACGGTCCAGCGCGCCTTGCAGGATAAACCCGGCCGCCACATGGTCGATCACCTCGGCGCGACGCTTTCGCGACGTATCCGCCTCCAGCAGCGCGCGTTCGGCGGCGACGGTCGACAGGCGCTCGTCCCAGAACAGCACGGGCAGCGGGGTCAGCTTTTCCAGATTGCGGATGAAGGCGCGGGTCGATTGCGCGCGGGGGCCTTCGGAGCCATCCATATTGCGCGGCAGACCGATCACGATGCCCGCCACCTGCCGCGTCGCCAGCAGTTTCAGCAGCGCCTCGGCATCCAGCGTGAACTTCTCGCGCCGGATGGTTTGTGTGGGCGTCGCCACGCCGCGCATCACGTCGGAAATCGCCACGCCGATGGTCTTGGTGCCCAGATCAAGTCCGGCCAGCGCGCCGCTGCGGGGCAGGGCGGTGATGAAATCCTGCGCATCCTCGAAGCTCATTCTGCCACCCCGGCCTGCTCGGCGGCGGCTTTCAGCGCCGCCAGATCCTCGGCCCGCCCGGCAAAGCGCCCCTGCGCCTCGCCATAGATGGCGCGGGCGCGCTCGGTCTGCCCCAAGACCCCCAGCGAGGCAATCAGGCGCGCCCATTCCGCCGCGCTGCCGCCCTCACGGGCCAGCCGCTCATTGAGCTGCTCCACCATGCCCTCGATCATCGCCTGCCGGTCGCCCGCTTCCATCCCCGAGGCCGCCTCGACCGCTGCCGCATCCGGGCCGGGCATCGCGGCCTTAGGCGGCTCATAGCGCACCCCGGCCACCTGGGCGAGCTGGGCAATATCCTGCCGGATCGGGGCGACCCAGGGCGCACCGGGGGGCGATTGTTCCAGCAGATCGCGCCAGATCGGAAAGGCCAGATCGGGGCGCCCGGTCTGCATGAGCATCAGACCCGAATAGAACCGCGCACTGCCGTTTTGCGCATCGCGCGACAGGGCCGCTTGCAGTGCGGCCTCGGCCTCGGGCGAGACATAGCCCCCCGCCGCGAGGATCAGCATTTCCGCCAGGGCCGCGTGATCTTCCGCCTTGGCGGCCTCGCCTTTCAGGGCGATCAGCCGGGCCTGCGCGGCATGGGCGGCGGCGAAATTGCCCAGCCGGGCCTCGTTTTGCGCCAGCAATTCAAGGCCCCGCGCATCGTCGGGGCGGGCGGCCACGGTCGCGCGCAGCTTTTCCATCAGCGCCGCAAATTCGGCATCCGCCGGGGCCGTGGCCGTGGCGGGCGGCATGTCAGCCTCGGCCAGCGCCTGACCGGGGCGGCTGGCGCGGGTGGCCTCGGCCTGCGCAAGACGGCCGGCCAGCGGCATGTCGGGATAGCCCGGCGCCCCGAGCCGATCCTGATAGAGCCAGACCGCCCCCGCCAAGGCCAGCGCGATCACCGCCGCAACCGCGGCCCAGCCCGGCCCGCGCCGGGCAACCGCGCCGGCCTGCGCGGCACGGTCGGCCTCCAGCAGGCGGCGCGACACTTCGATGCGCAGCCGCGCGGCCTCCTCGGGCA
>NZ_JAEULU010000063.1 GCF_016792925.1 Gemmobacter sp.
CCACGACCCTGAATATCACTGGACGGCAATCCTCCTGTTCGGGCGCGGCCACATCCTCGCAATCACCGGCGACGGGACCGCTGTCGAGGTTAACCTGAGCGGGGTGCTTCTGGGCGAGCGCCGCCACCGTGTCGTCACCGCCGTTTCCCCTGACGGGTTCACGGTCAACCTTTCGGAGGACGCAGCATGACTCGCCGCGCAGCAATCTACGCCCGCGTCTCGACCGGGGGCCAATTCCTTGAAAACCAGTTGAGGGAGCTTCGGGCCGTGTCCGAACGTGCAGGCTGGGCAATCGCCGCCGAATATGTTGACACGGCATCCGGTGCGACGGCGAAGCGCCCGGGGCTGGCACAGATGCTTGCCGATGCTGCCCGCAGGAAGTTCGACACCATCCTCGTTTGGGACGTTTCCCGGCTCGCCCGCTCACTCCGCGACCTCGTGGTTACATTCGAGACGTTGCGCGCCCTGAAAATCGACCTCGTTATCCACCAGTCCGGCATCGACACGCAGACGCCCGCTGGCATCGCTATGATGCAGATGAGTGGAGTATTCGCTCAATTCGAGCGGGCCATGATAGTCGAGCGCACGAAGGCCGGGATGGCCCGTGCACGGGCGCGCGGGGCGCAGATCGGCGGCAAACCCACCGGCGACGGAACGGTGGCGGCGATCCGGTCCCTTCGCGCCTCGGGCCTTTCCATGGACCGCATCGCCCGTGACCTCAAGATCGGCAAGGGCGTCAGTCAGCGGGTATGTCAGGCCTATGACCGGGAGCAGCGGGGATGAAGAAGCCCGACCTCCCGTCCCGCCGCGTCGTGGATGCCCTCGGCAAGAGTGAGATCGTTGTGACCCCGACCGGCCTCGGCATTGTCGAGGAACTGGCCGCGCGCGGCTGTTCGGTCGTGACGATCTCCGCCGCCATCGGCGTGAACAAGGAGACGTTCCTGCACATCCGCCGTCGCGATCCTGCCGTGGAGGACGCATTCGAGCGGGGTCGCGCCCGCGAACACGACCGGCTGGTGGCAAACCTGAACACCGCCGCCGCGTCTGGCAATGTCGTCGCCTCCATCTTCCTGCTGCGCGCTCGGCACGGATACCAGTCGGGCGAGGGGATCGACGTGAATGTGAACGTCCAGACCGGCGGGGTGCTGGTGATCCCGGCGGAGGTCACGGTCGAACAGTATCTGGCGCAGAAGCGGGCTGAGGGCGACATGGTGGACATTACGCCGGTCGCCCGGCCCGCGCTCTACCCCGGGCATGTGCTGCCCGAGGCAGAGCCTGCACCATTCGCGCCCAGCCGCCCCGCGCCGTCCGGCACCACGCTCGCGCCGATCCCCGGCAGAACGACGCGGGGGGACTGATGCGCGCCCTGATCCTGATCCTCGGGCTTGCCGCCTGCGCACCCCTGCCGCCCACGGCCATCACGCCGACAGAGGCCACCGGACTGGCGATGCTGCATCAGCTTCGCGCCGCTGATCCCTGCACCCACGACCTGATCTGTTCGGGGGTGCGGCATGGCCGAAACTGAGACCATCCACGAGGTCTATGCCAATGCCGCCGGGCTCCTCCGCGCCCACGGCTTCTATGCCGCCGCCCGGGCAGAGCCGCCCGCCATCATCACCGATGCTGGCGCGGTCATGGTCGGGTTCTCTGTTGGGCAGGTCGCTATTGACCCCGAGCCTTATCTGCCGAACCGCTTTGCACCCGGCGGCAAGGCCCCGGGGACGCACGGGCGGCTTTGGGCGTGGTCGGTGGATCCCTGACCCCACGCCGACCTACAGCCAGCCCGCGCGGCAATTCTGATGGGTCTGCGGCCAACCCACTGAACAACAATGAATACTGGTCGCCGCCGTGGTGGCCGGGCGCGTATCCTCTCCGCATCAAGGGCCGCAATGGCGCGGCCCGGTGCAAGCAAGGAGCGCACGATGGCGGAACCCGCCCATGACCTCACCCCACCCATCCCGTTCAGCAACACCCCGGCGCTTGCGACTGCCGATGTGATCTCGCTTGCCGAGGTCGCAGCCAAGCGCGCGGCGAAATTCGCGGCCATGATCGACACCTTGGAGGCAGGACCTGCCGCCCGTGCCGCTGAGGTGGGCCGGAGCCTTGAGAATGTCGGGATGCCGAGGCGCGACGTTGAAGCCGCCGTCGCCAAGGCCCAGGCTGCGGCGCGCACAGAGGTCGCCAGGAACAGCGCCGATGCCCGCTGGGGCGCGATCAGGGAACTGGTCACATCGGCTGAAAGCCTCGACACCACGGCTGCCCTCTGGGCATCCCCCGTCACCGTCCTGTCTCGGGCCGGTCTGGGCACCGACGAGCGGACCAACTTCATGCGTCAGCTTGAGGGGGCCGGTGCAGTCGAGTTGACCAACATGGCCGTCCACGCCGCCGCGACGGGCAACAAGGTGCTGGGCGCGGCCATCATCTCGATCATCGACCGGATGCCCCGGAAGGACCGCCCGTTCAGCGCTGCCGAGCTTGCCGACAAGCTGGTCGGGCCGGAGACCAAGGCCGTGAACGATGCCATCGCCGCCATCCGCAATGCGGCGCAGCGCGCCATCGTCCGCAACCGCGAGTTTGAACAGCGGCGCGTCAACCCCATTGACCGGGTCAAGATGGCCCTGAACAACAAGGAAGCCTGACCATGCCGCTCTACCTGATCCGCCGCCCGAATGACAACGCCACCGCCGAACCGCTGCGCAACAGCGCGGGCCTGCACTCCGCCCTGATCTCTGCGGCCAGCCCCGCCGCCGCCATCACCGCCGCCAACGCCCTTGCCGCCGCGCGCGGCGCTGGGGTTGGCGCCTTCGCCGGCACCGGCTGGGTGACGACCAACATTGCCACGACCCCGGGCGGTCTGCACGTTGACTGCGTGTTCGATGGCGACCCCATCAACATCCGGGGCATGGACCGGGGAGGTAACCCGGCATGACCAAGCTGATCCTCCACCCCTTCGACGCGCCCGCGCCCGAGGCGGTTGAAGCCGACATTGACGATGTGGCCGCAGCCGCAGAGGCTGACGGCCTGCTGCCCGGCGACGTGGTGGCACTGGTGGTTGAGGAGGGAGCGCCATGGCCGCCCAAGGACCTGGCGGCCCATGCAGGCCCGAGGCGGGGGCAGTGATGGACGCGCAACAGACAGCCGCAGCCGAGTGGATCGTCTCGGGATACCACGTCCTTCTGTCGGACGACCTGCGCCTCGCCCACGCCGCGATGCTGGAACACGCGAACGCGCACAATGACGACTTCTGGCCTCGGGGCCGCGACGTTGTCAGGTTCGCACGGTTTTACCGCGTGTCTGCATCCGCGCTGGGCGGGCTGGTGGGCCTGTTGCCATACCGCGTCGGGCGGCGCAGGGTATGGGTGGATGCGGCACGGGTGCCTGACCTCGCCCGGCGTGTCGGCATGGACGCCTTCGGGCGCGAGGCCATGGTGTCCTTCGGCATCTTCTGCGCAGCCGCCGACACGCTGGCGCGCGAGGCCGCGACCTTGCATTGAGGCAAGGCCCCCGGGTTTGACGCCGGGGGCCTTGTTGCGCTTCAGTGAGGGACGCCCGTTTCGTTCAGTTGAAACAGGACCTGCATCACCTCGTGGGGAACACGGGACCGATCCGGGGCCAGCGCGTCCAGCGCCGCCACGGCATCCCGGACAAGCAGCATCTCCCCCTGTGGCAGGTCATCCAGCGTAAACCGCTCCAGCATAAAGCTGAAGTTGCCACAGAGCGTTGCAATGAACCGGCTGCGGTCCATCGGCTTGTCATCGCCGCGCCACTGTTCCAGCGCAAGCGCGGCAAGGTCCGTCAGCACCATCGCCGGGATGTCCGCATCGACGTTCCCGGGCACGTCCGTGTCCCTGATTTCAGCGCTCGCGCGCCGCAGGTCCCTGACAAGTTTGTTCTTCATGTTCGTCACCTCTGTTTCCCCGGATGCGTGATTGCCCCGGCGGTGAGGTGACATTGGCAGAGCCCGTGCCTGCTGTCGGTCGCGGCAATCGGGCCTGAATCCGGGGGTGAATGCCGCTACACGGCCACCCCGTTGGGGACCGGCAGACGGGTGCGGATCGGACGGCGAAAAGTCCCCACCGAAACTGGGATGCGTCGTGCCAATTCGGCTTGGCCCCTGCGGGGTGAGCCGATCCCCAGCCCGATCTGTTAACGCCACGCCCTCTGTGACCACTGCCCACATCCCGTAGCAAAGCATTGCACGGCAACCATCTCTGGTGTATCCTCTGCGCCACGAGGGTTGAATTGAAACACCTCGGAGGGCGAAAAAATTAACCTAGCCGGTTGAAAGCCTGAACCCGAAGCCCCATCTGTGCTGGAGACCCAAGGAGGCTACCATGACCACTGAAATCGGAAAGGAGCTGCGGAAACTGCGAATTGATCGGGATGAGCGCCTGTTGGACATGTCCGAACGTTTGGAAAAGTCGTCGGCCTTCATCTCCGCTGTCGAACGCGGGACCAAGACACCCCCTAGCGGCTTTGAGGACCTTGTCATCAAAGCCTACCAACTGGCGGGTGATGCCGCCGCTGCCATGCGCCGCGCCGCTGACCGCTCGCGCAAGGCTTTCACTGTTGAGGCCCAGTCGGCACTTGCGAGGGACACGGCAGGCCTGATGGCGCGCCGGATGAACTCACTGTCCGACGATGACCTCAAGAGCATCTTTGAAATCCTCAGCAAGAAGGACAAACAATGAGCGTGGGTGATGATTTTAAGGTGCCGCCCCTCAGTTGGGCGGCCATCGGATCGAAGGCGGATCGGTTCCGAAAGCAGTTCGGGCTTGACGCCTACCCCCAAGTCCCTGTCATCGAACTGATCGAACAGGTCTTGGACTATCAGCTTGGCCTCGTTCGCTTCGAGGTGGGCAGTCGCAAGGAGATGGGGCGGGCCGAAGGCTACACCTGCCCCAATGGCGAGTTTATCATGCTGCGCGAAGATGTTTACGAGGGGGTGTGCGCCGGGGAGGGCCGGGCGAGATTTACCGCCGCCCACGAACTCGGGCACTGGCACATGCACACAAACATTCCGCTGGCACGGGCGAAGCAGGGCGACGGCACGAAGCCGTTCTGCCTTGCCGAGCCGCAGGCCAACCAGTTCGCCGCGCAGTTCTTGATGCCGCAAGGCTTCATCTTCCCTACAGATGGGGAGCATGACCTGATGGACCGTTTTGGGGTCTCTTGGGACGCAGCACAGCGCCGCTTGCGCTGGCTGCGCGACAACGGGAGGCTCTAACGAAAGAAGGCTCAGGTTGCACCCCGAGCCTCCAGCTTTCTGTATCAGTGCATGAGGGGCTCGACGATGCAGAGCCGACCCAGCGCCAAATCCAGTTTCTTCGCAGGACAGGATAATAGGCGCGCTCTTTGGGTTTGGCAAGATACGCCCCGCCGAAGGACTGACGACCATGGCTGACCGCATTCAGGTTCCGCCTGGCTTCCGTTTGGTGTTCCGCCCCTGGCGGACCTGCCCGACCACTGGCCAGCGCATCTACGCCAAGATGTATGGCTTCCGGGCGTGGCCTATTCTGATCCCGGAATAAGCCGCCCACCCAAAAGAACGGGAGGTGCGATGAGCGCGCCTCCCATCCTCAACGCAAAAGTGAAAGTCCAGAAGATGAAATCGAAAACGTTCAAGATTGGCCGCAGCGCCTCGACGGGCCGCTTCACCACGGTGAAGGTCGCCACGCAGCGCAAGTCCACGCATGTCGTGGAGACCATCAAGAAGAAGTAACCCCGGCATGGCGAAGTCGCCGTGCCTTGCGAGAGCGCTCGTGGGGCACGGCACTCCCAAGGAGAGCAAGATGGTAGAATACATTGACCTGCCGCCCGAGGCGGCTGCGCTGATCCAGCGCCAGTATGACATCGACCGCGCCGACGCCGGGCAGAAAGCCCCGGTCTCAGGCTTCCGCTACCGGGGCGTTCAGATTGAGAGCCGCTGGTCGGTGCTGACCGAACTCAACACGATGCGCCGGATCATCGACGCGATGCCCGAACTGATGGCGCGCCGCCTTGAATCCGTCTGGTGCGATTCAAACGCAGGGGCCTGCTACATCGTAACCGTTCGGCCCGGGCTCTGGGCGCCAGACCTCCGCTGGGCAATCGCCGACGCGGCGATGGAGGCGGGCGGCGGCCACAACGGCATCATGGTCGAGGCTGACGGCGGCAACGGTTGCCACATCGACCCGGACTGGGGTGAGCCCTTCTGAGTCGCCCGGGGGTAACGCGGGGTAACAGTCGGCAGCCGCCACCATATCCACCTAACTGCTTGATTTCCTTGGGAGGGATGGTGCTGTGAGAGAGGATTGAACTCTCGACCTCTCCCTTACCAAGGGAGTGCTCTACCACTGAGCTACCACAGCCGCCTTCTTTCCAGATAGCTACCCCGGGCGTTACCCCGGGTCAAGCGGGCTCTGGAAAAGCCCTTAGTTCTCTGCCGCTTAGCTCACCAGAGCCTCCCCTTACCAAGGGAGTGCTCTACCACTGAGCTACTGCAGCACTTTCGCCGTTGGGCGGGGCCTTTCGGCCAGTGCGTCGGCTTGTTCTTGCCGGGCGTGGCGGGGATTTAGACGTATTCGCCGACGGGTGCAAGCGCAATCTGGACCCTTTTTTGCTCCTAGGCTAACAGAGGGGCATGACAGATGATGCAATGCCTCCGAAAACTGCCGTTTCGCCCAAGGATGCAAGGCCGCGCAAGGCCGCAGCCGGGGCGGAAAAAACGCGCGAGGACCGGCTGAAGGCGGCGCTCAAGGCCAATATGGCGCGTCGCAAGGCGCAGGCGCGGGCGCGATCTGCGTCTGACAACAACGAGAAAGAGTGAGGCGGGACAATGGATTCGATTCTGGTCAAGGGCGGCGGCGAGCTGAACGGAGTGATTCCGATCGCGGGGGCGAAGAATGCCTGCCTCACGCTGATGCCCGCCACGCTGCTGACCGAAGAGCCGCTGACGCTGACCAATGCGCCGCGCCTGTCGGATATTCGCACCATGACGCAACTGCTGGGCTCGCTGGGGGCCGAGGTCTCCAGCCTGCAAGGCGGCAAGGTGCTGGCGATGTCGTCGCATGACATCCACAACCATACGGCGGATTATGACATCGTGCGCAAGATGCGCGCCTCGATCCTCGTGCTGGGGCCGATGCTGGCGCGCGATGGCCATGCCATCGTCTCGCTGCCCGGCGGCTGCGCGATTGGCGCGCGCCCGGTGGACCTGCACCTGAAAGTGTTCGAGGCCATGGGGGCCGAGCTGGACCTGCGCGACGGCTATGTGCATGCGCGCGCGCCCGGCGGGCGGCTGAACGGCGCAGTGGTGGAGTTTCCCTTCGTCTCGGTCGGGGCCACCGAAAACGCGCTGCTGGCGGCCAGCCTCGCCAAGGGCACCACGGTGCTGAAAAACGCCGCGCGCGAGCCCGAGATTGTGGATCTGGTGCAATGCCTGCGCCGGATGGGCGCGCAGATCGAGGGCGAGGGCACCAGCACCATCACCATTCAGGGCGTTGACCGGCTGGGCGGCGCCACGCATCCGGTGGTCACCGACCGGATCGAACTGGGCACCTATATGCTGGCCCCGGCAATCTGCGGCGGCGAGGTGGAATGCCTGGGCGGGCGCATGGATCTGGTCGGCGCCTTTGCCGAAAAGCTGGATGAGGCGGGGGTTTCGGTGACCGAGACCGAGCGGGGCCTCAAGGTCAGCCGCAAGAATGGCCGGGTGTCGGCGGTGAATGTGACGACCGAACCCTTCCCCGGCTTCCCGACCGACCTGCAAGCGCAGATGATGGCGCTGCTTTGCACCGCCAATGGCACCAGCGTTCTGGAGGAGAAAATCTTCGAGAATCGCTTCATGCACGCGCCCGAGCTGATCCGCATGGGCGCGCGGATCGAGGTGCATGGCGGCCATGCCACGGTGCATGGGGTGGAAAAACTGCGCGGCGCGCCGGTGATGGCCACCGACCTGCGGGCTTCCGTCTCGCTGATCCTCGCCGGGCTGGCGGCCGAGGGCGAAACCGTGGTCAGCCGGGTCTATCACCTGGATCGCGGCTATGAGCATGTCGAGGACAAGCTGGGCGCCTGCGGGGCCAAGATCGAACGGATCAAGGCGCAATGAGCGACGCAAGGTTCGAGGATGGCGGCGAGGGGCCGCTCTGGCTGGGGGCAGAGGGCGAAGAGGATCTGAAAATCCTCGCCGCGCTGGCGCAGGACGCGGTGTTCCCGATCACCGACATGACCTTTTCGCGCAAACGCCGCGAATTTGGCCTGCTGCTGAACCGCTTCCGCTGGGAAGACCGCATTCTGGCCGAACGCAATGGCCGCGGCTATGAGCGGGTGCGCTCCATGCTGCTGGTGCGCGACGTGCTGGCGGTGCGCAGCCAGGGCATCGACCGGGCCGAGCGCGACACTGTGCTGTCGCTGCTGGCGATCAGCTTTGCCCCCGGCGCCGACGGGACGGGCACGCTGACCCTGACCCTCGCCGGCGATGGGGCCATCGCGCTGGAGGTCGAGACGCTCGACCTCACCCTGCGCGACGTGACGCGCCCCTATCTGGCGCCGTCGGGCAAGGCCCCCGATCACGGGATCTGAAGATGGATATTTAAGCCAAGATGAAACCCGCATTCATCTTGGCAAAAATATCCCGGGGTCCGGGGCAGCGCCCCGGGGCTTCCGCCCTTGAGACGGCCGGGCTTGAGACGGCAGCCTAACGCCGCTATCTACTGCCCAAACCCAAGGCCGGAGCCCCGCCATGCCGCATTTCCTCAACACCCAAGATGCCGGTTTCGAGGCCGCCTTCACCGCCCTTTTGGGCATGAAGCGCGAGGATAGCCCGGATGTGGATGCGACCGTGGCGGCGATCATTGCCGATGTGCGGGCGCGGGGCGATGCGGCGGTGATCGAGCTGACCGCGCGCTTCGACCGGCTGGAGCTGACGCCCGAGACGCTGGCCTTCTCGGCGGCGGAGATCGCGGCAGAGGTTGCCAAGGTCTCGCCCGAGGATCGCGCCGCGCTGGAACTCGCGGCAGAGCGTATCCGCGATTATCACGCCCGCCAGATGCCCGAGGATGCGCAATGGCAGGATGCCAGCGGGGCCACCTTGGGCTGGCGCTGGACGCCGGTATCGGCGGCGGGGCTTTATGTGCCGGGGGGGCTGGCCTCTTACCCGTCTTCGGTGCTGATGAACGCCATTCCGGCCAAGGTGGCGGGGGTGGAGCGGCTGGCGATTGCCTGCCCGACGCCGGGCGGCGTGGTGAACCCGCTTGTGTTGCTGGCGGCGCAGCTGGCCGGGGTGGATGTGATCTATCGCATCGGCGGCGCGCAGGCGGTGGCGGCCTTGGCCTATGGCACCGAAAGCATCGCGCCGGTGGACAAGATCACCGGGCCGGGCAATGCCTTTGTCGCCGCCGCCAAACGCCGGGTGTTCGGCAAGGTGGGCATCGACATGATCGCGGGCCCTTCGGAAATCCTCGTGATTGCCGATGCCGAGAATGACCCCGACTGGATCGCGCTTGATCTGCTGAGCCAGGCCGAACATGACGAATCGGCACAGTCGATCCTCGTCACCCCGGATGCGGCTTTTGGCCGGGCGGTCGCGGCGGCGGTGGAAAAGCGGCTGGAAACGCTGGAGCGCCGCGCCATTGCGGGCGCAAGCTGGCGCGACTTCGGCGCGGTGATCGTGACGCGCGATCTGGGCGAGGCTGCCGCCCTGTCGAACCGCGTGGCGCCCGAGCATCTGGAGCTGTGTGTGGCCGACCCCGAGGGGCTCAGCCAGCAGATCACCCATGCCGGGGCGATCTTCCTGGGCCAATGGACGCCCGAGGCGATTGGCGATTATGTCGGCGGGCCGAACCATGTGCTGCCCACCGCGCGCTCGGCCCGGTTTTCCTCTGGGCTTTCGGTGCTGGATTTCGTGAAACGCACCACGCTGGCCCGCATGACCCCTGCCGCGCTGGCGGCCATCGGCCCGGCGGCGGCGCGGCTGGCGCAATCGGAAAGCCTTGAGGCGCATGGCCTCTCGGTGCAGGCGCGGCTGGATCGGCTGAACAGCGGGGCTTGATCCGCAAGGCCCGGTCGGGCATCAACGGGGGAGCCTGAAGGACCGCCCTCCCATGACCAACCGCATCTGCCATATCGAGATCGACGAAAAGGGGCTGGCCCGCGCCACGCCCGAGATCGAGCAGGAACGCCGCGTGGCGATCTTTGACCTGCTGGAGGAGAACCGCTTTGGCCTGCCGGTCCGCGAGGGGCGCGAGGTGCCGCCCGGCCCCTATCGCCTTGGCCTTGCGATCCGCGAGGGGCGCCTCGTGTTCTCCATGGCGCTGGAAGATGCCAGCCCCTTGGGTGAATTTCACCTGAGCCTCGGCCCGTTCCGGCAGGTGGTGAAGGATTATTTCCAGATCTGCGAAAGCTATTTCGACGCGGTGAAACGCTTGCCGCCCAGCCAGATCGAGGCGATCGACATGGCGCGGCGCGGCATCCACAATGAGGGCGCGCGGGTCTTGCAGGAACGGCTGGAGGGCAAGGCCGATGTGGATACCGCCACGGCGCGGCGCCTGTTCACCCTGATCTGCGTCCTGCATTGGGGTTGATCTTGGGCGGAAGATTCCCCTCCTCCGTCCTGTTCTGCTGCGATCACAACGCCGTCCGCTCGCCCATGGCGGAAGGGCTGATGAAACAACTTTACGGCCAGCGCGCCTATGTGCAATCGGCGGGCGTGCATAATGACATGGAGGTGGACGGCTTCTCGATTGCCGTCTGCAACGAGCTGGGAATCGAGATCAGCCGCCACCGCTCGCGCTCGTTCGAGGAGATGCAGGAATGGGGCGATGATCTGGGCCAGTTCGATCTGATCATCGCGCTGTCCCCGGCCAGCCAGCGGCAGGCGCTGGAGCTGACGCGGTTTTTCCATATGGATGTGGAATATTGGCCGATCATCGACCCCACGGCGATTGGTGAAACCCGCGAGGCCAAATTGCAGGCTTACCGTCAGGCGCGCGACATGATCCGGGATCGGATGATCGCGCGTTTCGGCCCGCCCTCGGAGGCGGGGCAAGATTCGTAACCGTCATCAGGGATTGGGTTTTCATGCGTTTCTTTGCTGCTTTGGCTTTTGTCTGCGCTTTGGCCGCCTGTCAGCCGGTGGCAGAGCCTGCTGCCCCTCCGGCGGGCAAGGTTCTTTATCTGGGGCAGGCGCTGTATGATGATGCGGTGTTTGACCGCGACGTTCTGGCGATGCAAGCGGCGCTGAGCCAGCATTATGGCGGGCTGGAGCGCGCGATCATCGGCGGCAATGTCTTGCCGGACATGCCGCCGCTGTCAGAGCCGGGCAAGGCGGTGGCGCAGCTGGCCGCCGAGGCGGTGGATGGCCGCGATCTGGTGGTGGTGATGCTGACCAGCCATGGCCGCCCCGGCGAAATGGCGGTCTCGCTGCCGGGCGAGGAGCCGCGTGTGCTGTCGGGGGCGCGGCTGGCGCAGATCTTGCAACCGCTGGAGAATGACCTTCAGGTGGTGATCTTGCAGGCCTGCTATTCCGGCTCGCTGATCCCGGCCCTGCGCCATCCCAACCGCATCGTGCTGACCGCGGCGCGGGCCGACCGCCCCTCGTTCGGTTGCCAGCCGGATGAGAAGAACACATGGTTCATCAAGGCTTTGTCGGCAGAGCTGGCCGCGCCCGGCTCGTGGCAATCGGTCTTTGCGCGCACCCGTGCCCGCGTGCGGGCCTATGAGGCCGCGCAGGGCATGACCAAACATTCCGAGCCGCAATCCGAGGTCGGCGCCGCTATGGCGGCGATCTGGAAGGGCCAGCGTTAAAGCGCCGGTTCGGCTTCGCGGGCGGGCTGGCCGGCGAGGATGCGCGGCAGCGCTTCCTCGATCCAGCCGGTCAGGGCGGCCAGATGCGCCCCGGCCTCGCGGCCTAGGGGCGTCAGGCTATATTCCACATGCGGCGGCACCACGTCATAGACCTGACGGTGAATAAACCCGTCGGCTTCAAGCTGTTGCAGGGTCTGGGCCAACATGCGCTCGCTCACACCGCCAATGCGGCGGCGCAGGGCGGAAAAGCGATGCGTGCCGGTCAGCAGCACCAGCATCGCCAGCGTGCCCCAGCGGCTTGTCAGATGCGACAGCACTTGCCGCGAGGGGCATTCGGCCACCAGCACATTGGCGTCGAGCTGCGAAAGGGTTTTCTGTGCATTGGTTTCGGGGGACATCTGCGCCTCTGCGGTATACTTACAAAAATGTATGCACTTCCTTTTCGTAAGTAAAGGGGGCACATCTGGGGCACAGCAAGCCAAAGGAGCTTTCAGATGACCACCGTATCCCCCGCAACCATCGCCGTCACCGGTGCCACCGGCCAGTTGGGCCGCCTTGCCATCGCCGCGCTGCAAGCGCGCGGTGCCGCGCCGATTGCGCTGGCGCGCGACCCGTCCAAAGTGACGGGCGTGGCCGCCCGCGCCTTCGATTACACCGCCCCTGATGCCGCCGCGCTGGCCGGGGTCGAGGTTCTGGTGCTGATTTCCTCGAATGATTTCAACGACCGCGCCGGGCAGCACCGCAATGTCATTGCGGCGGCCAAGGCCGCAGGGGTGAAGCGGCTGATCTATACCTCGATCCTGAAAGGCGATGCCTCGCCCATGCTGCTGACCCGGGACCATGTGGCGACCGAGGCCGCGCTGGCCACCTCCGGCCTTGCCGTCACCGTGCTGCGCAATGGCTGGTATACCGAGAATTATCTGAGCGCGCTGCCCGTCGTGCTGGAACATGGCGCCGTGCTGGGCGCCTCGGGCGAGGGGCGGGTGTCCAGCGCCAGCCGCGCCGATTATGCCGAGGCCATCGCCGTGACCGCGCTGGATGCGGCCCATGCCGGGAAAATCTATGAACTGGCGGGTGACACCTCTTACACGCTGGCCGATCTGGCCGCCGAGATTGCCGCGCAATCGGGCAAGCCGGTGCGCTTTGTGAACCTGCCGCAGGCCGAGTACACCAAGGCGCTGGAGGGTTTTGGCCTGCCTGCGGGCTTTGCGGCGGATCTGGGCGATGCCGAGACCCGCGCCGGGGAAGGCGCGCTGTTCGATGACAGCCACACCCTGTCGCGGCTGATCGGGCGCGCCACCACGCCCATGGCGGATGCAGTGCGCGCGGCGCTGGCCTGAGGTCGTTTTCGTGCCGCCTTTTGTCTGCAAAGGCATTGGCGGCACGTCACATTTCCGTAGGATGCCGCAAATCCATCCCTTCGGAGGCCCCCGGAATGACCCGCGCGACGCTTGAAACCTATTACGCCGCCTTCAATGCGGGGGATGCTGCGGGCATGTTGGCCTGCCTGACCGATGACATCGAGCATCGGGTGAATGAGGGCGGCATCCGGCGCGGCAAGGCACTGTTTGCCGAGTTCTGCTCGCATATGGGAGTCAGCTACCGCGAAACCCTGAAGGATATGGTGATCTTCGTGAACGAGGACGCCACGCGGGGCGCGGCGGAATTCGTGGTGCATGGTGAATATCTGAAAACCGATCCGGGCCTGCCCGAGGCCAAAGGGCAGAAATACATTCTGCCCGCAGGCGCGTTTTTCGACCTGCGGGATGGCAAAATCGCCCGCGTCACCACCTTCTACAACCTGCAAGACTGGGTTGCGCAGGTTTCGGCATGATCGACACGCGCGTGCTGACCGGGGCGGCGCTGGATGCAGCCCTTGACGACGTGGCGCGGCTGCGCATCGCGGTGTTCCGCGACTGGCCCTATCTTTACGACGGCTCGGTGGATTACGAGCGTGAATATCTGCAAACCTATCGCGACAGCCCCGGCGCGGTGCTGGTCGGCGCCTTTGACGGTGCGCGGCTGGTCGGGGCTGCGACCGGCACCCCGATGGAGGATCACGCGGCCGAGTTCGCAGCGCCTTTCGCCGCCGTGCCCGTGCCGATGGAGCGCATTTTCTATTGCGCCGAATCCGTGCTGTTGCCGGAATATCGCGGGCAGGGCATCGGGCATCGCTTCTTTGACGCCCGCGAGGGGCATGCCCGCGCCCTGGGCCGCAGCCATGTGGCCTTTTGCAGCGTGGTCCGGCCCGGGCATCACCCGCTGAAACCCTCGATCTATCGCAGCAATGATGCGTTTTGGGAAAAGCGCGGTTACCGGCAACTGCCCGGAATCATGGCCGAATTTTCGTGGCGCGATCTGGGCGAGGCGGCAGAGAGCAAAAAGCCGCTTCAGTTCTGGATGAGGGATTTGGCGGCCTGACGCCCGGCATGAAGCCCGGTGGCCCAGCTGGCGGTCAGCAGGTAACCGCCGGTCGGCGCCTCCCAATCCAGCATCTCGCCCGCCGCAAAGACCCCCGGCAGGGCGCGCAGCTCCAGCGCCTCGGTCAGCGCGCTGCGGGCAATGCCGCCGGCGCTGGAGATCGCCTCTTCCAGCGGGCGGGGGCCGAGATGGGGCAGGGGCAGGTGTTTCAGCAGCGCCGCCAGATCGGCAGGCAGCGGGCGGGCGAGTTCCTGCACCAAAGCCACCGCCGCCGGGGCAAGGCCCAGCTTGCGCAGCTTGTTCGCCGCCGTCTCGCCGGGTTTCAGCCGCGTGATGCGGGCGGCGAGCGCCTCGGGCGTCAGATCGGGGAACAGATCCAGCGCCAAGGGCGCACCAAGGCGCAGGTCGCGCGACAGGGCATAAATGCCGCCGCCCTCCAGCCCGCGTTCCGACAGCACGAACTCGCCCCGCAGCCGCCGCGCCCCGGCGATCAGGCAGGCCCCCTTGACCGGCTGGCCGAAATGCCGGGCCATATGGGCGCTCCATCCCATCTGGAAGCCCATATTGGCGGGGGCGAAATCGGTGATCTCCACGCCTTTTTCGCGCAGCCAGGGCAGCCAGGCGGCATCCGAGCCAAGGCGCGGCCAGCTGGCGCCGCCAAGCGCCAGCACGGTGACGGCGGGGCGAAAGGCTTGCGGACCCTCGGGCGTGTCAAAGCGCAAGGCGTCGCCCGCGAACCCGGTCCAGCGCCAGCGGGTGCGCAGCTGCACCCCCTTGCCCGCCAGACGCGCCAGCCAGGCCCGCAGCAAGGGCGAGCCTTTCATCGCCACCGGAAACACCCGGCCTGACGATCCGGTGAAGACCGGCTGGCCCAAGCCTTCGCAAAAGGCCTTCACCTGTTCGGGGCCAAACGCGCGCAGCTGAGGGGCCAGCCAATCGGTGTCGAATTGCGCGGCAAAGGCCTCTGCGCCCTCATCCTTGGTGACGTTGAGGCCCGATTTCCCGGCCATCAGGAATTTGCGCGCGGGCGAGGGCTTGGCCTCGGCCACCGTCACCGCATGGCCCGCATCGGCCAAGGCCTCCGCCGCCATCAGCCCGGCGGGCCCGGCCCCGATGACCAGCGCCTTCACGGCTTGCCCCGGCGCAATTCCACCACGCGATGCGGATAGGGCATCTCGATCCCGGCCTCTTTCAGCGCGTTCCAGATCGCGAACAGCACCGGGCTGCCAAAGCGGTTCTTGCCGTCGTCGATGCCGTTCACCCAATATTCCACCGCGAAATCCACGCTGCTTTCGCCAAAGCCGCGCAGTTCGCAATCCGGGCCATCCGGGGCTTTCAGCACGAAGGGCAGGGCGGCCACGGCGGTCTCGATGATCTCGGGCACGCGGTTGATGTCGGTCTCATAGCTGACCGAAAACGCCGCCTCATAGCGGTTGGCGCTGCCTTGGTCGGAGTAATTCACCACGCGCGAGGTGATGAAATGCTCGTTCGGGACCACGATCCATTTGCCGTCAAAGGTTTCCAGCACGCAGGCGCGGGCGGTCATCTTGACGATGGTGCCCTTTTCGCCGCCATCGAGTTCAACGTAATCGCCGACGGTGGTTTGCCCCTCCAGCAGCAGGATGATGCCCGAGACGAAATTGGCGGCGATCTGTTGCAGGCCCAGCCCTATCCCTACGCCAAGCGCGCCGCCCAGCACGGCAACGGCGGTGAGGTCGATCCCCATGATCGACATGAGCAGAAGGAAGGCCGCGCCGAAAATCGCCACTTCCGAGGCTTTCATCGCCAGTTCGCGGGTGGCCGGGCGCAGCTCGTCCTGGCGTTTGATGTAATCGGCGCTCTGGCGATTGGACCAGGTGCCCAGCCAGAACAGCAGCGAGCCCGCAATCGCCCCCCGGATCAGCGCCGCCAGCGAAAAGCGGATATTGCCCAGCGTGATCACGGTTTCTTCCAGCCGGGCGGTGGCGTCGTCCAGCAGGCCCAGCGTATAGAGCAGCATCACCGGCAGCAGCACCCAGCGGCCCAGAAACCGCAGGAACGGGTCGCGCAGCACCTGTCGCACGAACAGATGCGCGACCAGCAGCAAGGCAAGCCTTTTGCCGAAATCCAAAAGTCCGCCCGAGCCAAGCGCCTGACGGGCCAGCTCCTCGCCCGCCGCGATCAGCGCGAAGGCCAGCACCGGCCCCAGCAGCGGCAAGGCGCGCCCGGCCTGACGGCGGGCCTCGGCCAGCAGGCCACTGCCTTCGGGCGTGCAAAAGCGGCGCAGCAGGGGCGCCAGCCGCGCGGCCAGAAACCGCGCCAGCAGGAAAGCCGCGACCAGCAGGGCCAGTTGCCCCCAGCCGGCGGGCGAGGTGGCCCATCCTTGTGCGCCCTCGGCCGCCTGTGCGGCCATGCCCCGCGCCATGGTCGCGAAATCGGTCGTCTCTGCCATTACAGAACCCTGATCGTGTCTTTCTGCACCGCAAGCACATAGCCGCGCCGCGCGATGGTTTTCACCAGCAGTTCCGACACCAGTTGATTGCCAAGCGCATCGCGCAGGCGTTTCACCCGCGTGGCCCCCGCCGCCTCGTCGCAATCGGGTTCGGGGCGGCCCGAGATCACCGCCTCGATCTGCGCGCCGGTCAGCACCTCGTCATCCATCCGCGCCTCGGCCAGCACCGACAGCGTCTCGATCGCGGCCTCGGTCAGCTGAAACTCCAGATCATTGATATAGACCGCCCGCGCCTCGCGCGAGATCAGCAGCGAGGACACGGTGATGCCCGAGCGCTGGATGGCCGAAATGCGGCGGTTCAGCGTGATGATCGTCAGCAGGAACACAAGGCAGGCCACCAGAAGCGCCGCCGAGAACACCAGCAGCACGAAGATCACCATGCGATAGCTGACCAGCACCTCCTGAAAGGTGGTGCCGGATTGGGCGATGATCTCCAGCAGGCGGATCTCGGTAAAGGTTTTCAGCGTGTCATCCGACACGAACAGCGCCTCAACCCGCGCGTTGAACGCATTGGCATCGGGCAGCGCCAGAAACAGGAACACCGCCGCCGCCGCAAGGATCACCACCACGGCGGCAATCCCCAGCGTGACTATGCGGTTGCCCGCCTTCAAACTGTCAGAAACGGAGGAAATATTCCCCGGCACTGGATTGCCTTTCGCCTAGGCCCTCGGGGCCGAAAGTGGAAATCACGCTGAGAAGTTTCCAGCCGCCCGCCCGCAGACGCGGCGCCAGTTCGGCCTTGGCCTCTTTCTTGTCGCAAGCCGAGACCTGCGCAACCCCGTAATGCAACCGCAGCGGATCATCCTGCTTGGCCTTGTAATCGGCATAGCATTCGGCCTGCGCCATGCCGGGGGCCAGCGCCGGGGCGAGGGCCAGCAAAGCGGCGAAAAGGGCGGTGCGAGGGCTCATGGGCGGCATCCTGCCTGCTGCGGGTTTGAGGGCATGATGGCCGGGGGGGCGGCAGAATACAATATCAACCGCAGGAGAAGGCGTTGTTATCCCATAGCAAAGCCGCGTTATTGCGCGGCCTCGCCCGCTTTGGCCAGCCTGCCCACAGATGACGGGCAGCGGAGGGACGCAGATGATGCAAGAGCGCAGGGCGGGCGCAAGGCAGATCGCGGTGGCCATGCTGGGCGCGCTGGTGCTGGTGGCGGGGCTGATGCTGGCGGGGATGCCGGGCGAGAGCCGGGTTTGCCAGTTGCAGCTCTCGGGGCCTTTGGCGGGCGGCTGCGCGGCGCGGTGACGGCTGGCGCCCGCGCGGCGAAGGCGTTAGGTTTGGCCCATGCTGAACACGATCCGCCACCCCGCCGCCACGCCGACCGATCTGCCGCCGATCCTCATTGCGCATGGGCTTTATGGCTCAGCCCGCAACTGGAATGTGATTGCCCGGCGCCTGTCGGAAAAGCGCGACGTGCTGGCGGTGGACATGCGCAACCATGGCGAAAGCCCGTGGTTTGACAGCCATTCCTATGCCGATCTGGCGGGGGATCTGGCGCAGGTGATCGCGGCGCATGGCGGGCAGGCCGATGTGATCGGGCATTCCATGGGGGGCAAGGCCGCGATGAAGCTGGCGCTGAGCCATCCGGGCGCGGTGCGGCGGCTGGTGGTGGCCGATATTGCGCCGGTGGCCTATCAGCATGACCAGACGCAATATATTCAGGCCATGCGCGCGATGGACCTTGCGGGCCTGTCGGCACGGGCCGAGGCCGACCGGCGGCTGGCGCTGACCGTGCCCGAGGCGCCCTTGCGGGCCTTCTTCCTGCAATCGCTGGACCTCAAGGCCGAGGGCGGGCCGCGCTGGCGGCTGAATTTCGACACGCTCGCCGCCGAGATGCCAAAGATCGTCGGCTGGCCCGATCCGCAGGGGCAGTTTGACGGGCCGACCCTGTTCCTGACCGGCGCCGAAAGCGGCTATGTGCGCCCCGAGAACCGGCCCGCGATCCGCGCGCTGTTCCCAAATGCGCATTTCGCCAAGCTGGCGGGGGCGGGGCATTGGCTGCATGCCGACCGCCCGCGCGAGTTCGAGGAGACGCTGCGGGTGTTCCTGGGCGCTTAGGCCCAAAGCGCTTAGGCCTGCGGGCGGCGCATCCGCTCCATCAGCCCGTCGCGCAGCCAGAACTGGTGCCACAGCGCCGCCGCCACATGCAGGCCGATCAGCACCAGCAGCAGGGTTTTCAGGAACTCATGCGCCTCGGCCGCCGTGGCAATGCCGCCAAACCAGGCCACGGCGCCAGAGACCGCGACCGCCACGGTGAGGATGTAAAGCGCGCCATGCACCGCCGCCGCCGCTGCCCGCAGCGCGGCCGTTTGCCCGGCCGGTGCCGGCGGCGCGTTGCGCGTCACCCGCAGGATCATGCGCCAGAAGGCAATCGCCAGCAGGGCCAGACCGGCAAAGACATGGGCGGCAACCAGCGCCGAAAGCGGCAATTCGGTCCCCTGCCGAAAGGCCCGCCAAGCCTGACCCATGGCCTCATTCGCCACGAATTGCCACAGGATCAGCCCCACGGTCACCCAATGCAGCGCGATCTGGAGGCGGGAATAGCCGGTTGAAATCTGGGGGGCTGCGTCTGGGCGCATATCGGAAATCCTTTCACCGTTGAACGGCGCAAGGCTACACGCTCAGGATGTGGAAATCCGTCGCAAAAACGACATCAGCCCGCAATTTGCCGCGCGACGAACCAGCTTGCGGGCAGCGCTGCCAAAAAGCCGACGGCTGCGGCGGCCAGAATGGCCTGCGGCGTGTCATGGCCGGTGACCAGCGCCACCACAATGCCCACGCCCATCAGCGTGGTCGAGGCCATGGAAAACAGGATCATCATCAGGCGCGTCATCTTTGTCTTTCCTTCTGCCGCATCTTGCGCCCCAGATTGCTGCAAAACCCGCCGCGCAACCTTGATGCAGGTCAAGACGCCGGGGGGCGGGCGCCCGATCCTTCGTCGAAGGATCGGGTCTGGCGGCAGCCGCTCAAGCAAAAGGCCGCCCGGTGCGGGGCGGCCTTGCGCTTGGCTCGGGTGGCAAAGGTCAGCCGTTGAACAGGAAGTGCAGCACGTCGCCGTCCTTCACCTCATAGGTCTTGCCCTCGACGCGGAACTTGCCCGCCTCCTTGGCGCCTGCCTCGCCCTTATGGGTGATGTAATCCTCATAGGCGACGGTTTCGGCGCGGATGAAGCCCTTCTCGAAATCGCCATGGATCACGCCCGCCGCCTGCGGCGCCAGCATCCCTGACAGGATCGTCCAGGCGCGGGCCTCTTTCGGGCCGACGGTGAAATAGGTGCGCAGGCCCAGCAGCTGATAGCCCGCGCGGATCAGCCGGTCGAGCCCTGCCTCGGCCAGACCCATTTCCTCCAGGAACATCGCCGCTTCCTCATCGGCCAGCTGGCTGATCTCTTCCTCGATCTTGGCCGAGATCACCACCGAGGCCGCACCCTGCCGTGCCGCCATCTCGGCCACGCGGGCGGATTGGCTATTGCCCTCGGCGGCCTTGGATTCCTCGACATTGCAGACAAACAGCACCGGTTTCGAGGTCAGCAATTGCAGCATGCGCCATTGCTTCTGGTCATCCGCCGCCACTTGCACGGTGCGGGCGGGCTTGCCCTCGTTCAGCGCCGCCAGCGCCGCGCGCAGCAGCCGGTCCTGATCCAGCGTCTCCTGATCGCCACCGCGCAGCTTTTTCGACAGGCTGGCCAGGCGGCGCTCGATCGATTCCATATCGGCCAGCATCAGCTCGGTCTCGATGGTTTCGGCATCGGCCACCGGATCAATGCGGCCCTCCACATGGGTGATGTCGCCATCTTCAAAGCAGCGCAGCACATGGGCAATCGCATCGCATTCGCGGATATTGGCAAGGAACTGGTTGCCCAGACCTTCGCCCTTCGAGGCCCCGCGCACGAGGCCCGCAATATCCACAAAGGTCATTCGCGTCGGGATGATCTGCTTGCTGCCCGCAATCGCCGCCAGCTTGTCCAGCCGGGCATCGGGCACTGCCACCTCGCCCACATTCGGCTCGATGGTGCAGAAGGGGAAGTTAGCAGCCTGCGCGGCAGCGGTGCGCGTCAGCGCGTTGAAGAGCGTGGATTTGCCGACATTCGGCAGCCCGACGATGCCCATCTTGAAGCCCATGGCGTTCCCCTTTGAAAATCTGGTCTGGCTTCTAGGCGGTCGGGGGCGGAATCGCAAGCCGGGCGCGGCGGGCGGGCTCAAGCCCCATTGATTTCCGCCCCGCTTCGCGGCACATCGGGCAGAACCAGAATGAGGACCGCCATGACCCGGATCGACGCCAAGTTTGCCGCCCTGAAGGCCGAAGGCAAAAAGGCCTTTGTCGCCTATATCATGGGGGGCGACCCGGATGTCGGCACCTCGCTGCAAGTGATGAAGGGGCTTCCGGCGGCGGGGGTGGATATCATCGAGCTGGGCATGC
>NZ_JAEULU010000266.1 GCF_016792925.1 Gemmobacter sp.
CGAGGCGGCGATATAGACGCCGCCGTAGATGGCAAAGCTGCGCCCGGCGCTTTCGGGCGGGGTGAGGGCCAGCAGGCCCGCGAAGGCGGCCAAAGCGAGGCCGCCGGGGATCAGCCACAGCGCCGAGGCCCCCGCCCGCCACCACGCCCAGACGGCAGAGCAGCCCGCGATCTCGCAGGCGGCGGCGGCGAGGTAGAGAAGCGCCGTCACGCTCCCCGTCACGAAGTGTCGCGGAAACGGTTGGCGATGGGGTAGCGGCGGTCGAGCCAGAAGGCGCGCGGGGTGAGGCGGACGCCGGGGGCGGATTGGAAGCGTTTGTATTCCGCGATGTAGAGCAGGTGTTCGATGCGTTTCACCGTGGCGCGGTCAAAGCCGCGGGTAACCAGATCGGCCACGCTGTCTTCGCGGTCGACGAGGCCTTCCAGAATGGCGTCCAGCACCTCATAGGGCGGCAGGCTGTCCTGATCGGTCTGGTTGGGGCGCAGCTCGGCGCTTGGCGGTTTGGTGATGATGCGGTCGGGGATCACCTCGCCCGCCGGGCCGGCCATCCACGCCCGGTGGTTCTCGTTCCGCCAGCGGCAGGTCTCGAACACGCGGGTTTTATACATGTCTTTCAGCGGGTTATAGCCGCCATTCATATCGCCATAGATGGTGCAATAGCCCACGGCCATTTCGGATTTATTGCCGGTGGTCAGCAGCATCTCGCCAAATTTGTTCGAGATCGCCATGAGCATCACGCCGCGCAACCGGCTTTGGATATTCTCTTCGGTCACGCCGGATTCGGTGCCTGCGAACAGATGCGCCAGCGCCTGCCCCACGGCCTCTTGCCCGCCCGAGATCGGCACGGTGTCGAGGCGACAGCCAAGCGCTTTGGCGCATTCTGCCGCATCCTCCAGCGAATGCGCCGAGGTATAGGCCGAGGGCAGCATGACGCAGCGCACATTCTCCGGCCCCAAGGCATCGGCGGCAATCGCCGCCACCAGCGCGGAATCGACGCCGCCCGACAGGCCCAGCAGCGCCTTCTTGAAGCCGGTTTTCGCCATGTAATCGCCCAAGGCCATGACACAGGCGCGATAATCGGCCTCCCACACGCGCGGGATTTCGGCCAGCTCGCCCTTGCGCGCCCGCCAGCCCTCTGCCGTGCGGTCAAAATCGACATGGGCAAGGCAGGTGTCGAATTGCGGCATTTGCACCGCCAACTCGCCGCCGGGGTTCAGCACCATGGAGGAGCCGTCAAACACCTGATCATCCTGCCCGCCGACCATATTCAGGTAGACCAGCGGCAGGCCGGTCTCGATCACCCGGGCCACCATGAGGTTCAGCCGCAGATTGGGCTTGCCGCGATGATAGGGCGAGCCATTGGGCACCAGCAGGATTTCGGCTCCAGTCTCGGCCAGCGTTTCGGCCACGTCAGGGTGCCAGGCATCCTCGCAGATCGGCGAGCCGATGCGCAGCGGGCCGATGCGGTACGGCCCGGCCACATCGGCGGGCTGGAACACGCGTTTCTCGTCGAACACATCGGTGTTGGGCAGGTGGTGTTTCAGCACCCGCGCCACCACCTCGCCGCGCTCCAATATCCAATAGGCATTGTGCAGCCGCTCGCCCACCCGGGCCGGGCCGCCGATGCCGATGGCGGGGCCATCGGCGCAATCCTGCGCCAGCTGGCGGATCGCCGCCTCGACCTGATCGACGAAGACGGGTTTCAGGATCAGGTCCTGGGTCTGGTAGCCGGTGATGAACATCTCGGTCAGGGCCAGCATGTCGGCGCCTGCGGCCTTGGCCGTTTCCCATGCTGCGCGGGCCTTGGCGGCATTGCCTGCCAGATCGCCCACCACCGGGTTCAGCTGCGCGAGGGTAAGGCGGAAAGTATCGGCTGAGGGCATGGGGCACGCTCCGTCATGCGGGCGCGGACCAGGGCTGCGCCAAAGGATTTGACTTGCTTTCTAGCAGACTGATCGCCAAGGAAAAGACGGCAAGAGTTCAGGGAGGCCGGAATGCGGCTGGCAATCGGGATCGCGGTTCTGGGGATCATGGCGGCAGGCGTCGCGCAGGCGCAGGACAGCGGCGATGTTCTGGTCAAGCAATATGATGACGGCTCGGTCTATGAGGGCACGTTCCTGAACGGCAAGCAGCATGGCACCGGCACTTACAAGCTGCCCAATGGCTATGAATATGCCGGGGAATGGGCCAATGGGCAGATCATGGGTCAGGGCATTGCGCGCTATCCCAATGGCTCGGTCTATGAGGGGGCCTTTGTGGCGGGCAAGCCCGAGGGCAAGGGCAAGATCACCTATGCCGATGGATCCACCTATGAGGGCGCCTGGGTCGCGGGCGAGATCGCGGGGGCGGGCGTGGCACGCTATGCCGATGGCTCGGTCTATGAGGGCGCGTTCAAGGATGGCAAACCCGAGGGCAAGGGCAAGATGACCTCCTCGGCCGGTGTGGTGTCGGAGGGCGACTGGGTGGGCGGCCTGAAACAGGGCGCGGGCAAGGTGACCTATCCCGATGGCACGCTGTATGAAGGGGGCATGCTGGCGGGCGCGCGCTCGGGCAAGGGCAAGCTGACCATGCCCGACGGGCTGGTCTATGAAGGCGATTGGGCCAAGGGCCAGATCAACGGGTTGGGCCGTTTGGTGCAGCCCAATGGCGATATTTACGAGGGTGCCTTTGTCGAGGGCCAGCGGCAGGGCCGTGGCAAGATGACCTACAAGGACGGCTCGGTCTATGAGGGCGATTTCCGCGGCGACCAGCGCGAGGGGCGCGGGGTGTTCCGCGCGCCGGATGGCTATAGCTATGACGGCCAGTGGCTTGCGGGCAAGATGGAGGGCACGGGGCGGCTGAGCTATGCCGATGGCTCGGTTTACGAGGGCGCCTTCAAGGCCGATCAGCCCGAGGGGCAGGGCCAGATCACCTATCGCGACGGCTCGGGCTATCAGGGCGCCTGGAAGGGCGGCGAGATCGCGGGCAAAGGGCGCGCCACCTATGCCGATGGCGCGGTTTATGTGGGCGAGTTCGCGCAGGAAAAGGCCCATGGCGAGGGCGTGCTGACCCGGCCCGATGGCTATCGCTATGAGGGCGCATGGCAGGCGGGCAAGCGCACCGGGCAGGGCCGCGCCACCTATCCCGATGGCACGGTGTATGAAGGCGCCTTTGTCGATGGCGCGCGGCAGGGTCAGGGCGTGATCACCACGCCGGATGGCTTCAGCTATTCCGGCCAGTGGCAGGCGGGCGAGATGACCGGCGTGGGCGTGGCCAGCTATGTCGGCGGCGACCGCTATGAGGGGAGTTTCCTCAAGGGCAAGCGCGAGGGGCAAGGCAAGCTGACCTATGCCACCGGCGAAGTGGCCGAGGGCAAATGGCGGGCGGGCATTCTGGTGGCAGCGCCGCCCGAGGTCTCGACCGTGGCGCCTGCCTCTCCCGCGCCCGTGGCCGAGGAGGCCCCCGCCGCGCCGGGGACCGTGGCGGCGCCGGTCAGCCCTGCGGCGCCCGCAGCGCCCTTGGAGGCCGATGGCAGCGATACCGCCCCCAGCCTCGCGGGCAGTGCGGCGGCGCAGGCGGCCTCGACTGCGGGCGTGGAGGCGGGCGTGGAGGCGGCCCCCGTGGCGCAGGCCCCAAGCCCCTGGGATGGCACGCCCTCGGTGGCGCCGGGGCCATCGGATGTGAAACCCCTGCCCCGCCCGGCGCGCAACTGAAGCGGAGGACCATGGCGATGAAACCGATCCATATTCTGAACGGGCCGAACCTGAACCTGCTGGGGCTGCGCCAGCCCGAGATTTATGGCCGCGAGACGCTGGCCGATGTGGCGGCGCGCTGTGCGGCGCTGGCGGCGGAGCTGGGGGTGGAGGTCACCTTTCAGCAATCGAACCATGAGGGCGCGATTGTCGAGATGATCCATGCGGCGCGCGATCAGGCCTCGGCCATCGTGATCAACCCTGCCGCCCATA
>NZ_JAEULU010000305.1 GCF_016792925.1 Gemmobacter sp.
CGCGCCGGGATGCTCTACCCCGGCGCGCCGCGCCCGTCAACAGCGGCTCACAGCTGCCGGGCGGCAAAAGTATCGCAGCTGCCCATGTCGCCCGACTTGTAGCCGCGGAGGAACCAGCGCGCCCGCTGTTCAGAGGTGCCATGGGTAAAGGTATGCGGCATCGGCACCCGCCCGGCATTGCGCTGCAAGGTGTCATCGCCAATGCGATGCGCGGCATTCACCGCCTCTTCGATGTCGCCGGCCTGAAGGCTGCCAAACATCTCCTCGGCGCCGCGCGCCCAGATGCCCGACAGGCAGTCGGCCTGCAATTCGATCCGCACCGAGATGGCATTGCTATCCGCCTCGGAGGCCTGCCCGCGCACCTGATTGGCCTTGCCCAGAATGCCCAGCTGATCCTGCACCCCATGCGCCACCTCATGCGCCACCACATAGGCGGCGGCGAAATCGCCCTTGGCGCCCAGCTCGCGCGACATCGTGCCGAAAAAGCCGGTATCAAGATAGATCTTCTTGTCGCCGGGGCAGTAAAACGGCCCCGTGGCCCCGCTGGCCGAGCCACAGGGCGAGCGTGTCACCCCGGAATACAGCACGAGCGTGGGCGCGGCATAGCGCTTGCCGACCTGATCGGGGAACAGGCTGCCCCAGACTTCCTCTGTATCGGCCAGCACGACCGAGACGAATTGCCCGGCCTCCTGATCGGCCTGCGACAGCGGGCCGGTCTCTTGCTGCGCCGGGGCACCGCCGCCTTCCAGCAGCGGCGAGACATCCACGCCGAAATAGGCGCCGATCAGCAGCAGCACCAGCGCGCCCGCGCCGCCCACCGCCACGCCGCCCCGCGCGGCCCCCTGCCCACCGCCCGATCGGCGCCGGTCCTCGATATTGTCGCTGCCGCGCCGTCCCCGCCAGTCCATCGCACATCCCCCCGCTTACCCGCTGGTCACAGTTGCGTCAGCATAGCCCTGCACCGCCGGGCCGCAAAGCCTTTACCGGCAAGCGGCTGCGCGTCAGCCGGGCGTGACGGTATGGCTTGACCTCGCGGCGGCGCCATGCTTGTGCAGCGCCAACGCGCAGGAGGCCCCTCATGTTCCGCAAACTCTATGACTGGACGCTGCGTCAGGCGGCCTCGCCCCGGGCCGAGCCGGTGATGGGGGCCATTTCCTTCGTCGAGAGCTCTGTCTTTCCGATCCCCGCCGATGTGATCTTCGTGCCGATGTGCCTGGCCCGCCCCGAGCGCGCCATGCGCTACGCGCTGATTGCCACCATCACCTCGGTGCTGGGGGGGATTTTCGGCTGGTATATCGGCCTGCACCTGTTCGACCTGGTGGCGCGCCCGGTGCTGGAATTCTATGGCAAGATGGCCGCCTTCGACGCCTTGAAGACCAGCACCGGCGAGGGCACCATCCTCTTGATGCTGGTCACCTCGGGCCTGTCGCATCTGCCGCCTATGAAAGTGGTCACGATCCTGTCAGGGGTGGTTGCCTTTGACCTGAAACTGTTCATCCTCTCGGCCATCGTGGCGCGTGGCGGGCGGTTTTATCTGCTGGCCTGGCTGCTGCGCCGCTATGGTGCGGCCATCACCGGCTTCATCGAGCGCCGCCTGCCGCTGATCGCGCTTGGCCTTTGCCTGTTGCTGGCGGTGGCCTGGTATCTGTTGAAGCACTGAAAGGGCCCGAGATGTATCTGACGCGCAGCCAAATGCTGATCCTTGTGGCCGCAGCCGGATCGGCGGCCCTGCTGGCCGGGGCGCTGGCCTTTCAGTATCTGGGCGGGCTGGCCCCCTGCGCCTTGTGCATCTGGCAGCGCTGGCCGCATCTGGCGGCGGTGCTGATCGGCCTTGTGGCGCTGAAGGCGGGCGGGCGGGTGCTGCCTGTGCTGGGCGGACTGGCGGCGCTGACCTCGGCTGCCATCGGCCTGTTCCATGTCGGGGTGGAACAGAAATGGTGGGAGGGGCTGGCCACATGCAGCGCGGGCAGCATCGAGGGCATCAGTGCCGCCGATCTGCTGAACCCCGCCGCCGATGTGGCCGCCGTGGTGCGCTGCGATGCGATTGCCTGGAGCCTGATGGGCATCTCGATGGCGGGCTGGAACGTGATTGCCAGCGTGGCCCTCGCGGTCCTGTGGCTGAACGCCGCCCGCAAGGCCTGATGCCGATGCGGGTGGCCATCGTCGAGAACACCGCCATCACCCATCACGGCCAGATCGGCGTTGCCCTGCACGAGGCGGGGGCGCGCATCCGGCAGTTTCGCCCCTTCGCGGGCGAGGCCTTGCCCGCGCTGGAGGATCACGACGCGCTGATCGTCTTTGGCGGCGAACAGAGCGCGCGCGACGATGCCGCGCACCCCTATCTGCCCGCTTTGGCGCAGCAGATGCGCGCCTTTTCCGAGGCCGGGCGCGCCACCCTGGGCATCTGCCTTGGCGCCCAGATCCTGGCGCGCGGCTTTGGCGCCGAAAACACGCTGGGCACCAACCCGGAATTCGGCTGGTGCGCCGTGGCCCCGACGCCCGCCGCCGCCGGAGATCCCCTGCTGGGCGCCCTGCCCGCCGCATTTCCGATCTTTCAATGGCATAGCGACAGTTTCACCCTGCCGCCGGGCGCCACCCATCTGGCACGCGCGCAAGGCGCGGCGCAGCAGGCCTTCCGGCTGGGCCGCGCCACCTGGGGCACGCAGTTTCATTTCGAGGCCAACCGCGCCGTGGTGGCCGACTGGACCCGCACCTTCCCGCACCTGACCGAGGCGATGGCGCCGGGCTGGCTTGCCGCGCATCCCGCCCGCGCCATGGCCGAGGGCGTCGAGGCTGACCGCATCGGCTTGCAGATCGCCCGCGCCTTCGTGGGGCAGATCGTGCCCGCCCTCACATTTGCGCGATAAGCCCTTCACCGGGCGACGGAAATGCACGGCTGGCGCGTTGGCTTGCGCAAAGCCCGTGCTTGCCGCCCGGCCGCCCGCGCCCTAGCTTTGGGGGCGGGCACCAGACGGTGCCTCCTCAACAGGATCACCTCATGACCCTTGCCCGCCTCCTCCTGCCTCTGGTCCTTGGTCTCGCCGCCGCCCCCGCGCTGGCCCAATCCGGCCCCCCGCCGGGGGGTGGCGCGCCCAAAGGGCCGACGAAAGTGGGCGTGATGGTGCTGGAACAGGCCGAGGTGCCGCGGCGCTCCGTGCTGCCGGGCCGCGCCATCGCCTCGCAAGAGGCGCGCATCCGCCCGCGCGTGACGGGCATGGTGACCGAAATCCTCTATACGCCCGGTCAGCGGCTGGAGGCAGGCACGCCGATGTTCCGGCTGGATGACAGCACCCTGCAAGCCGAGGTGGAAAGCGCCCGCGCCACCGTGGCCCGCGCGCAGGCCGCGCTGACGCTGGCCGAGGCCGCCGCCACCCGCGCCAGGGCGCTGGAGGGTTCCGGCTCCACCCGCGTGACGGTCGAGACCGCCGAGGCCGAGGCCGCGCAGGCCCGGGCCGAGCTGAGCGGCGCCGAGGCCGCGCTGCATCTGGCCGAACAGGATCTGAACTGGGCCGAGATCCGCAGCCCGATCACCGGGATTGCCGGTTTTGCCAGCGTCTCGGTCGGCGATCTGGTCACCGCCGGGCAATCGGAGGCCTTGGCCACAGTCACCACGCTGGACCCGATCTGGGTCGATCTTTACGAACCCGCCGCCCGGCTTTTGTCGATCCGCGAGCAGATCAAGGCCGGCGCCCTGACCCCGGAGGAGCGGCTGGAGGTCACGCTGACGCTTGAAAACGGCCAGACCCATCAGGGCGAGGGCAATCTGGTGGCGCCCTCGGTCGCGGTGTCCACCACCACCGGCACGCAGGATTTCCGCTTCAGCTTTGCCAACCCGGATGGGCTGATCCGCCCCGGCATGTTCCTGCGCGGTGCCGTCGTGGTCGGGCGGATGGAGGCGATCCGGGTGCCGCAACGCGCCGCCACCATCGGGCGCGGCGGCGTCTTGTCGGTGTTTCTCGCCGAGGCGGGCAAGGCGGTGAAGGCCACGGTCACGCCTGCGGGCAGCGATGGCAATGACTGGCTGGTGACCGAAGGGCTCCAACCCGGCGCCGCGCTGATCGTCGATGGCCTCACCAATCTGCGCGACGGCGCCGAGGTGGAACCCGTGCCGGTGACCATCGACGCGCAAGGCGTGGTGCGCGATGCCGCGCCCGCCCAAAGCGCCCCCGCAGCGGCGGGGAACTGAGGCAATGGCACGCTTTTTCATTCACCGCCCCGTCTTTGCATGGGTGCTGGCGCTGATCACCATGCTGGCAGGCGCCTGGGGGCTTTCGACCCTGCCAATCTCGCAATATCCCGACATCGCCCCCACCACGATCCGCATTTCCACCAGCTATCCCGGCGCCTCGGCCGAGACGACCGAGAATTCGGTCACCACCGTCATCGAAGACGGGCTGACCGGGCTGGATGGCCTTCTCTATATGTCCTCCTCCTCCACGGCGACCGGGCGGGCCTCGGTCAGTCTTGTGTTCGATGACAGCGTGGACGCCGATATGGCGCAGATTCAGGTGCAGAACAAATTGCAGCTGATCACCTCTGCCCTGCCCGAAACCGTGCAACAGCGCGGGGTCAGCGTCACCCGCTCCACCTCCTCCATCCTGATGGTGGGGGCGCTGGTGTCGGAGGATGGCACCCAGACCTCGCTGCAACTGGGCGATCTGATGGGGCGCGTGGTCGAGGGGCCGATGCTGCGCACCCCCGGCGTCGGCTCGGTCAGCGCCTTTGGCTCGGGCTATGCCATGCGCATCTGGCTCGATCCGCTGAAAATGGCGCAATATCAGGTGACCACGGCCGATATTACCAGCGCCGTGTCAGAACAGAACAGCACCGTGACCGTGGGCAGCCTTGGCGCGCAGCCCGTGGTGCCGGGGCAGCAGCTTTCCGTCGCGCTGTCGGCGCAGGCGCAGCTCTCCTCGGTGGATGAATTCGCCCGCATCATCCTGCGCACCGATGAGGATGGCTCCACCGTCTTTCTGGGCGATGTGGCCGAGATCGAGGTGGGGCAGGAAACCTATGGCGCCTCCTCGCGCTTCAACGGCAAACCGGCTGCGGGGTTCGGCATCAACCTCGCCATTGGCGCCAATGCGGTGGATACCGCCGAGGCCGTGCGCGCCACCCTCACCCGGGTAAGCGCCGCCCTGCCCGAGGGCGTCAGCGTCGAATACCCCTATGACACCTCGCCCTTCGTCGAGGCTTCGATCGAGCGGGTCTATCACACCCTGGCCGAGGCGGTGGTGCTGGTTTTCCTTGTCATCCTTGTATTTTTGCAAAGCTGGCGGGCCACCATCATCCCCACCATCGCCGTGCCGGTGGTGCTGCTGGGCACCTTCGGCATTCTGGCCGTGGCCGGGCTGACCATCAACACGCTGACCATGTTCGCCCTCGTGCTGGCCATCGGGCTTCTGGTCGATGACGCCATCGTGGTGGTCGAAAACGTCGAACGCGTGATGGAGGAGGAAGGCCTTGACGCCACCGCCGCCACCGAGAAATCCATGGGTCAGATCACCCCCGCCCTTGTGGGCATCGCGCTGGTGCTTTCGGCGGTGTTCCTGCCCATGGCCTTCATGTCCGGCTCGACCGGGGTGATTTACCGGCAGTTCAGCGTCACCATCATCTCGGCCATGATGCTGTCACTCGCCGTGGCACTGATCCTGACGCCCGCGATGTGCGCCAGCCTTCTAAAGCCGCGCGCCCATGGGGCGGGTATCGCGCCCGCCCGCTGGTTCAATCGCGGGCTGGACCGCACCACCCGCGGGTATGGCCGCGCGGCGGGCTGGACGGCGGCGCGCCCCCTGCGCATGGCGATGCTGCTGGCGGCGCTGTCGGGCGGGGCGTTCTGGCTCTATCAGCATCTGCCCTCCTCCTTCCTGCCGCAGGAAGATCAGGGCGTGCTGATGGCGCAGGTCCGCCTGTCCGAGGGCGCCACCACCGCCCAGACCGAGGCCGTGGTGCAAGAGGTGGAACGCTGGCTGCTGGAGGAGCGTGGCGATGTGGTCGCCTCCACCTATGGCGCCTTGGGCCAAAGTTTCGGCGGCGGCGGGCAGAACACCGCCATGCTCTTCGTGAAGCTGAAACCCTATGACGAGCGCCCCGGCCTGACGGCAGCAGCTTTCGCGCAAGAGGCCAGCAAGCAATTCGGCAACCATCGCGCGGGCCGCATCGTATTCAACCAGCCGCCCGCGATCCAGGGGCTCGGCAACAGCTCTGGCTTCAGTTTTTATCTGCTGGATCAAGCCGGCAACGGCCCCGCCGCGCTGCAACAGGCGGCGGTCGATCTGGTGGCGGCGGCCGAGGGCAATGGCCTCACCGGCTCATTCCGGGGGCATGAGACCACTTTCCGCCCCTCGCTGCGCCTTGACATCGACCAGCAAAAGGCCCGCGCCATGGGCCTCAGCCTGTCGGAGGTGAATGGCATGTTGTCGGTCATCTTCTCGGGGCGCGAGGTCAATGATTTCCCGCTGGGACAGGAACTGAAACCCGTGATCGTGCAGGGCGCCGCCGCCTATCGCATGCAGCCGGGTGACATTGACGGCTGGTTCGCGCGCAATTCCAGCGGCGAGATGGTGCCCTTCGCCGCCTTCATGACGCAAGCCTGGGACGAGGCCTCGCCCAGCCTTGATCGCTATGCCGGATCGCGCGCGCTGGAAATTTCGGGCAGCCCGCTGGAGGGCGTATCGACCGGCGCCGCGATGGACGAGATGGAGGCGCAGGTGGCGGCGCTGGAGGGTGGCTACAGCCTTGCCTGGACCGGGATTTCCTATCAGGAACGCCTCTCGGGCAATCAGGCGCCGCTGCTGTTTGCGCTGTCGGGGCTGGTGGTCTTTCTGTGCCTCGCCGCGCTTTACGAAAGCTGGACAGTGCCCTTTGCCGTCATGCTTTCGGTGCCGGTCGGGATTCTGGGCGCCATGCTGGCGGCGCTGGTCTTCGGGCAATCGAATGACGTCTATTTCAAGGTGGGCCTGCTGACCACGATCGGGCTTGCCGCCCGCAATGCCATCCTGATCGTGGAATTCGCGCAAAGCCTTGTGGCACAAGGCCATTCCCTGACCGAGGCCGCCGTGACCGCCGCCCGCCAGAGGCTGCGCCCCATCCTGATGACCTCCTTTGCCTTCCTTCTGGGCGTGCTGCCGCTGGCCACCGCCACCGGCGCGGGCGCCGCCGCACAGCGCGCCATTGGCATCGGGGTCTCGGGCGGCATGGTCGCCTCGGTGGTGATCGGGCTGTTCATGGTGCCCGCCTTCTTTGTCGGTGTGCGGCGGCTGTTCGGCCGAACTTAGCGCATCACATGAACGGGCGAGCGCAAGTCGTTGTTCTCGCCCATTTTTCGCAAATTTTTATCCGGGCGCAATTTCCGTGCATTTTTCCTCTTGCGCACCCCGGCACCCGCCGCTAAAACCCGCCCTACCAACCGCGGCCCGTTCGTCTATCGGTTAGGACACCAGGTTTTCAACCTGGGAAGAGGGGTTCGACTCCCCTACGGGCTGCCACTTGGTTCAGGGTCGGATTGACCCGACCCTTCCCCAATCAGCAGATCACGGCGCGGGCAGCACGGCTACAGCCCCATCCAGCATGGCGGGCAGCCAGAGCTTGTCATCGGTCAGCGCGAAATCTGCCGGGCCATGCAGGGCTTGCGGCAGGGGCAGCGCCTCGGTGGCGCCAGTGGCCAGATCGACCGCCAGCACCGCCCCGGCCTCGCCCTTCAGCCCGACCCAATCCGAGACCAGCGCCCGGCCATCGGGCAGCAAGGCCAGACCGTCGAACACGCCATGCGGGCTGGCCGGGATTTTCGAAAGACCCGCCGCCTCGGACCAGGTATAGATGTCGCCGCCCGCGAAATCGGCGCCCAGTTCCACCACCACGGCGCGGCGCTGCGCGGCATCCCAGATCACGCCATTGGCGCCATCCATCCCCTCCGCCAGCAGGGCGAAGGCGCCGCTTTGCACATCCACCGCCCAAAGTTTGCCCTGCGCGGTATCGGTCATCAGCAAACGCCCCTCGGCCTCGGCCAGATCGTTGAAGAAACAAGGGGTAGCGCAGTGCATGCTTGCCTCGAACACCTGCGCGCCGCTGGCCGGATCAAAGCCCAGAACCCGGTCAATATCCGTCACGAACAGCCGCCCGTCCAGCAAGGCCATGCCCTTGGGCGCATGAAGCCCGGTCATCGCCTTCAGCGCCACGGTGGCACCATCGGGACCCAGACGGCTGATGAACCCGTCGCCATCCTTGCCCATCGGGTCCAGCTTGGCGCCGAGGTTCGACACAAAGACCGCCTCGCCCACCGGCAGCACGCTTTCGGGATGGGCAAAGCCGGGCAGCAGTGCGGGCTCGGCCCAGGCGGCCACCGGCAGCGCCAGGCCGAGGGCGGCGGTCAGGATCAGTTTGAAATGCAACATCGAAGTCTCCTGCATGATGATGGCCCATCCTGCCGCACCCTCGCCCCCGCCTTGCGCCGGTTCCGGCCAGTGTTGAACCCGTTCCGGTCAAAATCCGGTTCGGTCGCGGCTATCGCGCTGCTAGGATCGACGGATGAAACACCTTGTCAGCCCGCCCCGCCCCGATCCCGCGCTTGCCCATGCCCTGCTGGAGCGCTTGCGCCCGTTTCGCCGCACCGATCTGTCGGGGATGGCGCCGCATGGGCCGGGCCTGTTCTCCTATTGCGCCCTCACGCGCGAGCGGCTGGCCTCGGTGCGGCTGCCGCATCCGCTGCTGGCGGTGGTGCTGTCGGGGCGCAAGGAAATCTGGCGCGGGCTGGATCAGCATTGCCTTGGCCCCGGAACGCTGTTTGCCCTGCCCGCCCATGTCGATATGGAGATCGTGAACGATCCCGATCCGCGCAGCGGTGTTTATCAATCGCTGATTCTCGAGGTCACCCCCGAGATGTGGGGGGTCTTGCCCGCCCCACCCGCGAAATCTGCGATGGGGCCAGCGCTGCCGCTGTCTCCGGCACTGGTCGAGGCATTGCTGCATGCGGCCAGCGCGATCTGTGCCGGGCCGAGTGCCGGGCCGATCCGGCAGGCGCGGCTGGCCGAGCTGCTGGCCCTGCTGCATCCTGTGCCCGAGGCCTCGGTGCTGTTCGATCTGCCGCTGGCGGCGCGCATTGCCCAGATGGTGCGGGCGCGGCCCGAGCTGGAGTGGCAGGCCGATGCGGTGGCGCGGGCGCTTGGCCTGTCACCCTCGACGCTGCGGCGGCGGCTGCGGGCCGGGGGCGAGAGCTTTGCCGCGCTGTTGCGGCGCGAGCGCATGGCGGTGGCGGCGCGGCTGCTGGCGCAGGGGCTGCCCAGCGGCATGGTGGCGGGCGCGGTGGGCTATGCCTCGCGCGCGCATTTCGCCCGCGCCTATCGCGCCGAGCAGGGCCAAAACCCGGCCAGCGCGCCCTCTGTCCTTTCGGCCCTCGCGCCGGAAAAGCCGGGGCAATTCGTCGCAACTTGATACAGATCAAGGGCATAGCCATCATTTGCTGCGCCTGTGGCAGCGCCCTCGCGACCGCCACAGGAGTGTTTGCATGCTTGCCCCCGCCCTTCAGACCCCGACAGGCCGCTGGCCCATGCTGGCGCTGGTGGCCAGCGATCTGACGCCGCGCTCGGCCCCGCCGCTGATGCGCGCGCGCCGCTTGGCGGCGGACAAGACCCATCTTTTGCATGTGATCGAGGCCGATCTGCCGCGGGCGCTGGTCAGCACCCTGCGCCCCGCCGCGCGCGCCACCCTTTGCGCCGAGGCGGCTGCGGCGGGCTTGCTGTCGGAGGGCCTGCCCGAGGTCGCCATCGGCCTGCCGCATCTGAGCATCGCAGACGCCGCCGACCGGCTGGGCGCCGGGTTGATCCTGATGGGGCGCCACCGGCAGGAGGTCCTGGGCGAGGTGTTCGTGGGCACCACGCTGGAGCGGGTGATCCGGCAGGCCGAGCGTCCGGTGCTGGTCTGCCACGACCCGCAGGCGCGGCCCTGGCGCGAGGTGATCTTTGCCACCGACCTCTCGCCCGCCTCGCTGGCGGCGGCGCAGTGGTTTGTGCGATCCGGCCTGGCCGAGGGCGCGCATATCGTGGTGGCCCATGCCTTTATCCCGCTGGGTCAAGGGCTTGCGGGTCGTTCTGAAAGTGGCGGCCCGGCCCGCGAAACCCGCGAGGAAGCGCAGAAATTGCAGGCTTTCGCCGTGGCTGCCGGGTTTGCGGCGGCAGACTGCCTGCTGTTGCCCGGCTCGCCCGCCCCGGCGCTTGCGGCGCTGGTGGCGGCGCGCGGGCCGGATTTGCTGGTGATGGGCACGCGCGGGCCATCGGGGCTGCGGCGCGGCATGATCGGCTCGGTGGCGCAGGCCTTGCTGCGCTCGGGGCGGCTGGACATGCTGGCCATCCCGCCCGCCGAATGCGGCCCGCCCCCGGACGCAGGCTTGCCCGGCCCCGCCGCCTCGTCTAATCAGGAGGCAGGACCGACCGGGGCCGCATGACAGCGCCCAGAGCAGAATGGGGCCGGAGCAGGATGGGGCAGGCATGCGGATCTTGATCACCAATGATGATGGCATCAACGCCCCCGGTCTGGCGGTGCTGACCGAAATCGCCGCCGAGATTGCCGGGCCGGGTGGCGAGGTCTGGACGGTGGCGCCCGCTTTCGAGCAATCGGGGGTCGGGCATTGCATCAGCTATTCCCGCCCGATGATGATTGCCCGGCTGGAGCCGCGCCGCTTTGCCGCCGAGGGCAGCCCGGCGGATTGCGTTCTGGCC
>NZ_JAEULU010000330.1 GCF_016792925.1 Gemmobacter sp.
CCGAGACCAAGGAACATCTGGGTGGCTATTACATCATGGATGTGCCCGATCTGGAGACGGCGCTGAAATATGCCGCGATGATCCCCTCAGCGGCGTTCGGCACGGTCGAGCTGCGCCCGCTGATGGATTACAACCCGACCGGGCAGTGACATGACCCAGGCCGCCCGCGCCCTTGCCACCAGCCGCGCCCTCGGCCGGGTCATGGCCGAGGATCGCGGGCGGCTGCTCGCCGCGCTCATGGCGCGTCTGGGCGATTTCGACTGCGCCGAGGAGGCCTTGGCCGAGGCGCTGGCCTCTGCCGCCCAGCATTGGGCGCGGCAGGGGCCGCCCGACAGCCCGATGGGCTGGCTGCTGAAAGTGGGTCTGCGCAAGGCCATCGACCGCATCCGCAAGGAGGGGCGCGAGGCGCAGAAGGCCCGCGATCTGGCGCCGCTGCTGTCGGAGGAGGCCGCGCTGCCGCCCGAGATCCCCGATGAGCGCTTGCGGCTGATCTTCACCTGCTGCCATCCGGCGCTGGATCGCAAAAGCCAGGTGGCGCTGACCCTGCGCAGCATTGCAGGGCTGACCACTGGGCAAATTGCCGCCGCCTTTCTGGATCAGGAGCCGACCATGGGCCAGCGCCTCAGCCGGGCCAAGGCGCGGCTGGTGCAATCGGGCGCGGGCTTTGTGGTGCCCGGCCCCGAGGACTGGGCGGCGCGGCTGGGGGCGGTGCTGGATGTCATCTATCTGATTTTCAATCAGGGTTATGGGCAGGGGCCGCATCTGGGCCGCGACCTTTGCGAGGAGGCGCTGTTTCTGGGGCGCCTTCTGCTGCGGCTGTGCCCCGATCAGGCCGAAGCGGAGGGGGTGCTGGCGCTGATGGCGCTGACCCATGCCCGCCGCGCGGCACGGATCGGGCCGGACGGGGCGCTGGTGCCGCCCGCCGAACAGGCGCGCGCACTGTGGGATGCCGCCTTGCTGGCCGAGGCGCAAGACCTGTTGCAGGCTGCCCTGCCGCGCCGCAGCCCGGGCCCGTTCCAGATCAAGGCGGCCCTGGCGGCTTGCATCATGGCGCCGGAAGGCCCCGACTGGCGGCAAAGCCTTGCGCTTTATGATGCGCTGCTGCGCTTTGAACCCTCGCCCGTGGTGCATCTGAACCGGGCGGTGGTGCTGATGGAGCTGGGCTTGCTGGAGGCATCCGGCGCGGTGCTGGCTGCGGTGGCCGATGTTCTGGGCGACTATCAGCCGCTGCATGCTGTGCGCGCGGAACTTCTCAGCCGCAAACAGCTGTGGACTGAGTCGCGCGCGGCCTATGCCGCGGCCATCGCCCGCGCCCCATCTGCTGCGGATGCATTGTTTCTGCGCAAACGGCTTGCTGCGCTGCCGCATTGACGGGCAGTTGCACAAAACACCCCGAAAACCAAAAAAAAGGCCGAGCAAAAGCTCGGCCCAAGTCCAACAGGGAGGTATGAAGGCGGCGAGAGAAGAACTCAACCGCTGCCTTCAAGCGGGGATGTAGGCCTGCGCGCGATTCCGTGCAAGGCTGAACATGCTGCGCCTGCGGCATGGCCGCCATGCGTTTGACGCATGGCTTTGCTGCATCTGCGGCAAGCTGCTGAAAGATATGGCAATTTGTAAAGATTATCGAAAAACGAAAGGCCTCCGCAGCGGGAGACCTTTGGGCAGATGAAAGGGCGGTACCCCGCTGTGTCCCGCGCTCAGGCCGGGTTCTGCTTGCGGAAGGTGAAGATTTCTTCGGTTACGAAATCGCGGAAGGCCGAGACGCGCTTGGAATGGCGCAATTCTTCCGGGTAGGCGAGGAAGACCGGCACCTCATTCGATTCCACCTCGGGCAATACGCGCACCAGATGCGGAAAATCTTCGGTGACGTAATCGGGCAGCACCCCGATGCCCAGATTGGCCAGAACCCCCTGCAACACCCCGAAATAGTTGTTCACGGTGAGAGTGGAGGGGATGTCATGGCTCATCAGCTGCGCGACCAGCAGGGCGCCAGCGGAAACCTGCGCCGTGCCCGCGTGCTGGCAGATCAGGCGGTGCGCGCTGAAATCCTCCATCGAGGTGGGCGTGCCATGCTGCTCCAGATAGGTTTCCGAGGCGTAGAGCCGCATCTTGATATTCATCAACCGGCGGCGGATCAGGTCGGCTTGACTTGGTTCCTTCATGCGGATCGCCACATCGGCCTCGCGCATCGGCAGATCCAGCACGCGCTCCTCCAGCATGAGGTCGATCTTCAGCGCCGGGTATTTAGCGTAAAGTTTCGCCAGACGCGGCGCCAGCCATAGCGTGCCAAAGCCGGTGGTCGTGGTCACCCGCAATTCGCCGAACACCTCATCCTCGCTGTCGCGGATGCGGGCGGCGGTGGCATCGAGCCGTTTGACCATCGAGGTGGTCGCATCAAACAGCAGCTCGCCCTGTTCGGTGAGAATCAACCCCCGCGCGTGGCGGTGAAACAGGGTGACGTTCAGGCTCTCCTCCAGCGCGCGGATCTGTCGCGAAACGGCAGATTGGCTCAGATGCAGCGTATCCCCCGCATGGGTCAGACTGCCCGCATCCGCCACGGCGTGAAATATTCTGAGCTTGTCCCAATCCATCGCGAAACTCTGTGCCTGTTTTTCTACCGCTAACATCTATGCGCCTGCATAGTTACCCAAATCTGCGCGTAAATGGGGGAATGTCGCAAATTTCCCCCTTTGTAGGTCAGCATTTTTGACCTATCATCGAGAAAAGTTCACGATGCATGGGGAGGTGCGGAATGAACGTGCAAAACGGGATCCGTCAGGGCGTGTCGCTGGCGGATCGGTATGATCTCACGAAATCGCCGGTTCTGTTGAACGGCACGCAGGCCTTGGTGCGGCTGATGCTGATGCAGCGGGCGCGCGACAAGGCCGAGGGCCTTGATACGGCGGGGCTTTGCACCGGTTATCGCGGCTCACCTCTGGGCGCGGTGGACCTGACGATGCAAAAGGCCGCACGAGAGCTGGAGGCGGCGCAGATCCGCTTTCAGCCCGGCCTGAACGAGGATCTGGCCGCAACCGCGATCTGGGGCAGCCAGCAGGCCGAGCTGCGCGGCGAGGGGCGGCATCAGGGTGTGTTCGCGCTGTGGTATGGCAAGGGGCCGGGGGTGGATCGCACCGGCGACGTGATGCGCCATGCCAATATGGCGGGCACCAGCCGCTTTGGCGGGGTGCTGATGGCCATGGGCGATGACCATACCGGCGAAAGCTCCACCGTGCTGCACCAATCCGACTGGGCGATGGTTGATGCCTATATGCCGGTGGTCAGCCCCGCAGGCGTGCAGGAGGTGCTGGATTACGGGCTTTATGGCTGGGCGCTCAGCCGGTTTTCCGGGCTTTGGGTCGGGCTGAAAACCATGAAGGACACGGTGGAGGCCACGGCGGTGGTGGATGGCAACCCCTTCCGCCAGCGCTTTGTGACGCCAGAGTTCCGCATGCCGCCCGGCGGCCTCAACATCCGCTTAGGCGATACGCCGGTCGCGCAAGAGGCGCGGATGATCGACTTCAAGCGCTTCGCCGCCGAGGCCTTTTCGCATGCCAATGGCATGGACAAGCGCATCTGGGGCCGCCCCGGCGCCAAGATCGGCATGGTGGCGGCGGGCAAGAACTGGCTCGATCTCAGCCATGCCCTGTCGCTGCTGGGGATTGATGCCGTCGAGGCCGAGCGGCTGGGGATCACCACCTACAAGGTCGGCCAAACCTTCCCGCTGGACATGAAGGGCTTTCATGACTGGGCCGAGGGGCTGGAGACCATCATCGTTATCGAGGAAAAGCGGAAGCTGATCGAGGTGCAGGTGAAGGAGGCGATCTTTGACGATCGCCGGGGCCGCCGCGTGCTGGGCTGGCACCATGACCGCACGAAGGAAGAGCTGTTCCCGACGCGCTATGCGCTCGATCCGCTGATGATTGCCGAAAAGATCGGCGGCATCCTGATCGAGGAGGGCCGCGGCACCGAGGCGGTGAAGGCGGGCCTCGCCCGCATCAGCGAGGCCCGGCGCGCCGACAATGCCCGCGACATGGCGGCGCGTCTGCCCTATTTCTGCTCGGGCTGCCCGCATAACAGCTCGACCAAGGTGCCCGAGGGCAGCCGCGCCTATGCCGGGATCGGCTGTCACTACATGGTGCAATGGATGGACCGCGACACCAGCGGCTTCACCCATATGGGGGGCGAAGGCGCCAACTGGATCGGCGAGGCGCCGTTCTCGACCCGGGACCATGTGTTCCAGAACCTCGGCGACGGCACCTATAACCATTCCGGTGCCCAGGCGCTGCGGGCGGCCTTGGCGGCCAATGTGAACATCACCTACAAGATCCTGTTCAACGATGCCGTCGCCATGACCGGCGGCCAGCGCCATGACGGCGCGCTGACGCCGATGGCGATCTCCCGCCAGATGTGGGCGGAGGGCGCGCAGGCGATCGTCGTCGTCACCGACGAGCCGGGGAAGTACCCGTCGGGCGCGGACTGGGCGCCCGGCGTGACGGAGAGGCAGTTCGACTGCACCGAGCAGTCGCCGCAGCCCTCGCAGACCATCTGGTTGACGACCACGCGCTTCTGCGGGTCGGGCATGGTGCCGCGCTTGCGGCGGCGCCGCTTATCCGCGGCGCAGGGCTTGTAGTATATAATGAACGAGATGCCGGGCACCACGCGCAGGCCCGGCTGCACCACGTCGAGCGCGTCGCGGG
>NZ_JAEULU010000333.1 GCF_016792925.1 Gemmobacter sp.
AGGCCTCGGGGGCGGGGAGGCTCGCCAGCAGATCCTCGCCGGCGCAGCGCGCGGCGGCGGGGGCGGTGGCAAGGGTGAAAGCAAGGCAGATTGCGGGGAAAATGCGAAAAATTGTCATGCACCCAGCGTGGCATATCGCGCCGCGCGGCGGAAGGCGGGCTGCAAATTTTCGGCGAAAATTTGGGGTGTGGGGATTGCAAATTTTCGGCGAAAATTTGCGGCTGCGCCAGTTGACAGCCGCGCGCGCTCTGCCTAACTCTCCGGGCATTGGCACTCGCTGGAAGTGAGTGCTAATCAGATTTCAAACTGGAAACCGAGGGAGTGTTACCAGATGGCTTTCAAACCGCTGCATGACCGTGTGCTGGTCAAACGCGTCCAGAGCGACGAAAAGACCAAGGGCGGCCTGATCATCCCCGACACCGCCAAGGAAAAGCCCGCTGAGGGCGAGATCGTGGCTGTGGGCGAGGGCGCCCGCAAGGATTCGGGCGAGCTGATCGCGCCGACCGTCAAGACCGGCGACCGCGTGCTGTTCGGCAAATGGTCGGGCACCGAAGTGACCCTCGACGGGCAAGAGCTGCTCATCATGAAGGAAAGCGACATTCTCGGCATCATCGCCTGAGAACGCCTTTCCGGCTGCGCGGAACCCGCGCGCCATCCCTGAAATTTCAGACACTGGAGCAAGCACATGGCTGCTAAAGACGTCAAGTTTGAAACCGATGCCCGCGACCGCATGCTGCGTGGCGTGAACATTCTCGCCGATGCGGTGAAGGTGACCCTCGGCCCGAAAGGCCGCAATGTGGTCATCGAAAAATCCTTTGGCGCCCCGCGCATCACCAAGGACGGTGTGTCGGTTGCCAAGGAAATCGAGCTGGCCGACAAGTTCGAGAACATGGGCGCCCAGCTCGTGAAAGAAGTGGCGTCGCGCACCAATGACGAAGCCGGTGACGGCACCACCACCGCCACCGTGCTGGCGCAGGCCATCATCAAGGAAGGCCTGAAATCGGTCGCCGCCGGTCTGAACCCGATGGACCTGAAGCGCGGCATTGATCTGGCCACCTCGAAAGTCGTGGAAGCCATCAAATCCGCCTCGCGTCCGGTGAAGGACAGCGAGGAAGTCGCGCAAGTCGGCACCATTTCGGCCAATGGCGAAGCCTCGATCGGCCGTCAGATCGCCGAAGCGATGCAGCGCGTCGGCAATGAAGGCGTGATCACCGTCGAAGAGAACAAGGGCATGGAGACCTCGGTCGAGGTCGTCGAAGGCATGCAGTTCGACCGCGGCTACCTGTCGCCCTATTTCGTCACCAACCCGGACAAGATGGTTGCCGAGCTGGAAGACGCGCTGATCCTGCTGCACGAGAAGAAGCTCTCGTCGCTGCAACCGATGGTCCCGCTGCTGGAAGCCGTGATCCAGTCGCAGCGCCCGCTGATCATCGTGGCCGAAGACGTGGAAGGCGAGGCTCTGGCCACGCTGGTCGTCAACAAGCTGCGTGGCGGTCTGAAGATCGCGGCTGTCAAGGCGCCGGGCTTCGGGGATCGCCGCAAGGCCATGCTGCAAGACATCGCCATCCTGACCGGCGGTCAGGTGATCAGCGACGATCTGGGCATGAAGCTGGAGAATGTCACCATCGACATGCTCGGCCGCGCCAAGAAAGTCTCGATCAACAAGGACAACACCACCATCGTGGACGGTGCTGGCGAGAAGGCCGAGATCGAAGCCCGCGTGGCCCAGATCCGCACCCAGATCGAAGAGACCACCAGCGATTACGACCGTGAAAAGCTGCAAGAGCGCGTGGCCAAACTGGCTGGCGGCGTTGCGGTGATCCGCGTCGGCGGTGCGACCGAGGTCGAAGTGAAAGAGCGCAAGGACCGCGTGGATGACGCGCTGAACGCCACCCGCGCTGCCGTGCAGGAAGGCATCGTGGTCGGCGGCGGCGTGGCCCTCGTGCAGGCCACCAAGGCGCTGGAAGGCCTGAAAGGCGCGAACGCTGATCAGGACGTGGGTATCGCGATCATCCGCCGCGCGCTGGAAGCGCCGGTGCGTCAGATCTCGGAAAACTCGGGCGTTGATGGCGCTGTCGTGGCGGGCAAGATCCGCGAATCGGACTCGCTGTCCTTCGGCTTCAACGCCCAGACCGAGGAATATGGCGACATGTTCGGCTTCGGCGTGATCGACCCGGCGAAAGTCACCCGCACCGCGCTGGAAAACGCGGCTTCGGTGGCTTCGCTGCTGATCACCACCGAGGCGATGATCGCTGACAAGCCGGCTGACAAATCGGCCCCCGCCATGCCCGGCGGCGGCGGCATGGGCGGCATGGATTTCTGATCCAGGCCTTCCACAGGGTACGGGAAAGGGCGCCTTCGGGCGCCCTTTTTCATTGCGACTCGGGCAGCCTCCGCGCGAGGGTGGCGGCAATCGGATCAGGGGGTGGCGCGTGCAGCTGTTCAAATGTGGCTCCTGCGGGCAAGTCCTGCATTTCGAGAACACGGTCTGTCTGGGTTGCGGCCAGCAGGTCGGCTTTCAGCCGGAAGCGGGGGCGGAGGCGGGCGCGATGCTGGCGCTGCGGCCCGAGGGGGCGGTGTGGGTCAGCGACAGCCTGCCGGGGCAGCTGTTGCGCTTTTGCGAGAACTGGGAGCGCAGCGGCTGCAACTGGGTGCTGCCCGAGGGCGCGGGCAGCCTGTGCCGGGCCTGCGCCCATAACCGCACCGTGCCCGACCTGTCGGACCCCGACAATCACGCGCGCTGGCAAAAGGTGGAGGTGGCGAAGCGCCGCCTGATCCATGGGTTGATGCGGCTGGGCCTGCCCCTGCCGCTGCCGGGCAGTGGTCATGTGCAGCCTTTGATGTTCGACTTCCTCGCGCCCGAGGATCAGGCCGCCCCGGTGATGACCGGCCATGCCACCGGGCTGGTCACGCTGTCGCTGGCCGAGGCCGATGACGCGGCACGCGAGGCGCTGCGCATGCAGATGGGCGAGCCGTACCGCACGCTTTTGGGGCATTTTCGCCATGAGATCGGGCATTATTACTGGGACATCCTGATCCGCGACGATCCGGCGCGGCTGGCGGGGTTTCGGGCGGTGTTTGGCGATGAAACCGCCGTGCCCTATGGCGAGGCTTTGCAGCGGCATTACGAGACCGGCGCGCCTGCGGGCTGGGAGGGCGCATTCGTCAGCGCCTATGCCACCATGCACCCTTGGGAGGATTGGGCGGAAACCTGGGCGCATTATCTGCATATCGTCGATACGCTGGATACGGCGGCGAGTTTCGGGCTGTCCACCGATCCGGGGGTGGATGCGGGCGAATTGTCGGCCGAGATCGACTTTGACCCCTATCGCAGCCGCCAGTTCCAGCGGCTTCTGGGCGCCTGGACCCCGCTTTGCGTGGCGCTGAACGCGCTGAACCGCTCCATGGGGCAGCCGGATGCCTATCCGTTCCTGATGCCCGAGCCGGTGCAGGGCAAGCTGCGCTTCATCCATGATCTGCTGCGGGGGGCGGGGGCATGAGCCTGTCGGAGCGCTATGGCAGCATCTCGAAACAGGTGGCGCGGCTCTGCGGGCGGCAGGCGAGCTTTCTGCTGGCAGTGGGCACCATCGTGGTCTGGGTGCTGACCGGGCCGCTGTTCGGCTTTTCGGACACCTGGCAATTGGTGATCAATACCGGCACGACCATCGTGACCTTTCTGATGGTGTTCCTGATCCAGAACACCCAGAACCGCGACACGGCGGCGATCCAGCTGAAGCTGGACGAGCTGATCCGGGCGACGCAGGGCGCGCATAACGCGCTGCTGGATCTGGAGGAGCTGGAGGAGCGGCAGCTGGAGGGGTTCCGCGCCCGCTATGAGGCGCTGGCGCGGCAGGCGCGCGGGCGGCTGGAGCGTGGCGAGGCCGATACCGACACGCCGGAGGCATAAGCGCTCAGGCCTGAAGGTAGCGCGTGCTGGCGGGCAGCCAGTCGGGCGCCGGGCCGGGGGTGACCAGCGTGCTGGCGGCCTCCAGCGGGGCGATGCGGAAGGGCGAGGTGGCGCCCAGCTTGTCGGGCGTGGCCAGAACCACGGTTTCGGCGGCAGAGCGGATCATGCGGGCCTTGAGCTGCGCCTCCTCGGGGTGGCCGGTGGTGAGGCCGGTTTCGGGATGCAGCCCGGTGACGCCCAGAAAGCACAGATCGGCGCGGATGGCGGCATAGCTTTCGGTGGCCTGCGTGCCGGTGGCGACCATGGACAGCCGCAGGATGGGGCCGCCGATCAGCAGAATCTCGATGGCGGGAAAGGGCTCCAGCGCGGCGGCGATGGCCGGGGCATGGGTGACGATGGTGCAGGCAAGGCCGGGCGGCAGGCGCGCAACAAGGGCCAGATGGGTGGTGCCGCCATCCATCAGCACGATCTGGCCGGGGCGGATGAGGCCCGCCGCGGCCTGGGCCAGCGCCGATTTGGCACGCGGATGCAGCGACTGGCGGGTGGCGACGGGCGCATGGGTGGGCGAGAGCGGCAGCGCGCCGCCATGCACCCGCAAGAGCCGCCCCTCGGCCGCCAGATCGCGCAGGTCGCGGCGGATCGTGTCCTCGGACAGCGCGAGTTCGGTGGCCAGATCGGCGGCGATCAGGCGCCCGTCGCGGGCGAGCCGGTCCAGCAGCAGGGCTTTGCGATCCTGGGTCAGCATGGCGAATCCTTGATATTGCACGAATCAGAATAAACGTGCAGCTTCGCGCAATCAAGCACGGAGAGACAGCATGATGATCCTGATTGCAGGCCCCTATCGCAGCGGCACCGGCGATGACCCGGCGAAGATGGCCGAAAACCTGGCGCGGCTGGAGGCGGCGGCCTGGCCGATCTTCCAGAAGGGGCATGTGCCGATGATCGGCGAATGGGCGGCGCTGCCGGTGCTGCGCGGGGCGGGCGGGGGGCCGATTGGCGGGGCGCTGTATGACGCTGTGATGCACCCCGTGGCGCATCGCCTGCTGGAGGCCTGCGGCGGCGTGCTGCGCCTGCCCGGCGCCTCGGCGGGCGCCGATGAGGACGTGCGCCGCGCCAGGGCGCGCGGCCTCCCGGTCTGGCAGGATCTGGCGGAGGTGCCCCATGCCTGACGGAACAGGGGGCGCTCGCGCCCCCTCGGCTTTTCAGGCCTCACCCCCGAGGATATTTGGGCCAAGATGAAAGCGGGGGGTATGTCTGGGGCCTGGTGAGCCGAGCGCCTTGGCCTCGGGCCGGGCAGGGGGCGCTCGCGCGCAATTCACCCCCTGAGGATATTTGCGTCAGGTTGAAGGGGCGCGCGCGGCTTGTTCTTCAACCTGATCCAAATATCCAGATCCGCCCGCCCCGCCCAAGCGCCGCAACCGGGCGGGCGGTGGCGGGGCGGCAGGCCATGGCAATGCGGGCCGAGGGGGCTCGTATGCCCCCGAGGGACGCCCCTTATTTCGGGATCACGCGGTTTACATGGCCCATCTTGCGGCCCGGGCGGGCCTCGTGTTTGCCGTAGAGGTGCAGGGCCGCGTGTTTCTCGGCGGCGATCTGCGGCACGCGCAGGATGTCGTCGCCGATCAGGTTTTCCATCACCACATCGGAATGGCGGCTGCCATCGCCCAGGGGCCAGCCGGTGACGGCGCGGATATGTTGTTCAAACTGGTCGACGGCGCAGCCATTCTGGGTCCAATGGCCGGAATTGTGGACGCGCGGGGCGATCTCGTTCACGATCAGGCCCTTGGGTGTCACGAACAGTTCCACCCCCATCACGCCCACATACTCCAGCGCATTGAGGATGCGGGCGGCCAGCAGCACGGCATCGGTGCGTTGCGCGAGGCTGAGATTGGCGGGCAGGGTGGTGCTGTGCAGGATGCCATCCTTATGCACATTCTCGCCGGGGTCATAGCAGGCGACCGCGCCATCGAGGCTGCGGGCGGCGATGACCGAGACCTCGTGGCTGAAGCTGATGAAGCCTTCCAGCACGGCGGGGGCGCCGTTCATGGCGGCGAGCGCGGCTTCGGCATCATCGGCGCTGCGCAACCGGGCCTGGCCCTTGCCGTCATAGCCCAGCCGGGTGGTTTTCAGGATGGCGGGTGTGCCGACCTGCGCGATGGCCGCTTGCAGCGAGGCCATGTCGCTGACGGCGGCATAGGGGGCGCAGGTGAGGCCGAGGCCGGTGAGGAAATCTTTCTCGGCGATGCGGTCCTGGCTGATGGCCAAGGCGCGGCGGTTCGGGCGGATGGGCTTGGCGGCTTCCAGCAGGTCGAGCGCGGCGGTGGGCACGTTCTCGAATTCATAGGAGATGACATCGACCGAGGCCGCGAAGGCGCGGAGGCTGTCTGCGTCGTCATAGCTGGCCGTCGTCACCCGGTCGGCGACATGGCCTGCGGGCGGGTTGGCGGCTGGCTCGTAGATATGGGTCAGATAGCCCAGACGCGAGGCCGCGACCGAGAGCATGCGGCCCAGTTGCCCGCCGCCCAAGATGCCGATGACGGAGCCGGGGGGGAGGAGGTCAGACATCGGAGGGCTCCTCGGGGATGGAGGCGGAGAGGGCGTCGCGCCAGGCATCGAGGCGCGCGGCCAGCGCCGGGTCGGAAATCGCCAGAATGCCAGCGGCCATCAGCCCCGCATTGGCGGCCCCGGCCGCGCCGATCGCCATGGTGGCGACGGGAAAGCCCTTGGGCATCTGCACGATCGAATAGAGGCTGTCGACGCCGGACAGCGCCTTGGTCTGCACTGGCACGCCGACCACCGGGATGCGGGTCTTCGAGGCCATCATGCCGGGCAGATGCGCCGCGCCGCCCGCGCCCGCGATGATGACCTTGAGGCCGCGTTCGGCGGCGGTCTTGCCATAGGTCCAGAGCCGGTCGGGGGTGCGGTGGGCGCTGACGATCCTGGCCTCGTAGGAAATGCCAAGTTCCTCCAGCACGGTGGCGGCCTCGCGCATCGTTGGCCAGTCGGACTGGCTGCCCATGATGATTCCAACGTCAACGGCCATGGCATCCCCCTTGGTTTGCAGGCGCTTTAGCGCGGCAGGGGGCGGGGGGCAAGCGGCTCGGTCAGGTGATCGCGTCAGGCAGGTGATCAGGTCCGTCAGGCGATCGGGTCCGTCAGGCGATGATGTCGGGGATCAGTTGATCCTCGATCTTCACGATCTGATCCTTCAGGCTCAGCTTTTGCTTTTTCAGGCGGCGCAGGGTCAGCTGATCGGGGCGGGCGTTCCGCTCCAGCGCGGCAATCGCCTCGTCCAGATCGCGATGCTCGCGGCGCAGGACCTCCAGCTTGATGCGCAGCATCTCGTCCAGATTGAGTTCCATCGACGCATTCATGGCAGCTTCCTGAGCGGGAGAACGGGGCAGGTGGCGTGGTTCGAGTCGGCCCTTATCCGCCAAATATACCGATTTTTCCGTGCTTTGGGAAGAAATCTGCCTTGATTTGCGGCGAAAGGTTAAAGGCGGGTGGTCTTGCGCGGCGCGGGCGCGCGCCCCATATTGGCCTTATGCCACGGTGCCCGCAGGGGCCGGGGCGCAAGTTGTCGCTTTTGCCAAGGACACGAGATGACAAAGATCAGTTTCGGGGCCCATCCCTATCTGCTCGGCTTTGAACAGCTGGAACGGCTGGTCGAGCGCACCGCCAAATCCGGTGACGGCTATCCGCCCTTCAACATCGAGGCGGTGACCGAAAACGCCTATCGCATCACGCTGGCCGTCGCGGGCTTCCGCGAGGAAGAGCTGGCCATCACGGTGGAGGATCGCCAGCTGGTGATCCGGGGCCGTCAGGTCGATGACAGCGCCGAACGGGTCTGGCTGCATCGCGGCATCGCCAGCCGGGCCTTCCAGCGCAGCTTCGTGCTGGCCGACGGGGTCGAGGTGGGCGGCGCTCATATGGAACACGGGCTGCTGCATATCGACTTGCGCCGGGTGGTGCCGGAGACAGTGGTGCAGACGATCCCGATCCGGTCGGGCCGCGCCAGCGACGCGCCGCCGCCGCCGGTGAAGCGCATCGAGGCCAAGTGAGAAGGGAGCCTGCTATGGAAACGAAAGTGAATTTCCTGCCCGAGGCCGAGGGCCGCATCGTCTATGTGCGCCCGGTCGCCGTGGCGGAACTGCCCGCGGAAATTCAGGCGCAGGCCGAGGGGCTGGACCGGCTCTATGCGCTGCATCGCCCGGATGGCGAGCGGCTGGCCTTGGTGCGCGACCGCGACATGGCCTTTGCGCTGGCGCGGCAGAATGATCTGGCGCCGGTGAATGCGCATTGACTGGGCGCATGGTGTGATATGCCGCGCGGGGGGCTGATGTCGGAGCCTCCGGCGGGGATATTTGGGCCAAGATGAAAGCGCGGGCCCTCATTCACCTTGGCTTAAGTATCCAAAGAAGAACGGCGCCGCAGGGGCGCCGTTTGTCGTTATGGGGGCTAGAAATGTCTGGTCTTGGTCCGGCGTCCGGTGAAATGCGCGGCGAGGATCAGCAGAATCAGGAAGCCGAGGCCCGCAAGCTGGCCGGTTCCGTCGCTTTTGGCGGCGATCACCAGGCAGGCCATGGCGCCACCATAGGCGATGACCTGACCCTGTGGCCCCCGGATGCCCAAGATTTTCTGCGGGTTATGTTCGGTCTCGGTCGTGTTGGCGAGGCCGACGAACACCATGGCGCGCGCGATCAGGTGGGAGGGCAGCAGCGGTTCCCCCTGCCACCAGGGCAGCTCGCCGCGCGCCAAGCGGGCGCGGTGGTCGCGCCAAAGGGCGATGACCAGCGGCAGCAGCATGAGGGCGAGGCCCGGCAGGGTCAGCCCATGGCGCGGCGGGAGACGGGTGCTGAGCAGGCCAAGCCCGACCAGCCAAAGGGCATAGGCGGCAAGGAACACCTCTGACCGCCGCAGCATGGCCCGGCTCCCTCGTTTCAGTGGCCCGCGAGGAAGCGCTCGGCGTCCAGCGCGGCCATGCAGCCCATGCCGGCGCTGGTGATGGCCTGGCGGTAGACGTGGTCGGTCAGGTCTCCTGCGGCGAATACGCCGGGGATGGAGGTGCGGGTGGTGCCTGCCTCGACCTTCACATAGCCGCCATTGTGCAGCTCCAACTGGTCTTTCACCAGTTCCGAGGCCGGGGCATGGCCGATGGCGACGAAGAAGCCCGCGCAGGGCACGTCGCGGGTTTCGCCGGTCTGCACATTGCGGGCGCGCACGGCGGTGACGCCGCGCGGGGCGGTGTCGCCCAACACCTCGGTCACCTCATGGTTCCACAGCATCTCGATCTTGGGGTGCTTGAACAGGCGGTCCTGCATGATCTTTTCGGCGCGCAAGGTATCGCGGCGGTGGATCAGCGTGACCTTGGTGGCGAAATTGGTGAGGAACAGCGCTTCCTCGACGGCTGTATTGACGCCGCCGATCAACACCACCTCCTTGCCGCGATAGAAGAACCCGTCGCAAGTGGCGCAGGCCGAGACGCCGAAGCCCTTGAAGGTTTCCTCCGACGGCAGGCCCAGCCATTTGGCCTGCGCGCCGGTGGCGAGGATGACCGCATCGGCGGTATAGGTGGTGCCGCTGTCGGCGGTGGCGGTGAAGGGGCGTTTGGAGAGGTCAAGCGCGGAGATGTAATCGGAGATGATCTCGGCCCCCATGGCGCGGGCATGTTCTTCCATCCGCACCATCAGGTCGGGGCCTTGCACATGGGTGTCGCCCGGCCAGTTCTCGACCTCGGTGGTGATGGTAAGCTGGCCGCCCGGTTGCAGGCCCTGCACGAGGATCGGCTCCAGCATGGCGCGGGCGGAATAGACCGCCGCCGTATAGCCCGCCGGGCCGGAGCCGATGATCAGAACCTTGGTGTGACGCGTCTCGCCCATGATGTCCTCTTGAATCTGTCAGGTTCATATAGGCAGCGCGGGCGCGAAGGGCAAATGCGTTTGGCCGTTGGGCAGGGTGGCGATTTTTCGGCGAAAAATCGGGGGCGCGCGGGCGGCTTCGTATCGCCTTGGGTCGGATTTGCGAAAGAATATTGCGCAATCCGGCATATAATCCTAATGTCCGCGCCAAGGAGACGCCGGGCCCTGCCAGCATCGGCGCGAGAGCAACAAGGATACATCCCATGGCCGGATCGCGGCTGGACCCGATCGACCGTCACATTCTGGCCGAATTGCAGGCCGATGGGCGCATGACCAATGTCGAGCTTGCCAAGCGGGTGGGCATCTCGGCGCCGCCCTGCCTGCGGCGGGTGCGCACGCTGGAAGAGGCGGGCTATATTCGCGGCTATCACGCCGATGTGGACGCCCGCGAGCTGGGGTTTGAAGTGGCGGTTTTCGCCATGGTGCGGCTGCACAGCCAGGCGGAAAGCGATCTCTCGGCCTTTGAGGAGCGCTGCCGCAACTGGCCTCTGGTGCGTGAGTGCCATATGCTGAATGGCGAGATCGACTTCATCCTGAAATGCGTGGCGCCCGATCTGTCGAGCTTCCAGAGCTTTCTGACCGGCGCCCTGCTGAAAGCCGAGAATGTCGCCAGCGAGAATACCAGCCTGGTGATCCGCTGCGCCAAGGACGAGCCGGGCCTGCCCTTCGATGTGCTGGAAGAGCGGCTGAACCGCTCGGCCTGAAAGGGGCCAAGCTTGACGCAAGGCTGCCCTTCGGGGCGGTTTTTTTGTTGGGCGGGGCGGTTTTTTGTTGGAGGGGCGGGTTTCTGTTTGCGCGGGCTGTTGGGGGGCGCCGGAAGCTGAACAGGCGGCCCTTGGCGCTGAGCAGAGGGTCTCAGCAGGGCCGCCCGTCTAGAGCACACACACGAACCTGAGGCCGAAAGGACACTCGGCCTCGAACAGGGGGTGCCAGGGAGTGTTCCCGAGGTCTTACCGCGCCGCTGCCCGATCCAGTCAACCCGGATTTGGATCGCTGTAAGGCAAAGATGGCGAAAGCGGGGCGGCCTGTCAAAGTTATTTCACTTTTGTCGCCGGGGCGGCGGCAGGGCCGAGGGATTTGGGCAGATTGTTGCGCCGCGCCGCGCAATCGCGCCGGTTTGAGGCGAAATCATGGTGGCGGGGCCAGGCAGATTTGCCCGTTAACCCCGAATCAGAAAATGATCAGGGGCCGCGCCGGGCTTGGCTGCGGCCCCTGAGGGAAAGGCAGAGGGGGAGGGGTCAGCGCGCCGCGTTGGCCTGGCTGGCGGCGGGTTTGGCGGGCTGGGCTTTCAGCGCTTCGGCCATCATCGCTTCGGGGCGGCGGCGCTGGCCGCGGGTCCAGGGCATCACCACCTCGGTGGTGCTGGCGGTGGCGATGGCGGATTTGAGCCAGCGGCGGTCTTTCTTCATGGCGTGTCCTGTCTGCTCGATCTGTGCCGTTTCGGGCGGGTGACCTTTCGGCCTTGAGAGAAGGATGCCCGCGCAATGCGGCGCGCTTTGGCGGGGAATGTGGCATTTTTCGTAAAATGCCGGGCAGCGCGGGGCGCCGGGTCGGGCCGGGCGAAACTGCGGATTTTCGACGAAAATCCGGGGTTGGCGCCGGGATTGTTGCCAAAGCGCCCGGCAATCCGCCACGATCTTGCCGCAATCAGAGCCGGATGCAGGAGATCAGGCGCCCGTAATCGGCCTCGGCCGCATGGGTGGTGCGGCGGTAGGAATAGAATCGCGCGGGGTCGCGATAGGTGCAGTGCCGCGTCCATTCGGCATGGCCCACGCCCGCCGCGCGCAGCCGCCACAGCGCATAGGCCGGCAGGTCGAACAGCGCGCGGTCGTCCTTGCCTTGCGCGAAGAAGCGCGCGGCCTCGCGGTCGTCATCGGTGAAGGCATAGACGAATTCCGGGCCGACCTCATAGGCGGCCTGGCTGATGGTGGGGCCGATGACGGCGGTGATGTCGGGGCGTCGGGCGCCAAGCGCCTCCATGGCCTCCAGCGTCGCCTCCAGCACGCCATCGCGGGTGCCGCGCCAGCCGGCATGGGCGGCGCCGACGACGCCCGCCGCGCGATCCGCAAACAGCACGGGCTGGCAATCGGCGGTCAGGATGCCCAGCACCAGACCGGGCGTGGCGGTGACCATGGCATCGGCCTCGGGCACGGAGCCCTGATGCGGGCCGGTGATGGTGGCCACATCCGGCGAATGCACCTGATGCACGGTGATCAGCGGGCCGCCCATCGCCTCGGCCACGCGGGCGCGGTTGATCTGCACCACCTCGGCCAGATCGGAGGAGCCGGTGCCGCAATTCAGCCCGGCAAAGATACCGGAGGAGGCCCCGCCCTTGCGGGTGAAGAAGCCGTGGGCCACGCCCTCCAGCGCGTCAGAGGTCAGGATTTCAAGGGCGGATAGGGGCATGGCGATCCTGCGAATGGGCTGAGGGCGGCGGCTCGGTCGGGAACCCGGCGGGCGGCGCGGCGCCGGGGGCAAAGAGCGCCAGCGCCTTGAACAGCGTCCCCATTTCTGCGGGGTCGGTCAAGCGGCGCGTGGCGGCGTGATGGCTCTCCAGCGCCGGGCCGTCGAGCCGTTGCGCCAGGGTGGCCGCGCGGGCGGCGATGCCCAGATTGGCGAGCAGCGCACCCTGGGTGGTGTAGCGGATATGGCAGGGGCTTGCCGCCTCGGCCAGCGCGGCGAAATCGACATGGGCGGTGAGGTCGGCCTCGCCGGGGTTTTGCAGCGGATCGGCGAAGGCGTGGTGGCGCAGGGCCTGAAACGTGTCGCCGCGCGCGTGCCAGCCGCCATAATCGAGGATCAGGGCCAGCCCGCCCTGCCGCGCGATGCGGGCGGCGAGGCCTTGGGTGATGGCGGCGGCGGCGGCGCAGGTCTCCACGATCTCGCCGGGGATGGTGTCGTGCAGGCGGTAATCCAGCGCCGCGACGGGCGCGGGGGGCGTGCGGGCATAGGCGAGGCGGTCGGTGGCGGTGACCACGGTTTCGCGCCAGCCGCGCGCGTCGCGGGTGAACTGGCGGATCGGCAGGGCGTCGAAGAATTCGTTGGCGATGAGGTAGAGCGGCGCCTCGGGCAGCTGGTCGGGCGTGTCGAGCCAGCTGACGGGGTGGGCGCACAGAAGGCTGCGTTGCTGGTCGCGCAGGCGGGGCGAGGCCTCGACCAGCGTGACGCGGGCCGCCGCGTGAAAGCCCGGCACGCCGCGCGTGGCGCGCAGCACATCGGCCATCAGCGTGCCGCGCCCGGGGCCAAGCTCGGCCAGGGTGAAAGCCTCGGGGCGGCCATGGTCGAGCCAGTATTGCGCAAGGCAAAGGCCCAGCAGCTCGCCGAACATCTGGCTGATCTCGGGCGCGGTGATGAAATCGCCCTCCAGCCCGAAGGGTGGGCGGGTGGTGTAATAGCCGTGTTCGGGGTGCAGCAGGCATTCGGCCATGTAATCGGCCAGCGTGAGCGGGCCGGTGGCGCGGATGCGGCGGATCAGCAGGGCCTCAAGCGGGTTGGGCGGCGGCATGGCGGGCCTTAACGATAAAGTAAGCTCCGGCGAGGATCATGGGCAGCGACAGCAGCTGCCCGGCTGTCAGCCCGTAGCCATTCAGATGGAGGTAGAGACCCAGAGGATTGTCCGATGTGATGAATTGCGCATCCGGTTGGCGGAGGAATTCCACCATGAAGCGGGCCAGCCCATAGCCCGCGAAGAAGGTTCCGGCGATCAGGCCGGGGCGGTGGAAGGCGCTGCGCGCCCGGAAGGCCAGCCAGAACAGCACAATTCCCAGCAACAGGCCCTCGAGCCCCGCCTCGTAAAGCTGGCTGGGATGGCGGGCGGGTTCGCCGGCGGCATAGACCCATGCGCCGGGGGTGGGGCAGCCTTGTCTGGCGGGATCGGTGCAAAGCGTCGGGAAGACCACGCCCCAGGGCAGGGTGGTAGCGCGGCCCCAAAGCTCGGCATTGATGAAATTGGCGATGCGCCCGAGGAACAGGCCCACGGGCGCGGCAATCGCCAGCAGATCGGCGATGGAGAGGGGCGCGAGGCCCTCGCGCCGACAGAAGACCAGCCCCGCCACCACCACGCCCAGGAAGCCGCCATGAAAGGACATACCGCCTTCATAAACCTTCAGAATTTCCGCCGGGTGGCTGAGGTAATAGCCCGGCTGGTAAAACAGCACAAAGCCCAGACGCCCGCCGATCACCACGCCAAGGATGATCCAGGTGAGCAGGCGGTCCAGTTGCTCGGGCGTGAGCGGCGGCGTGCCGGGCCAGAGGCGCGGCATGCGGATCGCGCGCAGCACCAGCTGCCAGCCGATCAACAGCCCCGCGATATAGGCCAGCGCATACCAGCGCAGCGCCAGATGGAGGCCGAACAGGTCGATCGCGAAGATCTCGGGCGAGATTTCGGGGAAGGGGATGCTCATGCGGGTCTCCGGCTTTGGTCTGGTTGTCGGGCGGGGCCGGGGCATTGTCAACAGAGGGGGCATCAACTTGCCGGGCAGCGCCTGGTCCCGCAGGCTGCGACGGCGCAGCCCCTTGCAGGCAGGCCGCGCGCACCGCATATAGGCAGCAACGGACAGGAGTTTTCCCATGCAGACCCGCGCCAAGATCCTCGACGACATCTCGCAGCTGATGACCAATGCCATGGGCGTGGCGCAGGGCGCGAAGACCGAGGCCGAGACGGCGGTGAAAAGCCTGATGGACCGCTGGCTGGCTGATCGGGATTTCGTCAGCCGCGAGGAATTCGACGCGGTGCGCGCCATGGCCCAGAAGGCCCGCGAGGAAAACGAGGCGCTTTCGGCCCGGCTGGCCGCCTTGGAAGCGAAAGCCGACAAGAAGAAGTGATCCGACCTTGGCCCGTATCGGCGCGGCCTTTGCCGCGCTAGAACGGGGTCATGAAACGCCTGATCTCTCCCTGGCGCGAGGCCTCGCTCTCGGCGCAATTCGCCCTTGCGGGCGGCGTGGTCATGCTGATCGCCATGCTGGTGGTCGGGCAATGGGTGGCCTTGCGCATCGAGGATACGGTGGTGCGCAACTGGGCCAATGCCACGGCGCTGTATATGGAAAGTTTCATCTCGCCGCTAAGCCAGGATCTTGCGGCGAGTGACGAGCTGAGCCCTTTGGCGCATCGGGCGCTGGATGAGGTGTTCGGCGCGACCGCGCTGGGCGAGCGGGTGGTGTCTTACAAGATCTGGAAGCCTGACGGGCTGATTGTCGATGCCTCGGATCACCGGCTGGTGGGGCAGCGTTTCGCGGTGGATGGCCATTTGCGGCAGGCCTGGGCCGGGCAGGTGGCGGCGGAGCTGTCAGAGCTGGATGCCGCGGAGAATGTGGGCGAGGCGGCGCTGGGCCTGCGCTTGCTGGAGATTTACAGCCCGGTGCGCGAGGTCTGGTCGGGCCGGGTGATCGGGGTGATCGAGTTCTATGAGCGCGCCGATGGTCTGCTGGAAGACATTGCGCAGGCGCGGCGGCGCAGCTGGGCCACGGTGGCGGCGGTGTTTGGCGGCATCGGGCTGGCGCTGTGGGGGATCGTGGCGCGGGGCAGCGCGATGATTGCCCGCCAGCGCGCCGAGCTGGAGCGGCAGGTGCTGGCG
>NZ_JAEULU010000337.1 GCF_016792925.1 Gemmobacter sp.
CCGGCGGTAATCGCCGGGCTGAACACGCTGTCCATCAGCCGCTGGTTGGGCCGCGTGCCGCATCCATTTCATCCGACCTTGCAGGCAGGGAGGAAGCGGCTGGACAGTCGTGTTCCGTCGCGCCAGCATGGCGGCGAAGGAGAAGGCTCATGTTGATCCGGGATGCAACCCCTGACGATGCGGCGGCGATTGCGGCGATTTACAATGATGCGGTGCGCACCACCACGGCCATTCTGATGGAGGGCGAGGTGGGGGCGGAGAACCGGGTGCAATGGATGGCAGCGCGGCAGGCGCTTGGCTATCCGGTGCTGGTGGCTGAGGCCGAAACCGAGGCGGGCGGCGCTGTGATCGGCTATGCGGCGTTCGGTGACTGGCGCCCGTTTGACGGGTTTCGCGGCACGGTCGAAAATTCGGTTTACGTCGCACCGGAGGCGCGGGGGCGGGGCGTGGCACAGGCTTTGCTGGCGGCGCTGATCCCGCGCGCGCGGGCTTGTGGCAAGCATGTGATCGTGGCGGCCATCACCTCGGAAAACGCGGCCTCGCTGCGGCTGCATGAGAAGCTGGGCTTTGTGGAGACCGCGCGCATGCCGCAGGTGGGGCAGAAATTCGGCCGCTGGCTGGACCTTGTGTTCCTGCAATTGCGCCTGGATACGCGCACCGCACCATGAAACCTTGCGCCCGGACGCGTCCGGGGCTATCGCCACTGTTTGAAAATCACGCCAAAGGGGCCGCCCGATGAAATTCCTCGATCTCGCCAAGGTCTATATCCGCTCGGGCGGCGGCGGCTCGGGCTGCGTGTCGTTCCGGCGCGAGAAATTCATCGAATTCGGCGGCCCGGATGGCGGCGATGGCGGCAATGGCGGCTCGGTCTGGGCCGAGGCGGTGGAGGGGCTGAACACCCTGATCGACTATCGCTATCAGCAGCATTTCTTTGCCAAATCAGGCCAGCCCGGCATGGGCAGCCAGCGCACCGGCAAGACCGGCGATGATGTGGTGCTGCGGGTGCCGCTGGGCACCGAGATCATCGACGAAGATGAGGAAACCGTGATCGCCGATCTGACGGTGCCGGGGCAGCGCGTGTTGCTGGCCAAGGGCGGCAATGGCGGCTGGGGCAACCTTGCGTTCAAATCCTCGACCAACCGCAGCCCGTCCCGCGCCAATCCGGGTCAGGAGGGCGTGGAGCGCACCATCTGGCTGCGGCTGAAGCTGATTGCGGATGCCGGGCTGCTGGGCCTGCCCAATGCGGGGAAATCGACCTTCCTCGCCGCCGTGTCCAATGCGCGGCCCAAGATTGCCGATTATCCCTTCACCACTCTGGTGCCCAATCTGGGCGTGGTGGGGATCGACGGGCATGAATTCGTGATGGCCGATATTCCGGGCCTGATCGAGGGCGCGAGCGAGGGCCGGGGCCTTGGCGATCAGTTTCTGGCGCATGTGGAGCGGTGCTCGGTGCTGCTGCATCTGGTGGATGGCACCTCGGAAACGGTGGATGAGGATTACGAGACCATCGTGGGCGAGCTGGAGGCCTATGCCGAGGAGCTGGCCGAAAAGCCGCGCATCGTAGCCTTGAACAAGATCGACGCGCTGGATGCCGATACGCTGAAAAAGCGCAAGACGCAGTTGGAAAAGGCCGTGGGCAGCCCGGTTTTCACCATTTCGGGCGTGTCGCAGCAGGGCTTGCTGGATGTGCTGCGGGCCATCCATGCCGAGATCATGGCGGATCGCATCGCGCAGATGCCGGTTGAGGTGACGAAATGGCAACCCTGATGGCGGCCGTGCAGGCGCCGCAGGTCGCCCGGGCGCGGCGGCTGGTGGTGAAGATCGGCTCGGCGCTGCTGGTGGACCGGGCCAAGGGCTTGCGGCAGGGCTGGCTGTCGGCGCTGGCCATGGATGTGGCCGAGGCCAAGGTGCGCGGCGCGGATGTGGTGCTGGTATCCTCGGGCTCCATCGCCTTGGGGCGAATGATTTTGGGCCTGCCGGGCGGCGCGCTGACGCTGGAACAATCGCAGGCGGCGGCGGCGGTGGGGCAGATCCGCCTTGCGCGGGCCTATGAGGAAGTTCTGGCGCCGCATGGCATCACCACGGCGCAAATCCTTGTGACGCTGGAAGATACCGAGGATCGCCGCCGCTATCTGAACAGCCGCGCCACGATGGAGACGCTGCTGGGTCTGGGTGTGGTGCCGATTGTCAACGAAAACGATACAGTCGCCACGGATGAAATCCGCTATGGCGACAATGACCGGCTGGCGGCGCAGATCGCGGTGACGGCGGGGGCGGACCAGTTGATCCTCTTGTCGGATGTGGACGGGTTCTACAGCGCCAATCCGAAGGAAGACCCCACCGCCACGCGCTTTGACGTGGTGGAGACCATCACGCCCGAGATCGAGGCGATGGCGGGCGACCCGATCTCGGGCCTGTCGAAGGGCGGGATGAAAACCAAGCTGATGGCGGCCAAGACCGCCGTGGCGGGGGGCTGTGCCATGGCGATCATGGAGGGCTCGGTGCTGCGGCCCTTGAAGGCGCTGTCGGAGGGCGCGAACCGGACGTGGTTCGTGCCGACCGCCGACCCGCATCATGCCCGCAAGCTGTGGATCAATGCCATGAAGGAAAAGGGCAGGATCCGGGTCGATCAGGGCGCGGTCACGGCGCTACGCTCGGGCAAGAGCCTGCTTCCGGCAGGGGTTGTGGCGGTGGAGGGCAGCTTTGGCCGGGGCGAGCCGGTGGGCATTCTGGGCCCGGATGGCGCGGCTTTGGGACGCGGCTTGATCCGCTATACCTCGGACGAGGCGCGGGCGATTGCGGGGCGGCGATCCAGCGAGATTGCCGGGATTTTGGGCTATGAGGGGCGGGCGGCGCTGATCCATCGGGATGATATGGTGGTGTGACGCCTGTGGCCGGCGCCGGGGGCTTTGCCCCCGG
>NZ_JAEULU010000352.1 GCF_016792925.1 Gemmobacter sp.
GGCACCACCGCCACGATGCAGGGCAGCACCACACTGGACCGCCGCGCCTTCGGCATGGGGGCTGGCTATGCGGATGAAAGCTCGGTGGGCTTTCCGGTGCAGGTGAACGTGAACCTCACCGCAGAGCGCAAGGGCTGAGGCGAAATCACTCAGATAAAAGGCCGGGGGCGCGCTCCCGGCCTTTTTCATGCGCGCGCCAAAGCAAAAAGCCGGAGGCGTGATGCCCCCGGCTTTGCGGTTCCGCAATTGGCGGCTCAGATCACTCGGCCTTGGAGGCCTCGATCGAGATCTGCACCGTCACTTCATCGCTGACATAGGGCGCGAACTGGCCGAGGTTGAAATCGGTGCGCTTCAGCACGGTGGTGCCGGTGAAGCCCAGCCACGGCTTTTTCTCCATCGGGTGTTCCATCGCCTGCGTCAGCGCCGCATCCAGCACCACCGGCTTGGTCACGCCGTTCAGGGTCAGATCGCCGGTGATCTTGGCGGTCTTCTCGCCGGTCACTTCGATGGCGGTGGATTTGAAGGTCACGTCGCTGTCGGCATTGGCGCCAAAGAAATCGGGCGTCATGAAGTGGTCAAACCGCGCCTGCCAGCCGGTCAGCATGGTTTTCACCGGGAAAGCCACTTCGACCGAAGACGAGGCCGGGGCCTCGGCGTCGAAGCTGATCTTGCCCTCAAAGCCCGAGAACATGCCATAGCTGGTCGAGAAACCGAGGTGATTGTAGCTGAACACGATCTGGCTGTGCGAGGGGTCCAGCACATAGGCCTCGGGCGCGGCGAAGGCCGGGGCGGCGGTCAGGGCGGCAATCAGCGAAAGCGGGGCAAGACGGATCAAGGCAAAACTCCTGTTGGGCCAAGGGGATGCAGCCAGGGCTGCGACTGGCGCAAGATGCCCGTGGGGCAGACCTCGCACAACTCCACATGTTCCAACAAAGTCTGTGCGGGATTGCACATCACATTCCCGCAACGCGCGCGTGAGCCGCACATGGCCCGCCAAAGAAAGGGGGCGCTCGCGCCCCCTCTTGAGCCTGCGGCTCAATTCACCCCCTGAGGATATTTTCGAACAGAAAATGCAGCGGTGTTGCTCTACTTTCATTTTCTGTTCAAAAATATCCTCGGGGGGAAGGCGCGAAACGCGCCGTGGGGGGCAGACAGCCCCCCTTCTGTCTCACGCCTCCACCTTGTCCATCTCGGCCAAGCTCTTGCGGATATAGCGATTGCCGCCGCGCGTCAGCACATAGCGGCCAATCCGGCGTGCCAGATCCGGGCGGCCGCGGTCGAGGGCCTTCTTGAACAGCTCTTTCTGATAGCGGCCAAAATCCTTGCGGGCGCGCAGCAGGCGGTAGAATTCGGCCTCGGTCAGGGTGCCGTTCAGGGCGCTGGTGGTGATGGTGCCCAGCACGCCCATCTGTTGCAAGCTGGAGCCCAGCCGGTGCCCCATCAGCGGCGCGCGCAGTTTCAGCACATTGGCGCCGGTGAAGCGGTCGGCATGGCCGCTATCCAGCGGCTCATAGGGATCATAAAGCAGGATCACCTTGCCCGCCGCGCCCGAGACCTGGGCCGCATCGCCGTAGGGGCCGCTGAAATCGCGGTCCCATGCGGTCTGATAGCGGGTTTCCCAGGGCACGATCTGTTTATCCAGCGTGGATTGCGGGCTGATCGCCACCACATCGGCACCGGGGCAGGCCGCGACAAAGGCGCAGGCCGCATAGCCGCCCATCGAGGCGCCATAGAACACCACCCGCTTGTAGCGGTCGAAGAAATCGCTGGTCGCCAGATCGTCGAACTGATCATGCACCCAGGCATCGCGATACCAGGTCCAGCCGTTTGCCATGCAGCCCAGCATGTCCCAGCCCTGTTTCTCGATGAACCCATAGCCCCAGGGGCGGCGATCCTCGCGTTTGGTCATGGCGATATCGAGATTGTCGAAGGTCACCACCAGCGTATCCGAGCCGCGCGGCACGTAGAGGAAGGAATGCGTGCCGCTGTCGCGCACCCAGCCCTCCGGCCCGGCCAGCTGGGCTGCCAGCTCGGCCCAGGCCTCGGGTTCGGGGGCGATGGCGGCGCGGGCCTCGGCCTCGGCTGCCGCCTGTTCCGAGGGGCGGAACAGCGCCCGCACCACTGGCACATCATCCACCTGCCTTGTGGAGAGCGTCTCGCAGGCGCCGTAGCGGTTCAGGAAGGGATAGGCGCCCGAGCCTTTGCGGATGTCGGTCACCATCCGCGTGCCAGGTTTCAGCGCGCGCTCCATCACCGGGGTCAGATGCGCCACCTTGTTCACATCGCCAAAGCCCGAGAGATTGGCGATCACATCGCAGCCGATCAGCCCCCCCGCCTCGCCAACATGGCGGATGCGGTCAGCCTCGATACCGTTGTCGATCAGGAAGCGGCGATAGGGTTCGACCCAAGCCGAGGGCGTGGCGCACCAGCCGCCCTTGTGATCCAGATCGACCAGCAGCACCTCGCAGTCGTCGCGCAGCGCCAGCGTCACGGCCAGAGTTTGCGCCGTGCCGCCAATATCGGCAAAGACCTCGACCGGCGCCGTGCCCAAAGGCTCCAGCAGGGCCGCCTCGAACTGGTTGCGCCCGCGCCCCTTGATCGGGGCCAGCGCAGCCTTGATGCCATGGTCGCGGCAGGCACGGTCGAACCAGCTGCCGACCGGCGGCAGGCCGTTATGGCGCAGGCCGATCTCGCGCTTGTTCGAGGCCCAGACATGCAGCGCGGTGGTGATGGGCTTCACCGCCAGATCCACCACGCCCGCGCGCCGCATGAACTGCATCCGGTCCGGGTAGGGCACGGGATAGAAGGCATGCAGCGGCTGCACCTGATCCAGCAGGTTGAATTTCTTGATGAAATGCGTGATCAGCAGCGGCCCCCAGACCCCCCAGGGCTGCTGGCTGACATGCACCGGGCTGCCGGCCTCGGCGGCGGCGCGCATCTCTTCCTGCGCCTCGCCTTTCAGGAAGGGCGGGATGGCATAGCGGTTTTCGGTGAAGGCCAGCATGGCGGCCAGCACCGGGCTGTCGGCGGGCAGGCCCAGCACGGCATTGTTCACCCGCACCCGGCCCGGCAGCTCGAAGCCCAGCACATAATCGCTGTCATAGGTCATCGGCTGGAAGCAATACACATCGGTGTCCACCCAGATCATGCCGGGGCAGTGCCGAATCATATGCAGGCGGAACAGGTCGGCAAACAGCGCGAAACTGTCTTTCTGTTCGTATTTGATGAAGTCATCCGTATCGAGGATCTCGCGCCCGTCGCGCAGGATCACCCCTTCGGGCACGTTCGGGATGTCTTCATAGTGGAACAGGGTGATTTTCTGCCCCTTGTCCACGAAGGATTTCAGGCAGAGCTGCTCCATCCAGCTGAGCGCCCCGCCAATCCACAACGTCCCCGCCTCGCGTACCCGCACCATATGACTGCCCACATTCACACCGGCTGAGCCCCGACGGGGCGCCCGATTGGTTATATTTGCGCAACATTGTGTCGAAATCCCGCAGGATTGCCAACGGGGAAGCCCGGGCCTCGGCGGCATTTTCCGTATTTTGGCGGCGAGACTTCGGGAAATTGACGCAAAAGGCACAGGTTTCACGGGAAATCCCGCAAAATTGGGCCGGGGCAAGGCTTTGCCCCATTGTTGCCATCGTGGTAACGATACTGGCCGCGATTGTGATCACCAGTAACCGAGCCGCCCAGACCCATGCCGCAAGACCCCTCCGCCCTGCCCGCGTTCGCCCCCCGCCCGACGACAGGTCGGGTGCTGTGCCGTGGGCTGGGCGCGCGGAAAACCGGGATTGCGGCGCTGCCTCTGCTCTTGGATGCCTGCGTGCAGGACGGGCGGGCGCATGTCACCTTTGGCAACGGGGTGGCAGCGGGGGCGCTGCATCCCGATGGCGCGCCGGGCTGCGCCTTGCCGCTGGAGCTGCGCGGGGTCTCGGGGGCGCTGCTGGCGGTGGTGCGTCACGAGGGGGGCGGGCCGCTGCGATTGGCCTTGCAGGGCGGCGGCGTGCTGGAGATCGCGGCGCCCGAGGCCGAAACCGCCCTGTTTGCCGGGAAGAACACCCTGTTCGGCTTTCGCTATGCCGAAACGCCCGACCAGATCGCCGAGGGCCTGCGCTATCACGCCCGCCATCATGGCGCCGAGGCGGCGCTGTTCGTGAACCGGGCCGAGGGCGGCACCGGTCCGGGCTTTGCCGCGCGGCTGGACCATCTGCTGACCGGCACCGGCCTGACGGTCGTGCTGCTGGACAGCCCGCTGCCGCTGGGCAAGCCGGACAGCCTGCCGGAAACCCACCCTTTCATGGCCCCCGATGCGCCGGGCAAGGACCGCATGGCGCAGCCCGCGCCTGATCCGTGGCTGGCGCCTTTGGGCGAGGGGCTGATCTATGAGGCGGTCAAATGGCGCTTTCTGCGCGCGGCGCGCGCGGTGCTGACGCTGGACCCTTGCGACATCCTCGCGCCGGTCGACCCCGGCCAGCCCCATGCCTTTGACCTTTGCGTGGCGGCGCCTGCGGGGGTCACGCTGTTGGTGGGGCATCGCATCTATCCCTGGCGCATCCGCCCCGGTCAGGCCGAGGGGTTTGGCGATCACGTCTGCCGCCAGTTCGACCATCGGCGCGGCATTGCCCGCTGGGGGGTGGCGCCGGTGAAGGCCGGACTGGAAAACACCTGGCGCATGGTGCGCGTGGCCTATGCCAAGCCCGACGAGGGCGGCGTGGCGCATTTCTACCGCGCCATGGCGCTGCGCGTGCCGGGCCGCAACCCCGGCGAGTTGGCCCCGAAATCGGCGCTGATCGAAGACCCGTCGCTGCTGCGGCTGGCGGGTGAGGCCTTCAACCACCGCCCCGTGCGCCCGCCGGTCTCGAAGCCCAAGGCGCAGCCCGGCCCCGCGACGCAGGCCGGCCGCACCGCCATCGTCACCACCATGAAGAATGAAGGCCCCTTCATCCTCGAATGGCTGGCCTATCACCGCGCCATCGGGGTGGATGATTTCCTGATCTACACCAATGATTGCAGCGATGGCACCGACACGATGCTGGAGCTGCTGACCCAGAAGGGCATCGTCCAGCACCGCCTGAACCCCTATGTGCCCGGCGGCGAGCTGAAGCCGCAGCACGCCGCGCTGCAAGCCGCCGAGAATGAGCCGATCATGCAGAATTGCGGCTGGGGCATCTGCATGGATGTGGATGAATTCATCGACATCAAGGTCGGTGATGGCACGCTCAAGGCGCTCTATGAGGCCATGGGCGAGGCCAATATGATCTCGCTCACCTGGCGGCTGTTCGGCAATTCCGAGGTGCATGGCTATGAGGACCGCTTTCTCATCGACCAGTTCACCCGCTGCGCGCCCGAGCTGGTGCGCAAGCCGCATCAGGCCTGGGGCTTCAAGACGCTGTTCCGCAATATCGACATCTACAAGAAGCTGGGCGTCCACCGCCCCAAGGGCCTGCGCCCCGACCTGTGGGATCAGGTGCGCTGGCTGAACGGCTCGGGCCGCCCGATGCCGAAAGAGGCCTATCGCAACGCCTGGCGTTCCACCACCGAGACCTATGGCTATGACTGGGTGCAGCTGAATCACTATGCCGTGCGCAGCGCCGAGAGCTTTCTGGTAAAGCGCGACCGGGGCCGCGTGAACCATGTCGATCGCGATCAGGGCCTGAACTACTGGTTCCGCATGAATCACAATATCGACGAGGACCGCTCGATCCAGCGGATGATCCCGGCAGCGCAGGCCGAGTTTGACCGGCTGCTGGCCGACCCCGAAATCCGCGCCGCGCATGAGTTTTCGGTGACCTGTCACCGCGACAAGATCGCCGCGCTGATGCAAACCGAAAACTATCGCAACTTCTACGCCGAGCTGACTGGTGCGCGCATGGAGAAACTGTGCCGCATGCAGCATGTGTTCGGGTCGGCGGTGTTCATGGCCGGGCCGGGGGTCATCCCCCCCGACCTGCATGAGCGCGACCTGCCCCCCGATTTTTTCTTTACCGTCGAATTTACCGGCGAAGCGGAGCATTGACCCATGGCCGAGACCTATACCGTCCTGACCACGATGAAGAACGAAGGCGCCTTCCTGCTGGAATGGTTCGCCCATCACAAGGCGCTTGGCTTTGACCGCTTTCTGATCTGCACCAATGATTGCGAAGACCCGACCACCGACATGGTGGTGCGGCTGTCCAAGATGGGCCTCGCGATCCATCACAAGACGCTGTATCGGCCCACGCAATCCATCCAGCGCCGCGCGCTGAAACAGGGCGCGCGCTACCGCGAGGTGAAATCCTCCGACTGGATCTATGTCTGCGATGCCGACGAATTTCTGGCCTCGCATATCGGCGATGGCTCGGTGCGGGCGCTGACGGCGGCGGGCAGTGATGGCGTGGAGGCGATCTCGGTGCCGTGGCGGCGCTTTGGCACCAATGGCCAGAAGGATTACCGCGAGGGGCTGATCACGCAGCAATTCCCCATGGCCAATGCCGCCAGCGGGCCGCGCGCCTATCCTTTCGCCTTTCCGAAATCGCTGTTCCGGGGCGAATTGCTGCGCGAAAAGATGATCTCGCGCGTCGGCGTGCATGTGCCCTTGCCGCGCCCCGAACTGGGCCATGCCCTGCGGGTGGAACTGCCGGGCGGCGTGCCGGTGCAGGAGGCGCATCAGAAGCTGCTGGTGCAGGCCGATTACAGCCGCGCGCAGGTGAACCATTACCAATTGCGCTCGATGGACAGTTTTCTGGTCAAATCGGCGCGTGGCAAGGTGAACCATGTGAATGACAAGATGGGCTACCGCTATTGGGCCTTCAACGACACCAACGAGGAACGCTGCGATCTGATCCGGCGCTATGATGCCGAAGTGGCGCGCTGGATGGAGGAGTTGCTGTCGGATCGCCGCCTGAACACGCTGCATCACCGCGCCGTGCGCTGGCATCGCTCGAAAGTGGCGGAATTGCATGCCAGCCCCGATTTCGCCGAAATGATTACCCAGATCGAGGCGCATCGCAGCCGCATGTCCAGCGAGGAGGCCGCCCCGGCAGAGGCGATGGCCGCCTATCAGGGCGATCTGGATGTGCCGGACGCCGCCGACGATCCGGAGGAAGACGCGCCCGCCGCCACGGAGGCGCCGCACCGCGCCAAGGCGGCGAAAAAGGCCGCGAAAACGGCGAAAACCAAGGCGGCGCCTGCTGCTTTGGCTCTGTCCGGCGCTGAAACCGCCGCCGCCCTGCCTGCGGCAAAGCCGCCGCGCAAGGCCGGGCGCAGCGCCTCCAAGGCGGCCTTGGCCTGAACCGTTCCGCGCCTTCGGGCGCGGCGGTCAGGAGGGGGCGCCGACAGGGCGGGCGGGAAACAATGAAAGGCCATTGTTTCAACCCTGCCCCGGCACTGCCCCCTTGTCTGCCCGCTTTCGACACGCGACACTGCGATACCCGGTTTCATGAAGCCGAAAGCCACCGGAAGTCCCATGTCCAGCAGTTCCAGTTCCCATACCCTGCCCGCACGCTATGATGCGTCCATGGCGACCGATCTGGCCTCCTGGCGGGCCCGGCTGGAAGAGATTTGCGACGAAGAGGGCTATTTCGATCCGGTGGGGGCGCATCACCATGCGCTGTTCACCGATGAGGGCCCGGTGCTGATCGTGTCTTTCGAGACGGTCGATCAGGTGCGCGCCCGCCCCGGCCAGATGCCCTTTGCCGTCTCGGTGGCGGCGGCGCATGGCTGGTCCAGCCTGACGCTGATCGCCGATGGCGAGACCTGGTTCCGCGACCCGGCGGTGTATCGCTATTTCGACCGGCTGATCGACGACGCGTTTTTCGAGGATTTCGACCGCGTGGTGTTCTTTGGCGCCGGGATGGGCGGCTATGCCGCCTGCGCCTTCTCGGTGGCGGCACCCGGTGCGACCGTGCTGGCACTGGCGCCGCGCGCGACGCTTGCCCCCGCCGTCGCAGGCTGGGATCGCCGCCATCTGGCCGCACGCAAGCTCGGCTTCACCGACCGTTTCGGCTATGCCCCCGACATGATCGAGGGCGCCGGTCAGGTGTTCATCCTGCATGACCCGCGCGAGGTCGAGGATGCCATGCATGCCGCGCTGTTCACCAAACCCTATGTCACCCCGCTGCGCGCGCCCTTCCTCGGCCCGCGCCCCGATGCGGCGCTGACTTCCATGGGCCTGCTGGGCCCGCTGCTGGAGGCCGCAACCGAAGGCAAGCTCGATGCCCGGCTGTTCTCGGCGCTGTGGCGCCGCCGCCGGGTCTATGGCCCCTGGCTCAAGACCCTGCTGAACCATCTGGAAGGCAAAAGCCAATGGCGCCGGGCGCTTGGCCTTTGCCGCTCGGTCAATGCGCGGGTGCAGGCGCCGCGCTTCCGCCGCCGTCAGGCAGAGCTGGAGGCGCAGATCGCCCGGGAAAGCGCTTCGGAGCCCACGGCCTGAGGCGCGCCTTTCAGCGTTACTCGCCCTGCCCGGCCAGTTGCCACAGCCCTGCCGCGCGCTCCCGCGTGAGGCTGGCACGGCAGCCATAGATCACCATCGGCTCGGCGCTGCCGCCATGCATCAGATAGCCCTCTGCGGCGCAGGCCTCGTCGCGGAAGGTGACCCAGGCGCGCTGCGCCGCCTTCAGATGGCCCGCCGCGCCCTGCTGGTCTTTCGGCAATGCGGCATCCACCGATTTCATCTGCGCCATCGCGGCCTTGTAGGCATCGTTCAGGTCGCGGTCGGCGCGCTGCCAGTCCTGTTCGGCGCAAAAGGTCATCTCCATCTGCGCCATGGCATTGGCGCAATCCACCTCTTGCGCAAAAGCCGGCGCGGCAGCACCCAGGGCCAAGGCCAGCGCCGGCGCCAGCATCCAAATTTCCCGCATCTATTTCTCCGTCTCAAAAAGCCGTGCCGCCCCATCGCTGGCGGCCCTGCCCGTCAGCCTAAGCCGCCCGACCCGGACGATCCAGCCGAAAATCCGCTGGAAAATCGGCCCCCCTTGCGCTAGGGCCTGCCCATGACCCAGAGCCTCACGCTTCGCCGCCCCGACGATTGGCACCTGCATCTGCGCGATGGCGCGATGCTGAAGGGTGTCCTGCCCGAAACCGCCCGCCATTTTGGCCGCGCGATCATCATGCCCAATCTGGTGCCGCCGGTGGTGACCGGCGATCAGGCCGCCGCCTACCGCGACCGCATCCTTGCCGCCCTGCCCGAAGGCGCCAGCTTCGAGCCGCTGATGGTGCTGTATCTGACCGAGGGCACCGACCCGGCAGATGTGCGCGCCGCCCATGCCAGCGGGCTGGTGAAGGCCGTGAAACTTTATCCGGCGGGCGCCACCACCAACAGCCATGGCGGGGTGCGCAATTTTGAAAATGTCCGCGCCGTGCTGGACACCATGGCCGAGATCGGCCTGCCGCTCTGCGTGCATGGCGAGGTGACCACCCATGAGGTCGACATCTTCGACCGAGAGGCCGTGTTCATCGACACCGTGCTGGACCCGCTGCGCCGCGCGACGCCGGGCCTGCGCGTGGTGATGGAACATATCACCACCGAGGAAGGCGTGGCCTATGCCCGCACAGGCGGCCCCGATCTGGGCGCGACGATCACGACGCATCACCTGATCATCAACCGCAACCACATCCTCGCGGGTGGCATCAAGCCGCATTACTACTGCCTGCCCGTGGCCAAGCGCGAAAAGCACCGGCTTGCGCTCCGCAAGGCCGCGACCAGCGGCGAGGGCTGCTATTTCCTCGGCACCGATTCCGCGCCGCATGTGGATGCGCTGAAAGAACATGCCTGCGGCTGCGCGGGCTGCTTCACCGCCACCAACACCATGTCCTGCCTTGCCCATGTCTTCGAGGAGGAGGGCGCGCTGGACCGGCTGGAGGCCTTCACCTCGCTCAATGGCCCGGCCTTCTACCGCCTGCCGGTCAACGAAGGCACCATCCGTCTGGTGAAACACGAGGCCCCGCATGCCTTCCCGGAGAAAATCTATACCGAGGCAGGCCCCGTCACCGTCTTCAACCCCGGCTTCCCCCTGCATTGGACCGTGGAAGCCTGAGCCTCAGGAACACCGCTTTCATCTTGGTCTAAGTATCCCCCGCGGAGCGTCCTGCCCCCGCCGTGGGAGCCTCCGGCGGGGATATTTGAGCCAAGATGAAACGCACCGCACAAGGATTGATCCGATGATCCCCACCACCTTCCCGCCGAAAGAAGAAATCGCCCGTCTGACCGCCCGCGCCTTTCTGGAAATCGGCGCGGTGCATTTCAATGCGCGCGAGCCCTTCACGCTGGCCTCCGGCCTGCCCTCGCCGACCTATATCGACTGCCGCAAGCTGATCTCCTATCCGCGCATCCGTTCGACCCTGATGGATTTTCTGGCCGTCACCGTGATGCGCGAGGCGGGCTTCGAGGCGTTTGACAATATTGCGGGCGGCGAGACGGCGGGCATTCCCTTTGCCGCGCTGGTGGCCGAGCGTCTGGCCCTGCCGATGAGCTATGTGCGCAAGAAGCCCAAGGGCTATGGCCGCAATGCCCGCATCGAGGGCGCCATGACCGAGGGGCAGCGCGTGCTGCTGGTGGAAGACCTGACCACCGATGGCGGTTCGAAACTGTCTTTTGTCGATGCGATCCGCGACACCGGCGCGACCTGCGGCCATACGGCGGTGATCTTCTACTATGGCATCTTCCCCGAAACCGAGGCGCGTCTGGGTGAACATGGGGTAAAGCTGATCCACCTTTGCACCTGGTGGGACATGCTGGCCGAGGCCCGCGCCCAAGGCAGTTTTGACTCCGAGACGCTGGAGGGCGTGGAGGCTTTCCTGAACGATCCGCGCGGCTGGCAAGCGGCCCGCGCCAAGGGCTGATCCGGCATCGGCAACTCCCCGCCGATCCGCTTTGGCGGGGGGTGCCTTTGGGCCAGGGGCGAATCGTGCGCCCGCACGGGCCGCTTTGAAAATTCGCCAGATATGGTAGCCTGAGGCGGGGTGCCCCCCAACCCTGCGCCCCGGCCGGGGTTGTCCACAGGGTTGTTCCCCAAGTTGTTCCCCGATTGCGGCGCGGCCCGTCCCGCGCTATCCGCAGGGATCAAGAAGGACATGAGGCATATGAACGAGATCACGGCGCTCAAGCCTGCCCCCTTGCCCGGCCCCGCTGATGCCGGTGCCACCACCGAGGCGCTGCCCCACAATATCGAGGCGGAACAGCAGCTTCTGGGCGCGATCCTGACCAATAACGACATTTACGACCGCATCGCCTCGCTGTGCCGGGCCGAGCATTTCTTCGACCCCGTGCATCAGCGCATCTTCGAGGTCGCCGCCGCGCGCATCCAGAAGAACGCGCTCGCCTCGCCGGTCACGCTCAAGGCCTTTCTGGAGGATGATGCGGGGCTGAAAGAGCTGGGCGGCCCGGCCTATCTGGTGCGCCTTGCAGGGGCCGCGATCAGCGCCTTTGCCGCCCGCGAGTTCGCGCAGATGATCTATGATCTGGCGGTGCGGCGCGAGCTGATCCAGCTGGGCCGCGACATTTCGGCCAAGGCGGGCAAGGTCGATCTGACGTCCGAGCCGCGCGAGCAGATCACCGAGGCCGAACAGCGGCTTTACAAGCTGGGCGAACAAGGCGTGGCCGAGCGCGGCTTTCAGTCCTTCCTCAAGGCCGTCACCGAGGCGGTGAACAGCGCCAATGCCGCCTATCAGCGCGGCGGCGGTCTGGCGGGGATTTCGACCGGCCTGATCGACCTCGACAAGAAGATGGGCGGCCTGCACCCCTCTGACTTGATCATTCTGGCCGGGCGCCCCTCGATGGGGAAAACCTCGCTGGCCACCAACGTCGCCTTCAACATTGCCAAGGCCTATAAGCGCGGCCGCACCCATGATGGCAGTGAAGGCGCGGTGGAGGGCGGTTGCGTCGGCTTTTTCAGCCTCGAGATGAGCGCCGAGCAATTGGCCGCGCGCATCCTGTCCGAGGCCGCCGAGGTGCCCTCAGAACAGATCCGTCGGGGCGACATGACGGAAACCGAGTTCCGCCGCTTTGTCGAAGCCGCGAAATCGCTGGAATCCTGCCCGCTTTACATCGACGACACGCCCGCCTTGCCGATCAGCCAGGTCGCTGCCCGCGCCCGTCGCCTGAAGCGCACGCATGGGCTTGACGTGCTGATGGTCGACTATCTGCAACTGCTGAAAGGCACCGGGCGGGGCGAGACCAACCGGGTGCAGGAAGTCTCCGAGATCACGCAAGGCCTCAAGGCCATCGCCAAGGAGCTGAACATCCCGGTCATCGCGCTGTCGCAGCTGAGCCGGACGGTGGAAAGCCGCGACGACAAGCGCCCGCAGCTGAGCGACCTGCGCGAATCCGGCTCGATCGAGCAGGACGCCGATGTGGTGATGTTCGTCTATCGCGATGAATATTATCACGAACGCCTCAAGCCGCCGGAAGATGACCCGCGCTTTGCCGAATGGCTGGAAAAGGCCGAGCGCGTGCATGGCAAGGCCGAGGTGATCCTGGGCAAGCAGCGCCATGGTCCCATCGGCACGGTGGAGCTTTCCTTCGAGGGCCGCTTCACCCGCTTTGGCAACCTGGCGCATGAATGGCAATCCGGCCCGCGCGAGGACGAATACTGAGGCGGGGGCTGCCGCGCTTGCCAGCGGGGGGGCCATGCGGCTACAGGAAAGCATGAGCAGCCAGTTCGACCTTGTGATCCTCGATTGTGACGGCGTGTTGATCGACAGCGAGATCATCTCGCTGTCCATGCTGATTGCCGAGCTGGGCGCGCGCGGCGTGCAGGTCGATCTGGACTATGTGTCGCGCAACTTTCTGGGCCGCAGCTATCCGACCGTGATGCAGGCGATCCGCGATGCCTTCGGGCTGGACCTGCCGCCCGAATTCGAGGCGCGCTATCGTGACCGGCTGCTGGCGGCGTTTGAAACCGATCTGAAGGTGATGCCCGGCGTGCGGGCGGCGCTGGATGGGCTGGCGCTGCCGCGCTGTGTGGCCACCTCCTCCAGCCCGAAACGGGCCGAGCATTCGCTGCGGCTGACCGGGCTTGACGATTTGGTGGGGCCGCGCCTCTTTACCGCCTCGATGGTGGCGCGGGGCAAGCCTGCGCCCGATCTGTTCCTGCATGCTGCTGCCGCTTGCGGCGCCGATCCGGCGCGCTGTCTGGTGATCGAGGACAGTCTGACCGGCATTCGCGCAGGGCTTGCCGCGGGCATGACCGTCTGGCGCTTTACCGGCGGCAGCCATATGGCCGGGCGCCAGCTGAGCCAGCCCGAGGATGCGACGCCGCATCTGGTGTTCAACGATTTCAGCACGTTCCTCGATCTTCACCCTGATTTCCGAGGCCA
>NZ_JAEULU010000357.1 GCF_016792925.1 Gemmobacter sp.
GGATGGAAGTTTACGGACATGAATATGCCATTCACTTTCCCCATCACGCCTGGCCCGCCGGGCGCGACAAGCGCCTGTCGCCCGTCCATGCGCAGGTGAAGGCGCAGGGCGCGCAGTTTGGCCCCTATAATGGCTGGGAACGCGCGCTGTGGTATGCCCGCCCCGGCGATGACACCAGCGAGGCGGCGCAGCGCAGCTGGGCGCGGAACGGGCCTTGGGCGGCGGCGGTGCAGGCGGAATGCGCGGCGGTGCGGGACGCTTGCGGCATCCTTGACCTGCCGGGCTTCAGCCGTTTCCGGCTGGAGGGGCCGGGCGCGGTGGATTGGCTGGCGCAGCAGATCACCGGCAAAGTGCCGGGGGCGGGCCGGGTGGGCCTGTGCTATTTCGCCGATGACAAGGGCCGGATCGTCACCGAAATGTCGGCGGTGCGGCTGGGGGCGGAGGCGTTCTGGCTGATCACGGCTGCCACGGCGCAGGGGCACGACGGCGATTGGCTGCGGCGGCATCTGGCGCCAGGGCTGACCCTCACCGATGAAAGCGCCGATTGGGCGACGCAGATCGTGACCGGGCCGCGGGCGCGCGAGGTCTTGACCCCGGTCGCGGAGGCCGATCTGGGCCTGCCCTGGCTCAGCTGGCAAGAGGCGCGGATCGCGGGGCGCGAGGTGGTGCTGATGCGGGTGAGCTTTGCCGGCGAACTCGGCTGGGAAATTCATTCGCGCGCTGCCGACACGCCGACGGTTTATGCGGCGGTGATGGACGCGGGGGCCGATAAGGGCTTGAAACCTTTCGGGATGTTCGCGCTGAACCAGCTTCGGATCGAAAAGGGCTATCGCGCCTGGAAGGGCGACCTTTCGACCGATTACACCGTGTTGCAGGGCGGGCTGGAGCGCTTTGTCGATTGGGGCAAAGCCGATTTTCGCGGAAAATCGGCGTTGGAGGCCGAGCGGCAGGCCGGGGTTTCCAAGCGCTTTGCCACGCTGGTGATCGAGGCGGGCGATTACGACCCGCCCTATATGTCGACGATCTGGCAGGGCGAACGGGTGGTGGGCGAGGTGACCTCGGGCGCGTTCGGGCATCGGGTGGGGGCCTGTATTGGCCTCGGCATGCTGCGCGCCGACCTGGCGGTGCCGGGCACCGAGGTGGAGGTGGAGATTTTCGGCACCCGCCACCGGGCCGTGGTGCAGGAGGACCGGCCGCTCTGGGACCCGGAAAACCGGCGGCTGCGCGGCTGAACACCGCGGGGGGCCAGCCCCCCGCGACCCCCCGGGATATTTTCAGACAGAAAAAGAGTGAGACCATGGCGGCAATTCCTTCCAAAGCGCGGGCGGTGATCATCGGGGGCGGGGTGTCCGGGTGTTCGGTGGCCTATCACCTGGCCAAGGCGGGCTGGCGCGACATTGTGCTTTTGGAGCGCAAGCGGCTGACGTCGGGCACCACCTGGCATGCGGCGGGGCTGATCGGGCAGCTGCGCGCCAATCAGAATATGACGCGATTGGCGAAATATTCGGCGGAGCTGTATCGCCGCCTTGAGGCCGAGACCGGCGTGGCGACGGGGATGAAGACCGTGGGATCGATGACCGTGGCCCTGACGGAAGACCGGATGCAGGAGATTTTGCGCCAAGGCACCATCGCCGATATTTTCGGGGTGGAGGTGCATCGGATCACGCCTGCCGAGGTGAAGGCGCTGTATCCGCATCTGAACATCGAAGGCGTGGTGGGCGGGGTGCATCTGCCGGGCGATGGGCAATGTGACCCGGCGAATATCACCATGGCTTTGGCCAAGGGCGCACGGATGAACGGGGCGCTGTTGTTCGAAAATGTCAAGGTGACGGCGGTGACCGAGGTCACGGAAGGCCCGCGCCGCAAGGTGACCGGGGTGGATTATCTGGGCCCGGAAGGGCCGGGCCATATCGCTGCCGATCTGGTGGTGAATTGCGGCGGCATGTGGGGGCGGGATCTGGCGGCGCAGAATGGCGTGACGGTGCCGCTACATGCGGCGGAGCATTTCTATCTGGTGACCGAGCCTATCAAGGGCTTGGGCGACATGCCCGTGCTGCGGGTGGTGGATGAATGCGCCTATTACAAATCCGACGCCGGCAAGATGATGCTGGGGGCCTTTGAGCCGAAGGCAAAGCCCTGGGGCATGGGCGGCATTCGCGAGGATTTCGAGTTCGACACGCTGCCCGAGGATTGGGATCATTTCGCGCCGATTCTGGAGATGGCGACGAACCGGATGCCGATGTTCGAGTCGGCGGGGATTCACACCTTTTTCAATGGGCCAGAAAGCTTTACCCCTGATGACCGCTATTACCTTGGCCCCGCGCCGGAGCTGGGCGGCTATTGGGTGGCGGCGGGGTATAACTCGATTGGCATCATCTCCTCGGGTGGGGCGGGCATGGCTTTGGCGCATTGGATCACCGAAGGCCATCCGCCGTTTGACCTGTGGGATGTGGATATTCGCCGGGCGCAACCTTTCCAGAAGAACCGCGCCTATCTGAAAGAGCGGGTGAGCGAGACGCTGGGCCTGCTTTATGCCGATCACTACCCCTACCGGCAGGTGGTGACCTCGCGCGGGGTGCGGCGGACGCCGCTGCATGAGGCGCTGGCGGCGCGGGGGGCGGTGTTTGGCGAAGTGGCCGGGTGGGAGCGCGCGAACTGGTTCGCGCGGGACGGGCAGGAGCACGAATATCGCTACAGCTGGGGGCGGCAAAACTGGTTCGAGAACCAGAAAGCCGAACATCTCGCAGTGCGCGAAAAGGCCGGATTGTTCGATATGTCCTCTTTCGGGAAGATCCGGGTCGAGGGGCGCGATGCCTGCCGGTTTCTGAACCGGGTCTGTGCGGCGCAAGTGGATGTGCCGGTGGGGCGCATCGTTTATGGCCAGATGCTGAATGACCGGGGCGGGATCGAAAGCGATCTGACGGTGACGCGGCTGAGCGAGACGGCGTTTTTGCTGGTGGTGCCGGGGGCAACCTTGCAGCGCGATCTGGCCTGGCTGCGGGCGCATGTGGGCGATGAGTTTGCGGTGATCACCGATGTGACGGCGGCAGAGGCGGTGCTGTGCCTGATGGGGCCGGAGGCGCGGTCGGTGCTGCAAAAAGTCAGCCCGAATGACTTCAGCAATGCCGCGCATCCCTTTGGCACGGCGCGAGAAATCGAGATCGGCATGGGTCTCGCGCGGGCGCATCGGGTGACCTATGTGGGCGAGCTGGGCTGGGAGCTTTATGTGAGCGCCGATCAGGCGGCGCATGTGTTCGAGGCGATCATGGCGGCGGAGCCGGGCTTGAAGCTGTGCGGGCTGCATGCACTGGACAGTTGCCGGATTGAGAAGGCCTATCGCCATTGGGGCCATGACATCACCGATGAGGATCATGTGCTGGAGGCGGGCCTTGGTTTCGCGGTGCGCACCGCCAAGCCCGCATTCATCGGGCGCGAGGCGGTCTTGCGCAAGGCGGAGGCGGGGTTGGAGCGGCGTCTGGTGCAGTTCCGGCTGGAAGACCCGGAGCCGCTCTTGTTCCATAATGAGGCGCTGCTGCGCGATGGCAAGATCATCGGGCCGGTGACCAGTGGCAATTACGGGCATCATCTGGGCGCGGCGATTGGCATGGGCTGGGTGCCCTGCAAGGAGGAAACGGAGGCGGAAATCCTCGGTTCCGTTTACGAGATCGAGGTGGCCGGCGTGCGGCATCGGGCGGTGGCCTCGCTGGCGGCGATGTATGATCCGACTTCGGCGCGGGTGCGCCTGTGACGCTGGTCGAGGCGGGGGCCAGCCCCCGCACATCCCCCACGCAGCGGGGGCCAGCCCCCGCACCCCCGGGATATTTGGGAACAGAAAATGAGCAGGGAGCGGGTGATGGCGGAAGCAGCAGAGGCAAAGCGCGGGGCGCGGTCTGGTGGGCGGGCGGCGCGGGTGGCGGAGCGGGCGGCGCCTTTGGCGGAGGCCCTGCGCCCGGTGCGGCCCGGTTTGCCGGGCGGGCAGTATCGGCCGCTGACCGAGGCGGGGATGGCGCAGATCCACGAGGCGGCCTTGCAGGCGCTGGAGCAGATCGGCTTTGCCAATGCGCCGCCTTCGGGCGTGGAGATCCTGACCGGGGCGGGGGCCATTCTGGGGGCGGATGGGCGCATCCGCTTTCCCCGCGCGCTGGTGGAGGATATGCTGGCCAAGGCCGCGCGCGGCATCACGCTTCATGCCCGCAACCCGGGCCAAGATCTGCATTTGCAGGGCACAAATGTGCATTTTGGCACAGCGGGCGCTGCGGTGCACATCGTAGACCCGGTGACGCTGGACTATCGCGACAGCACGGCGCAGGATCTGTATGACGCGGCGCGGCTGGTGCAGCATCTGGACAATGTGCATTTTTACCAGCGCACCATGGTGTGCCGCGATGTGCTGGACAATTACGATATGGATGTGAACACGCTTTATGCCTGCCTTGCGGGCACGACGAAGCATGTGGGCACCTCGTTCAGCGACCCGTCGCATGTGGCGGGCTGTTTCGATCTGCTGCATCTGGTGGCGGGGGGCGAGGACAAATGGCGGGCGCGGCCTTTTGTCAGCAATTCCAATTGCTTTGTTGTGCCGCCGATGAAGTTTGCCGAGGAATCCTGCCGGGTGATGGAGGATTGCGTGCGGCGCGGCATGCCGGTGCTGCTGCTGAGCGCGGGTCAGGCGGGGGCCACTGCGCCCGCGCCGATCGCCTTGGCGATCGTGCAGGCAGTTGCCGAATGTCTGGCGGGCGTGGTCTATGTGAACGCGATCCAGCCCGGCGCGCCCGCAATCTTTGGCACCTGGCCTTTCGTGAGCGATTTGCGCACCGGCGCCATGTCGGGCGGCTCTGCCGAGCAGGCGCTGCTGACGGCGGGTTGTGCGCAGATGCACCAATTCTATGGCCTTCCCGGCGGGGCGGCCAGCGGCATCAGTGACAGCAAGCTGCCGGATATGCAGGCGGGATGGGAGCAGGGCATCACCAACAGCCTTGCGGGGCTGGCGGGCCTCAACATGTGCTATGAGGCGGTCGGGATGCATGCCTCGCTTCTGGGGTTCTGTCTGGAAAGCCTCGTGCTGGGTGATGACATTCTGGGGCAGGTGATGCGGCTGGTGCGGGGCATTGATGTGACGCCCGACACCACCAGCCTTGAGGCGATGAAGGAGGTGTGTCTGGGCGGGCCGGGGCATTATCTGGGTTCGATGCAGACGCTGGGCCTGATGCAGACCGAATATGTCTATCCGAAGGTCGGCAACCGCATGTCGCCAAAGGAATGGGCCGAGGCCGGAAAGCCGCTGTTGCTGGATCGGGCCATTCAGCGCAAGACTGAGATTCTGGGCAAGGCGGGTTGCCAGATCGCGCCAGAGATCGACGCCGCCGTCCGCTCCCGCTTCAACATCCATTTCAGGTAAGCGCCATGATCCCGCAGCATCCCGCGAAATTCTATATTGACGGTGAATGGGTTGAGCCGATGGCGCCCGAGCGGCTGGGGGTGGAGAACCCGGCGACCGAGGAGATCGTGACCGAGATCGCGCTTGGCTCGGTGGCGGATGCAGATCGCGCCATTCTGGCGGCGCGTGCGGCCTTTGACGGCTTTTGCGCCACGCCTTTGGCCGAGCGGATCGCCCTGCTGCGGCGCATTCTGGAGGTTTACAACGCGCGATACGAGGATTTCGCGCAGGCGATGAGACTGGAGATGGGCGCCCCGATTGCCTGGGCGCGGGGGGCGCAGGCCTGGGCCGGGCAGGTGCATATCGAAAGCACTTTGCAGGCCGCCGAGGAGATGGTGTGGGAATATTCCCGTGGCGCCACCCGGATCATCCATGAGGGGATCGGGGTTTGCGGGCTGATCACGCCGTGGAACTGGCCGATGAACCAGATCGCCTGCAAGGTTGCGCCTGCGCTGGTGGCGGGGTGCACCATGGTGCTGAAACCCTCGGAAATTGCGCCGCTCTCGGGGCTGCTCTTTGCCGAAGTGTGCCACGAGGCCGGGGTGCCGAAGGGCGTGTTCAATCTGGTGAACGGCATGGGGCCGGTGGTGGGGCATCGGCTGGCTTCGCACCCAGAGGTGGATATGGTGAGCTTCACCGGCTCGACCCGCGCGGGCACGGCGGTGGCGGCGGCGGCGGCGCCCACGGTGAAGCGGGTGGCGCAGGAGCTGGGCGGGAAATCGGCCAATATCATCTTGCCCTCTGCCGATCTGGCGGCGGCGGTGCGCGGCGGGGTGGAGGGCTGTTTCGGCAATACCGGACAAAGCTGCGATGCGCCGACACGGATGTTCGTGCCGCGCGCGGCGCATGAGGCGGCGCTGCGCGTGGCGGCAGAGGTGGCCGCCGAGGTGGTGATTGGGGCCACTGGCGACGAGACGACCACGATGGGGCCGCTGGTCTCCAGGGCGCAATTCGACAAGGTGCACGGGCTGATCGCACAGGGCATGGCCGAGGGGGCGGTGCTGGTCGCGGGCGGGATCGGGCGGCCCGAGGGGGTGAACCGGGGCTGGTATGTGCGGCCCACGGTGTTCGGCGGCGTGACCAACGATATGACCATCGCGCGCGAGGAAATCTTTGGCCCGGTGCTGGCCATTCTGCCCTATGACACGGTGGATGAGGCCGTGGCCATGGCCAATGACACGCCCTATGGGCTGGCCGCCTATGTGCAGGGCGAGGTGTCAGAGGCGCGCGCGGTCGGGCGGCGGCTGCGGGCCGGGCAGGTGAACCTGAATTACCCCGAGTGGGATACATTCGCGCCCTTTGGCGGCTACAAGCAGTCGGGTAACGGGCGGGAATATGCCGGTTGGGGCATCCATGACTTCTGCGAGGTCAAGGCGCTGGTGGGCTATGGCACGGCCTAAAGCAGCGCCACCAGCCGGGCGGCCTCGGCCTTGATGTCCGCCAGCACCGAGCGATCCTCGCCGGGGAAGAAGCGCGCGCGGGTGGCGGTGGCCATCGGCGCGGGGGTCTCGATGCGGATGCGCGGGCCGATCTTGGCCGATTCCACCTGCCAGCTGCGGGCCAGCGCCAGCTGCGCGGCCTTGCTGGCACCATAAGCGCCGAAATACATCTGGCCTGCGCGCGGGTCATCGAGGAACAGCGCCTGCCCCTCGGCGCCCAAGAGCGGCGCGATCAGCGGGATCAGCATCCCGGTCGCGCGCGCGTTGATGGCCACCGATTTGTCCCAATCCTTCATGTCGAGGAAATTGGCGGGGGTCAGCGGTGCAGCATGCACGGCGGCATGGACCCAAAGATCCAGCTTGCCCCACCGCTCGCCAATGGAATTGGCAAGATAGGCCATGGCGTCATCATTGGTGATGTCCATCGGCGCCAGGGTCAGCTCGCCAGCGCCGGGCTGGCGCTTTTCCTTCACGCGGTCGTCCAGCTCCTCCAACCCGCCGACGGTGCGCGCGACCGCCACCACATGCCAGCCGAGGGTGGCCAGCTCTTCCGCCATGGCGAAACCAAGGCCGCGCGAGGCACCGGTGACAAGGGCGATACGGTCGGTCATGGGCTGCTCCGGGTGGTTTGCTGGGCCAGCGCCGGGGGCTTCACGCCCCCGGACCCCCGTGGGATATTT